>CAZTRG010000299.1:0-27729 GCA_964615885.1 uncultured Planctomycetia bacterium | reverse complement strand
TGTTGCTGATGATGCAGTTGCCGATCCGGAAGCTGAAGAGGCAGAAGCCGAGCCGGAAGCTGAAGAGGCAGAAGCCGAGCCGGAAGCTGAAGAGGCAGAAGCCGATAGCGAAGAGCCCTCAGCTGACAACGATGATGGTGGGGAGGAGAAATGAACCTTTCAGATCACGGAATACTGCTGCGACCGATACTCACCGAGAAGACGACCTTCGGGATCGAGGCTCTCAATGCTTATGTATTTGAAGTCCATCCCTCCGCCAACAAGATTCAGATCCGCCAGGCGGTTG
Source organism: uncultured Planctomycetia bacterium (assembly GCA_964615885.1). Taxonomy (GTDB): domain Bacteria; phylum Planctomycetota; class UBA8108; order UBA8108; family UBA8108; genus UBA8108. The sequence goes on along the minus strand of CAZTRG010000299.1, from coordinate 27,443 downwards.
AAACCCTCTTTGATGTGAAGGTGAAGAAAGTAAACGTTCGAAATCGCCGTGGAAAGCGCAAGAGAGTCGGCCGGAGCGTCGGCTTTGGCAAGGATACCAGGCATGCCGTGGTCACCCTTGCTGCGGGAGATAAGCTGGATATTTATTGATAGTGGAACGGAACCCTGGACCGTGCGCCTCGATAAGGGCCCGGTCGAACTGAGAAGATACAATGGGAATCAGACTTTATAAGCCAACCAGTCCTGGTCGCCGATTCGGGAGCGTTTCGGATTTTTCCGAGATTACCCGGACGACTCCTGAGAAATCTCTGATCGTTAAGATCAAGAAGACCGGTGGGCGTAATAACCAGGGACGCATTACCTGTCGCCATCGCGGTGGTGGGCACAAGCCCAAGTACAGGATTATCGATTTCCGGCGCAACAAGCTGGGTGTGCCGGCCAAGGTTGCCAGCATCGAATATGATCCGAACCGGACCTGCCGGATTGCGCTGCTGCATTACCTCGATGGTGAAAAGCGTTATATTCTCGCTCCCAAGGGGATCTCCGTTGGCCAGGAAGTCGTCTCAGGAGAAATGGCTGAGCCTCTTGTGGGTAATACCATGACCCTGGAGAAGATTCCTCCCGGGCTGCCGATTCATAACGTGGAGCTCCGCCCCGGACAGGGCGGGAAGCTGGTCCGGTCTGCCGGTAGCCAGGCAACCATCCAGGCCAAGGAAGGAAGCTACGCGAATGTGCTGCTTCCCTCCGGCGAGGTGCGCCGGATTCATATGAAGTGCAAGGCGACGATCGGCCAGGTAGGAAATCTCGACCATCAGAACATCAAGATCGGAAAAGCCGGCCGCAACAGGTGGCGTGGTATTCGCCCGACGGTTCGTGGCTCAGCGATGAACCCCGTAGCCCACCCAATGGGTGGTGGTGAAGGGCGCCGTGCTGGTGGACGTCACCCCTGTTCGCCCACTGGAGTTCTGTCCAAGGGCGGCAAGACTCGTTCACCCAGGAAAGAGTCGAATAAGAACATCGTTCGCAAGCGCAAGAAGAAGAAATAATCTTTAGAAGAAGTCATTCAGATCAAAAGGTAAACGTAACGAATTATGGGTAGATCGCTGAAAAAGGGGCCTTATGTGGACCCCAAGCTTTACAAGAAGGTGCTGGCAGGAGAGGGAGAGGCCAATCCCATCAAGACCTGGGCTCGCGCCTGTACGATCATTCCGGAGTTCGTGTCCAAGACCTTTCTCGTTCATAACGGGAGGGATTTCAGGAGCGTGTACATTACCGAAAACATGGTCGGGCATAAGCTCGGCGAGTTTGCGCCGACCCGGATTTTCCGTGGCCACGGCGGCAGGAGTGCGAGCTAAGGAATCATGGCTGTGAAGGCAAAATCAGAGACGACGATCCTGTTTAAAGCGAGCCATCGCTATGCGCGGATTTCTGCGCGCAAAGCTCGTCTCGTGATGGATCTGATTCGTGGTCAGCGGGCCGAGAAGGCCCTGGTGAGGCTGGCATACTGTGACCGCCGGGCCTCTCCGATGATCCGAAAGGTGCTCCAGTCCGCCATCGCTAACGCTGCTCAGATGAGTGGTGTCGAATCGGAAAATCTCATTGTCGAGGAGGCCTGTGTTGATGAGGGCCCGACGATGAAGCGCTGGCGCCCGCGTTCCATGGGCCGGGCCTATCCGCGCCTCAAGCGTTCCTGCCATCTGAGCGTGGCGCTTGCCGCTGTTGAGGCTGACGCGACAGCCCCTGGGCCGGAAATCGAAGAAACAATAACCGAGGAAGCCGCGGCTGAAGAGGCCGCCGCTGAGGAGTCCACAGTGGAGGATTCCGCCCCCGAAGAGGACAGCTCTGAGGAGGTTGCGTCTGAGGAGACTGCAGAAGACGAATCCCGGGAAGAAGAAGATGCATCGGAGTCTGAAACGGAGGAAGCATCGGAAGAGGAAGCACCAGTAGAGGATGACGCTGAGGGAGAAGAGGCAGAAGCCGGCACGGACGGGGACGAGCCGGCTTCCGAAGATGCTCCCGAGGAAGAAGCCTCTGAAGAAAGCGCCGAAGATGGCGCCGAAGATGGAGAAGGTGACAAGTGATGGAGAGGTTGTAGAAGATGGGCCAGAAAGTACACCCAATAGGATTCCGAGTCGGTATCACCGAAGGCTGGAGCTCCCGCTGGTTCGCTGACAAGCAGACCTTCGGGAAGTATCTCGTCGAGGATCAGAAGATCCGCCGGTATATCAAGCGGGATTACGAAATCGCAGGGATTCCCAAGATCGAGATCGAAAGAGAGATCGAGCGTGTGACCCTGATTCTCCATTGTGCCCGTCCAGGCCTGATCATCGGCAAGAAGGGCGCGAAGGTTGACCAGCTCAAGGAAGACCTTGAGAAAATCTGCGGTACCGAGGTCAAGCTTGAGATCCGCGAGATCGTCAGTCCGGAGCTGAGTGCCCAGCTGACTGCCGAGTCTATCGGCCAGCAGATTCTCAGGCGATCAGCCTTCCGGCGTGCCATCAAGATGGCTGCCCGTGGGGCCATGGAGAAGGGTGCCCAGGGAGTCAAGATTCTGCTCTCAGGGCGGCTCGGTGGAGCTGACATGTCACGGCGCGAGATTCACCATGAGGGCAAGATTCCCCTGCAGACGCTGCAGGCGCATGTCGATTACGGATTTTATGAAGCGGTCACCACCTATGGTTCCATAGGAGTGAAGTGTTGGATCTACCTTGGCCCCTATTCGCAGGAGGACGAGAGCAATGGCTCTGATGCCAAAAAGGGTTAAGCATCGCAAGCAGCAGCGCGGGCGAGCCAAGGGTAATGCGACGCGGGGCAATTTTGTCGTCTATGGCGACTTTGGCCTGCAGAGTCTCGACCCGGGCTGGATCAGTGCCCGGCAGATTGAGGCCGGACGTGTTGCAGCGACTCACTTCCTGCATGGTGAAGGCAAGGTTTTCATTCGAATTTTCCCCGACAAGCCCATCAGTTCCCAGCCGGCTGAAACCCGTATGGGAAAGGGAAAGGGTGAGCCGGATTATTACGCTGCGGTGGTTCGCCCCGGAACAATCCTCTTTGAGATTGGGGGAGTGCCGGAGGATTTCGCAAGGCAGGCCCTGAACCGGATCGCGCATAAAATGCCGGTCAATGTTCGAATGGTCAACAGAAGGCAGAAGGTCTAAGGCGGAAATGGACATCAAGGAAATGCGTGAATTACCCCTGGCGGAGCTTCGATCAGAAGCAGGAAAGCTCGAGGCCACGATCTGGAAGATGCGATTCCAGGCCAAGGGCGAGCCGCTGGAGAATTCCGGTAATTACAGGGAGATTAAAAAAGACCGCGCGCGTCTTCTCACCATCCTTCGCGAGAAGGAGCTGGTTGGAGATGACACGGCCCCTGCCGCTTCCGAGGACCCGTCTGAGGAGGCAACTGCAGAAGATGCGGAAGAAAATGCTTCGGTGGAAGACGCCGGGGAGGAAGAGTCCACGGAGTCAACTGAAGAGCCTGGAGAGTCATAATGGCTGAGACAGAACCTACCACAGAAGCAGCTGGAAACAACGCTGGCGCCGACAGGAAGCGTAAGTCAGTCGTAGGCGAGGTGGTCAGCACCAAGATGGAAAAGACGATTTCGGTTCGTGTGATGCGGACCGAGAAGCACCGTGCTTATTACAAGTACATCCAGAGAAAGACGATCTTCAAGGCTCATGATGAGCAGGGGCAGGCGAAGATTGGTGACATGGTTCGAATTGGAGAAACCAGGCCTCTCTCGAAGACGAAACGTTGGCGACTGATTGAAATTGTACGGAAGTCGACCCGGGCCGTCTGAGGCTTTTCGAAGAAAGAAACAGCAAGATGATTCAAATGCAGACAAAACTGGACGTGGCGGACAATACCGGCGCCAAGTTGGTTCAGTGTATTCATGTTCTTGGAGGCAGCGGAAGAGCGTTTGCCCACCTTGGCGATGTGATCGTCTGCTCGGTAAAAAAAGCTCTTCCCTCCAGTGACATCAAGTCAGGGACTGTGGTCCGGGCGGTTATTGTGAGGACGAAGAAAATGATTCGCCGCGATGATGGGACCTATGTTCGATTTGACCGCAACGCGGTAGTGCTGCTCGATGAGGATGGTAATCCTCGTGGAACGAGAATCTTCGGAGCCGTTGCCCGTGAGCTGAGGGCGAATTACATGAGAATTATTTCACTGGCCCCGGAGGTTGTCTGAGCATGTATTTGAAACGAGATGACCTGGTCATAGTTATTTCAGGCGATGATAAAGGCAAACAGGGCCGTGTGATCCGGGTTGATTCGGAGACCGACCGGGTCTGGGTGCAGGGGCTGAACATGCGCCATAAGCACATAAGGCGAAGCCAGCAAAACCCCAAGGGCGGGAGAATCACCAAGGAATGTCCCCTGCATATTTCGAAAGTTCAGCTGCTTGACAGCAAGAACAAGCCTACCCGCGTGGGATTCCGGTTAGAGGACGGACGCAAGGTAAGGTATTCCAAGAACACAAATGAGGTTCTGCCATAGGCGCTTGCCTGACTGAGATTTTCAGATGAAAAGCCGTATAGAAGACCAATACCAGAACGAGTTTGTCCCCAAGCTCATGGAGCGTTTTTCCTACAAGAACGTCAACGAGGTTCCCAGGATCGACAAGATAACGCTCAGCATGGGAGTCGGTAAGGCCATCGAGAACAACAAGCGTATCGACGCCGCCGCGAAGGATCTCGGGACGATTGCCGGCCAGAAGCCGGTTATCACCAAGGCCAGGAGGTCGGTTGCAGGATTCAAGCTTCGCGAGGGAATGCCGGTGGGAACCAAGGTTACCCTTCGGGGAACGAGGATGTTCGAGTTCCTTGACCGGCTGATCAATCTCGCTATACCGCGTATTCGCGATTTCCGGGGATTCTCCACCCGGGCCTTTGATGGCTCAGGGAATTATTCCCTTGGGCTGGCCGAGCAGATGGTGTTCCCGGAGATCAATATTGATGAAGTGGAGTTCGTCCAGGGCTTGAACATCAACATTACTATGGATCGGTCTACGGATGAAGCATCCCAGGCCCTTCTCGAACTCTTAGGCTTTCCCTTCAGGAAATAACTCTATGGCAAAAACGTCCTGGCGTATCAAGCAGAAGCGGACACCCAAGTATTCCTCGAGGCGGTACAACCGTTGCCAGCTCTGTGGAAGAAGAAGAGGGTATTACAGGAAATTCCAGATTTGCCGGATTTGTTTCAGGACACTGGCTAACAAGGGAGAGATTCCCGGCGTCCGAAAGGCCAGTTGGTAAGGGCCCCTTGGAAGGCCTGATTGCAGGTATTCTCCGTTTACGGAAGTTTGATTTAAGAGGTAAGCAGCACGATGAGTATGACTGACCCGATCGCGGATCTCCTGACTCGTATTCGCAATGCGAATTCGATCGGTTCCCGCAAGGTCAAAGCACCCTATTCAGAACTGAAGAAGAATATCCTGAAGATTCTGAAGGAGCAGGGCTACATCGTGGACTATGACCCCCAGATGGATGGAAGCAGGGGGGTTCTGAATATCGAGCTGAAGTTCGGCCCGGATGGCGAAAAGGTAATTCAGTATATCCAGCGGGTTTCCAAGCCAGGACGGAGGGTGTTCAAGGCATCAATTGATATTCCTGACGTTCTCAATGGTCTTGGTATCGCGGTGGTATCGACCTCAAAAGGCGTCATGTCAGGGCAGGAAGCCAAGAAACTCGGAATCGGCGGCGAAGTATTGTGTGAAGTGTGGTGATCGGGGCGTTTTCCCGTAACCGCTTGAGTTAAAAGGCGAGTCAAAGGAATCAGGACTGTGTCGAGAATCGGAAAAAAGCCTATAGCGATTGTTTCAGGGGTCAAGGTGAACTCCAGCAGCGTTGAGGGTGGTACCCGGATCGCGGTCGAGGGCCCCAAGGGGAAGCTCGATTTCGATTTTCGCTCTGAGGTGTCCATCGCGGTTGAGGACGACCAGGTGGTCGTTACCCGGATTGACGATGAATCTTTCTCCCGTTCCTATCATGGTACGGCCCGGTCTCTGCTGGCAAACATGGTGCAGGGCGTTTCCGAGGGTTTTGTCAAGCGCCTGGAAATCATCGGTGTCGGTTACAATGCACAGGTCAACGGCAAGAAGCTTGTTCTGCAGATTGGTTTCTGCCACCCGGTGGAGATGGATATCCCACAGGGTCTTGATGTCGAGACTCCTGCGCCGACCAATATTACGATCAATGGAATTGACAAACAACTTGTGGGCGAGTTCGCTGCGGTTGTTCGTAAGATTCGGCCTCCGGAGCCTTACAAGGGCAAAGGGATCCGTTATGAAAATGAGCAGGTTACTCGCAAGGTGGGTAAAGCCTTTACCTCAGGCGAATAAGCCTGGCTGAAAACTATGAGTTCAACAAAAGACTATAAATCCAAGCTGGTCAGGCGCCAGAGGCGCCGCCGCACTATTCGTTCGAATGTCTATGGTATCGCCGCGAGCCCACGCCTGACGGTGTTCCGCAGCCACAAGAATATATATTGCCAACTGGTCGATGACAGCCAGAGCGTGACCCTGGCCGCCTCTTCAACTTGCGACAAAGAACTGAAAAGCAAGATTGAAGGGTTCAACGGCAACTGCGCTGCTGCTGCCGTCGTTGGACAGGACATCGCCGAGAAAGCACAAAAGCTTGGAGTCTCTCAAATTAAGTTTGATCGCAATGGATATAAATTTCACGGTCGGGTGAAAGCCCTGGCGGAAGCTGCCAGGGAAGCCGGCCTGAAGTTCTGAAGGAGTTTTTTGTGGCTGAGGAAAATAAATCACCTGCTGAAGAATCTGCTGAGCCCCAGGACTCTGCTCCTGCTGAGGCTGCTCCCGCTCCTGCCGAAGATGCCAAGGTAGAAGAAACCAAGGCAGAAGAAGCCAAGGCGGCGGAAACTCCGGCGGATACCGCTGCAGAAGCTCCTGCGGAGGCTCCGGCGCAGAGCACTCCTCCTGCAGGCGATGCCGCAGAGAAAGCGCCTGTGCGCAGAGGTACGATTGCCCAGGAATCTGCACGAGCAGCAGCTCGTGGAGAAAGGGGTGGTCGTGGCGGTGGACGAGGTGGACGCGGCGGTCCCGGCGGTGGACGCGGTGGTCCTGGCGGTGGACGCGGTGGTCCTGGAGGCCCCAGGGGGCGCGGTGGACGCGGTGGCGGTAAAGAGGAAGAGAGCCGCTATGAAGAGCGCGTTGTAAAGATCAACCGCTGTTCCAAGGTCATCAAGGGTGGACGGCGCTTCAGCTTCAGTGCTCTCGTCGTCCTCGGTGACAGGGAAGGTAGTGTTGGAATCGGTTTTGGCAAGGCCAACGAGGTTCCTCCCTCGGTTGAAAAAGCCATGAAGAACGCTCGCAAGGATTTCACCAAGGTGTCGATTCACGGCAACACCATTCCTCACAAGATCATTGGAAGATACCGCTCATCGCGCGTCATTATGATTCCGGCCTCTGAAGGTACGGGTATTATTGCCGGCGCCCCTGTAAGAGCGGTTGTGGAGTGTGCCGGAGTCAAAGATCTCCTTACCAAGGTTCATGGGAGCACCAACCCTCTCAATGTTGTCAAGGCAACCTTGAATGGCCTGAAGGAGCTCAGGACCCGCGAAGAGGTGAGCATGCTTAGAGGAGTGGAGATCGCAGAATGAAACTGACCGACATCCTGTCGAAGGCAGGTAAAAAAACTACACGCAAACGCGTTGGCCGTGGCCAGGGCAGCGGCAATGGTAAGACCAGTGGCCGTGGGCACAAGGGCGCCGGGCAGCGTTCCGGTTTCAAAAAGAACCGGCCGGCCTTTGAGGGTGGGCAGATGCCCCTGGTTCGCAGGATGCCCAAGCGAGGCTTTACCAATGCCCCGTTCCGCAGGCGTTTTGATGTCGTCAACGTCAAGCTCCTGGAGAAATGGTTCGAGGCAGGTGATTCGGTTGACCTGGGTGTTCTGCAGTCGAGAGGGCTCATCAAGCCACGTCATGGAAGGCTGAAGATTCTCGGTGCGGGGGAGTTGAGCAAGAACCTGGTAGTTGTCGCTGACGCGATCAGTGAAACTGCCCGGCGAAAAATCGAAGAAGCCGGCGGCAGCGCTGAAAGCTCCGGCAATACGGGCAAAAAATGAACCTCAACAGGATCTTGTTATCCGTGGTGATTGGCGGCATTGCCGGCGGCATTGCCTGGTTTAATTCACCCGCAGGCATCACCGAAGGAACCCTGTTCGATCTCTATTCTGGAGGTGGAATCGTTGAGCTGTTCAAGGCCCATGGGTTCAGTGGGGTGTTTACGGTCCTTCCGAGTCTCCAGTATGCCCTCCTGTCCTTCGTTGGGGTGGGGGTGGCTTCCTTTGTCATGGTCCACATGCTGGGAGCTGTCCTGGTCGACATCTATAAAATCCCTGAGCTCAGAAACCGTATTTTGTGGACCCTGGGATTGCTGGCTGTTTTTCGCTTCGGGTTTTTCGTCTACCTGCCGGGTATCGATATCGGCAGCTACGAAAAACAGATGGAAAGTGATGATGACAACCCCCTCGATTGGCTGATGTACACCAGTCGCTTGACTGGCGGCTCCTTTACCCCGGTACTGTTTTCGCTGGGAATCATGCCCTATATCTCGGCCTCGATTATTTTCTCTCTCCTGGTGAAGGTATTTCCCTATCTCGAAGCTCTTTCCAAGGAAGGAGAAGCGGGACGCCGGCAGATCAGCAAATACACGCGCTACGCGACTGTTGTCCTGTGTGTGGTACAGTCACTATTCCTGATCTGGAGCTGGAAGAGCCCTATTCCCGGAAGCGATGGGCAGAGCATTACAGTGGATCCGGGTTTCTGGATCTGTACCCTGCAGCTCCTTTGCCTGACGGCAGGCAGCATGTTCGTCATGTGGCTTGGAGAAAAAATTACCGAATACGGAATCGGTAATGGAACCTCGCTCTTGATCATGGCGGGAATCATATCCGATGTTCCACGGGCGATTGCTTTCCTGCTGGGTAAGATTATTTCCGCTACCAGCGATGACCGCCCCTACGAGGTGACCACCTGTCTGCTTGTCTTTGGTCTCTTTGTGGCTATTGTGGCGGCAGTCGTGTTTATCACCAAGGGACAGAGGCGGATCCCGATCCAGCAGCAGAGGGCTGTGAAAGGACGCCGGGTTTACGGTGGGCAGCGCCAGTACATGCCGGTTAAGGTCAATGCAGCCGGTGTTCTGCCGGTTATTTTTGCTTCCTCCCTGTTGATGATACCTACGCTCTTCCTCAGCTCCGTGGCCTTCTCCGGGACCGGCTGGTTCTTTGGCTTCCTCCAGATCCTCAACAACGCCTTTGCGCAGAATGGCTTTCTCTATGTCTTCTGCTTCATTGGCATGATCATTTTCTTTACCTATTTCTGGACCAGCCTGTACTACAACCCGGTGGAAATTGCCGGGAACATGAAGGAGTACGGCAGCTTCATACCAGGAATCAGACCCGGCCGGCGAACGGCTGAGTATCTCGAGAAGATCTTCAAGAGAATCACACTCGCAGGAGCCGTATTCCTCTGTGTGATCGCCCTGGTTCCGACCGTTCTTGCAGCTAATATCGAAGGTATGAACTTCATCGTCACCCAGTTCCTTGGGGGGACGGGAATCCTGATCGTGGTGGGTGTGAGCCTTGACTTCGTTGAGAAGATTGAGGCCCAGCTGCTTGTCAGGCAATACGAGGGCTTCATGCGCGGGGGTGACACTCCTCGCGGAGGTAGCGGTGGCTCGGATAAGAAGCCGGTTGCAACGCAATAAAGTGGGCACTCCGGTAGCCCTCCCGAGACAGGGATGATCTCCTACAAGAGTCCTGAAGAGATCGAGAAGATGCTGGCTGCCGGAAACCTGGTAGCTGAGACCCATCGTATGGTTCGTGATACTGTCGAACCAGGCCTCTCGACCCTGGATCTCGATGTGCTCATCCGGGATTTTGTTCTCCAGCGAGGTGGCCAGCTCCTTTTTTACAGGTACAAGGGCTTCCCCGCCAACTCCTGTATCTCGATCAACGAGGAGGTGGTTCACGGTATTCCCCGGGAGCGTCGCAAGCTGAAATCGGGAGATGTCGTCAGTGTTGATATCGGGGTCAAGCTCAAGGGGTATTGCGGTGATTCTGCCTGGACCTACAAGGTAGGGGAGATCGATGACCAGGCTGCCGCATTAATGGCGGTGGGGGAGGAGTCTCTCTCCAGGGGCATTGCTGTCTGCCGGCCTGGTGGAAAGATTTCAGATATCGGCAGGGCGATCCAGACCTATGTCGAAGAAGAGGGCTATCATGTGGTTAAGAAGTATGTTGGCCATGGAGTAGGAACCGAACTCCACGAAGATCCACAGGTACCCAATTATGTAGATAGTAGTATCTTGTTGCGAGACCCGGACTTACGAGAAGGCTTGGTCATTGCTATAGAGCCGATGGTGAATCTCGGTACGGAGGATACAGAGGTGCTCAATGACGGCTGGACGGTAGTTACCAGGGACAGAGGCCTCTCCGTTCATTTCGAGCATACTGTGGCAATAACTGCCGAAGGACCGAAAATCCTGACCCAGTGTGGAGCCTCGGAAAATTGAAAGGAACTGCAAAGAATACGAATTTTTTCTTTGTATAATCTGGCGTTTGTCACCTATACTCATCGGCTCGAAAATTTTTTTTAATATTGGTCTAAGTACTTGCCGCTTAAAGGTTTGTTGTTGGATCAGGTGTCTGCAGGGGAGACCGGTGAGCTATGAAGGTCAAGGTTTCTGTAAAGCGACTGTGTGAAAACTGCAAAATCATTCGCCGCAAAGGTGTGGTGCGGGTGATTTGTACGAATCCCAGGCATAAACAGCGCCAGGTATGAGTCGACTGGCAGCTAATCTCCTGTTCTGAAAGCAGGTAATTTGAAGTCAGGCGATTGGTGGAGGGACCTGGTTCACGGGTCCTGAAGAAGTAAGTTAACCTATTAAATTAAAAGGGAATAAGAGGGTCTATGCCTCGAATTACTGGAGTTGATATCCCGGCGGATAAGCATATCAGCATCTCGCTGACCTATATCCGTGGTATCGGGGACACCCTTTCGCTGGAGCTCCTCAACAGGATTGGAATTTCTCCCTCGGTGAAGGCCAGGGATCTGACCGAAGAAGAGCTCAGCAAAATAGCCTCCACCCTTGAGGACAATTACGTCACCGAGGGAAGGCTTCGTCGTGAGGTTCAACAGAACATCACACGTTTGAAAGAGATTAACAGTTACCGGGGAATGCGTCATAAAAGAGGGCTTCCTACTCGGGGCCAGCGTACGAAGACGAATTCCCGGACCAGGAAAGGGCCGCGAAAAGTCGTCGCGACCAAGAAGAGCGTCAAGCAGATGTAATTCTGCTGAGTTTTATTATTCCACAGCCGGTAGAAGGCTGGGGAATTGGCGAGTAAATGGTGAGAAATGGCTAAGAAGAAAGTCAGGAAGAACGTCGTCAAGGGTATCGTTCATATCAAGGCGACCTTTAATAATACCTTCGTGACGATTACCGATAAGAATGGACAGACCCTGGCCTGGCAGACGGGTGGTTCCATGGGTTACAAGGGTAGTCGTAAGAGTACGCCCTTTGCCGCTCAGCGAGCTGCTGAGCAATGCGCGGTAGCTGTCAAGAAGATGGGTATGAAAGAGGTCGATCTTCGTGTTCGAGGGCCGGGTTCCGGACGTGAATCCGCTATCCGCGCCATCCAGGCTGCGGGCCTCGATATCAAGATGATTGAGGATGTGACCCCTCTTCCGCATAACGGTTGCCGTCCCAAAAAGAGGCGGCGAGTCTGACAAATAATTATTCCCTGTCTGGCCTGGGGCAAGACAGGGGGATATTTTTTCTACGGAATTAAGGACCGGGCTATTGAGCAGAAAGCTGGATGATTTGCTTTCCAGATCAACGATCCCGGGAGGAGATTAGATGCGTATAAGGTGGCGCGACTTCGAGATACCCAATTCAGTCACGGTCGACGAGGACTCTCGGAAATCCACTTACGGTAAATTTGTCGTCGAGCCCTTTGAGCGAGGCTTCGGAGTTACTGTAGGCAACAGCCTGAGAAGAATTCTGCTTTCATCCCTCGAAGGGGCTGCGCTCGTCTCAGCCAAGATCGAAGGCGTTCAGCACGAGTTCAGTACGATGCACGGTGTCTATGAAGATGTCACCGAGATCATACTCAACCTCAAGAACGTGCTTCTTACCATTGAAGGAAATACCGGTGAAACCGATCTCTCGATTCGTGTAGATAAGATGGGAGATGTCACAGCTGGGGATATTGAGTGTGGCCCGGAGGTGACGATTGTCAATCCGGAGCTTCATATCGCGAAGCTGACCCAGGACATCCCCTTCAATATCGAGTTGACGGCACGCAAGGGCCGCGGCTATTCGACGGCCGCTGAAAATTGCGATGGCGACAATGAGATTGGTGTTATCTGGATGGATTCCTCCTTCTCCCCGGTCAGCCGGGTACGGTACAAGACGGAGAATACCAGGGTGGGGCAGTTGACCAATTACGATTGCCTGATCCTCGAAATCTGGACCAATGGGGCTCTGAAGCCTGAGCTTGGGCTTGTTGAAGCTGCGAAGATCCTTCGCAAGCACCTCAATCCCTTCATCCAGTATTCTGAGCTTGGGGTTCTTGTGCAGCCTGAGGAGCAGGTTGTGTCCGAAGTAGCGGTAGAGTCTCCTGATCTCGACGAGCTGCGTAAAAAACTGGAAATGCCCATCAGCTCTCTGAGCCTTGGGGTCAGGGCTTATAATTGCCTCGATGGCGAGTCGATTCATACCGTGGGCCAGCTGGTCTCCTGGAAAGAGTCAGACCTGCTCAAGGTAAGAAATTTCGGGCAGACTACCCTCGATGAGATCAAGATAAGGCTGGTAGAAATCGGCCTCAATCTTGGAATGGATGTGCCGGCTTCTTCTATTCCAGAGCCAGCTCCTGCACACATCTCGCCGGTTATTTCCCAGGAGGTAGGGATCGCCCCTCCCGAGGTAACGATCACTCCCGAGGATACGGGAGTTTCTCCGGATGACGCAGAAAGCAGTCTCGATCCCAGTACGGGGACTTTGCAATGAGGCATCGCAAAAGCAGCAAAAGAATGGGGCGAAGTACCGCCCACAGGCTTGCGCTGAAACGCAACCTGGTCCGTAGCCTGTTCCTCTCCTATAACGAGAGCGGATACATTATGACTACGGTCGAGAAGGCCAAGTTCGTCAAGCCCTTCGCCGAGAAGCTGATTACGCTTGCCAAGGACAATACGCTGCACAACTATCGCCGTGGATTGAAGCTCCTGGCCGATGAAGATGCAGTGAAAACCCTTTTCGATGACATCGGGCCGGCCTACAGGGAGCGTCCGGGTGGGTATACCCGGATCGTTCGCAGGGCTGATAAGCGTCTTGGTGACAAGGCAACCCTTGCCTTGTTCGCATTTGTTCGCGAGGGAGCGGCCGAGGCCGCCACCGTTGCTGAAGACTCCGAAGAATAATCCGGCGGTCCATTCATTCCGCCGGCTGCAAAAATCCTGCTTCTGCAGGATTTTTGTACATCTGCACCAGTGTTTTCACCCGGTTCTCCGCAGACGCTGTTTGTGGACAAGGGCGTGGCCAGGTCTGAAAATAAGACTGGCTGGATTTCGTTGAAAGCCCACGGTTTGTATTCTTCAGGGTGGGCTGTTTTTGAGTATTTACAGGCTCATTTGCCTGGAAGGGAAGCGAGCTCATGGAGAACAGCAACAGGTTCTTCCTGCGGGCAGCAGGCTTGGCGGCTCTTTGCTTTCCGGTGTTTTTTGGGCTTACAGGATGTACCCATATTGCGCTGCATGACCGCTTGGAATCGGATATAGAGAGACCTGCGGCGCCCGCTGGTGCTGTTTTAGAGAATCTTCGTCCCGTCTATAAGGCCGGCAAGCTGCGTCTTGAAGAGCTGGACAGCAGCTCGGAGGGAGAGGGCGGAGTCGCTGCTGTTTCCTGGCGGAGGTACAGGTTCAGTTTTCAAACCTATTGTGAATTGACCGGCGATTACAGGAGTGTGCAGGGGGAGTACTCAAGGGTTCTCGAGGCAGAGAAGAGGGGCCCATACCCCCTGATTGCTGTTTCTCCGATACTTGGGGGAGAAAAAGACAGCTACCTGGCCTCACGCTTTATAGCCAGGGAGTGTTGCCGGCGGGGGATGTGCGCCTTCTTTATTTACCAGGAGAGATCGATACTCTCCGGGCAAAAGGATGCATTTGGGCTGGAGGCTCGTATGCGCCAGAGTGTGCGGGACACGATCCAGGCACTCAATGCTTTTTCAGGGCTCGATGAAACAGACCCGGGGCGGCTTGGTTCTTTCGGAGTCAGCCTCGGAGCCCTCAGGAACCTCGCCCTGCTTGCAGCTGAACCTCGTCTGAGGGCGAATGTCCTCTGCCTCGGTGGCCTGGACCTGGCCGAAATCCTGCAAACATCCAATGAGCCAATGGTTTTGCGGTACCTGCAGGAAAGGGAGAGCCAGGAGGAGCTGGCTGCCGGCGATCTGCTGAGGGAGTTTAAGAACTATTTACCCTCTAACCCGAAGAACCTGGTCGGCGGAATCAGTCCGAACAGGGTTTTGCTGTACCTTGCTGCCTATGACCAGGTGGTTCCCTATTCCCAGGGGCTCGCTCTTCGCCAGATGTTAGGTGCTCCTGAGGCTTACCTGTTGCCACTCGGGCATTATTCGTCTTTATTAGCTGCACCGTGGATCACCGATTCTGCCCTCGAGTGGGTCTCCAGGCAATGGGCTGTAACTCCCTGACCACGTAAAAGATTCACCCTCCTTAAGTGATTATTCCATAATGAGATACGGAATCGTTCTCGAAAAGCCTTAGATACGGGTTGTCGAGGTGTAGAATAGCGTTTCGATTCTGTACGATCTGAATTCATATGTTTCGGGTGTTCGGAAACGCTACAAATAAGGTTTCCTGCAACCCCTGGAGAGCTGGCCAGTTCCCTGGCCCATATCCGGGTCTTACCATCAAATTCAGGCTGCACAGCATTTACGTTCTGCCGGCCTTTCCTTCTTTGGAGATGTCTTTTCCAGGTTTCCGGGAAGGAATTTAAGGCTTATGAGCCTTAAATCGAGGGCCAAATTTCTTTTATAAACTGAGATTGACTAGGTCTCAGACTGGAAGTATCATCGATTCCCTTAGTTTGGGATTAACTTCTGAATGATTTCGCAGCGCAATTAGTTTACGAGGAACGCGCAGCGGGAGTTCACCCCGGTCTTTACAGAATGAAGATTGGTTGCTGATAAGGCTTGCTTTAATTTGCGAGCCTTCTGTTGAGTGCACGGTTTTTGTGCCTGGCTCTTAACAACAATCCAAACCAGCAACTTTTACTTGTTTTTCATGAAGCTATTGACCGTGTGTGTTTTGGAACTCACTCACCAAATTCAAACCGCTTAGCTTCTTACTTTTCCTGTAAGAAGAGGTGTCTGTTTTGTAAACGAGCTCCGTGTTTTCCATGAACCGGGTTGACTACCGGATCATGAGGAAAACAGGGGATCTATTTACGGTTTAACCAGTAGTAATTGGTCTGAAATGCCTCGAGGAGGAAAAATGAAACGAAAGAGGTTTTTTGGTTTCTTGCCAGTTATATGCGTTCTGGCCTGCGCGAGTGGGGTTTACGGCCAGTCCATGTCTCTTGGCGACGGAACCGGGGAGTTTGGGACTGTAGTTGACGTGTCTTTGAGCCTTAGCTCTGACAGTGATGTTCAGGGGCTCGTTGCTGCGTTTGATTGGGATGACGCAAATGGTTCAGGTGTTGACCTGGTACCTTCGGCTGCTTTGGCCGATGCGGATGTCGTCCAGACTCGAATTGAATCGAATTACGGTGTGATTGGTGTCGTTGTTGACACTGATGGTGCCGGTCCCGTGGCAATTGCCGCCGGTGACACCGTTGTCGCCACCCTGAAGATTCAGTGCGGTGATGGCCCGGATGCTTCGACCACTGCAGTTTCGTTCGCTGACGGAGCGTACGCTACGGTCGATGGTGGACCTGCTCTTGACAACATTATCGTTGTCGATGGCCAGTCCGTTGGTGCTACCGACGGTCTCGGTCTGAATGCAGGTTCGTTCAGTTGTACTCCACCTCCCCAGAGGATGAGTATTGAGAATGGCCGCAACTTTGGCGACAACCTCGATGGTTCCGCCCGCGTACTTCTCAGCGCTCATAGCGCAGTCGAGGGATTTGTCACTGCCGTCTGTCACGGTGATGGTATTACCCTGGACTCGATCTCTGTCGGAACGGATGCCGCTGCTGCTGATTTCGTGACTGAAGAGGTCAGCGAAGCTGGCGGCGCCCTGGGTGTGGTCATGGACCTTGAAGATCCCGTTGCCAATCCTCCCGTGATTGGGCCTGGCGATGGACTTCATATCGCTACTTACAATTACACCTGTGACAATGCCAGTGAGGATGCTGTTGTTATCCCGCTGACTCTTTGTGACGGAGTCCTCGGCGATCCCGCCAAGGATAACCTGATTGTCCAGGGTGGCCTTTCGATCGGTGCTGCAGATGGTCTCATCCTTGAGGATGGTTCCTTCACCTGCAATCCCGTTGTAATCGTCATTCCGCCGGAAAACTGTAATAACGGCATTGATGATGATGAAGACGGTCTTGTAGACGCAGACGATCCGAATTGTGCCACGACCTTCCTTTGCCAGGCTCGTGGTGGCGGTGACATCGTCGCCGGCTACGGCGCCTCTGTGGAGGTCTGTTTCGCAATCTTTAATCCTGAGGACAATGCTGTTGGTCATGGTCAGCCTGACCACCTGCAAGGTTTCTCAATGGCAGTAACCTTTGATTCGGTTCTCACTGCCGGCGAAAACTTTGATACCAGCGGTACGATCCTTGAGGCCCTTGGCGCTGAGTTTGTCAACATGCAGGTTGACAACGATGATGGAGACGGTGACGGGCGCGAGCTCATCATCGGTGTTCTGATCGACGCGTTGCCCCCGTTTGACGGCGCGGCGATCCCACCGCTTGCAACTCCCCAGGCCATGGGTTACGTCAACTTTGATGTTGAAGACGATTCCGCACTTTGTGGAACCACCGTCAACATCAACTTCACTGACGGTATCAATGGTGTCGGCCGAGTGCCGATCAAGAACCTTGTCTCGGCTGAGAACCAGTCACGCAGCCCCTCTTTGAGGTCCTGTGCGGTCGGTATCTTCGGAGACGAGTTCTTCTTCCGCGGCGACTGTAACTTCTCCCTCATGGGGACGATGGCTGTCGATATCGCGGATGCCGCCTCTGTGATTGCTTATCTCTTCCTGCCCGGTGCCTGGCAGTTCCAGCCCGGCTGTCTCGACGCATGTGATGCGAACGATGCCGGTCGTGTTGACCTGGCAGACTCGGTCGCTATTCTGCAGTATCTCTTCCAGGATGGCATGCAGCCGCCTGCTCCTGGTCCCGGTTGGGACAAGGCGACTCAGGCTGGTACGCCTGCTGGCAGAGACCCGACAGATGACAAGCTCGATTGTGCCCTCGGCGCGAGCTGTGACCTGGTCGACTGGCAGTAAGTTGAGTTCGGGAAGGCTCTACCCGCAGACGATCGTCGGTGGGTAGAGCCGGCTCCCGGTTCTGAATGAGCGAATGTGGGGTGACAGGGGCCGGCTTTTTGTCCTTTGAAAGGCTGGCATTGAAAAGAAGAAACGAAGATCAAAAGATCAATGAGATTCGGCTACCGATTGAGCCTGAGAGCTGTGAGCAAGACGGACCCAGGTAGCTGAACAGCGGAATAAACAAGCAAACGCCGGGCCTGCTTGCCCGAGTCCAACTGAAATCGAATTAGGAGTACATACTCATGGGTAGGATCTCAACCACCCTTGTTGCCGGCTTCTTCTGTCTTGGATTGACAGGGGCGCTCGAGGCTCAGGGGGAATTCAGTTACGGTTTCCAGGATGCCCCTGCCGGTATCCAGGCTGAAGCAGGAACGACTGTTCCGTTTCAGATCAAGCTGGTTCTGGGCTCAAGCGGACTTGACGGTGCCACCGGCCCCCAGGGCTGGTCCCTTGGTATTGCTAATTCAGGTGTGGATATCACCGCCCTGACGACTGCCGGTACTGCAGCTGCAGATGTCGCAGACGGTGGCCTTCGTAATACTGGTTTCGAGGTGTTCGAGATTATCAATCCGGACCGCAATGATGGTCAGCAGGGGCTTGTCCAGGCCCTGGTGCTCTCCTTTGTCATGCCGATCACCTTGCCACCGAATACTGAGCAGGTCATTGGCCTGGTTGATTATGAAGCAACTGTAGGCGCCAAACCTTCGGAGGCATCGATCAGGTATCAGAATGGCCTGGTCGGGTCCGGGCAGCCTGTCAACAACGATGTCACCTTTGAGGGGCAGACTGCTGAGCCGAGCCTTGCTGAGCTGCTGATCGGTATCGAGCCGCCTCCGCCGCCGGAGACTGATTGTGCCGATGGTGAAGACAATGATGGAGATGGCAACGCTGATTGTGACGATTCCGACTGTGCTGATGCTGCGATCTGTGCCGGTGGCACTGATCTCAAGATCGGTACTCCGGACGACCCCAATGCTGCCCAGGTCGCTCTCTGTACTACCGAAGGGGGAGAGGCCCTTGTGACCGCCTATATCGGCCCCAATGATCCCGCCGATCCTCCCAGGGATGGCGCCCAGGGCTGGTCGCTTGGCATTGAGCACAATCCTGCCGAGCTCACGATTACCAACGATACCTTCCCGACCACTTCCGGGACGGTTGCCGGGGATGTGAATGACGGCGGTATTCGTAACACTGGATTTGAGAAAACCGAGATCATTGATCCCGCCCGCAACGAGGGGCGCGCCGGCCTGGTATCAGCCGTGGTGCTTTCCTTCACCATGCCGATTACCCTGAATCCGGCTGAAGACCAGTCTATTCTTCGTGCCCGGTATGTAGTCGCAGAAGGTGCCGGAGGCGAAGGCTTCTCTTCAGAAATTAATTTCGTCGATGGCCTGATCGGTTCCGGGCAGCCTGTCGATACCGTATTGACGGTTCGCGGCAATACGGTGGACCCCGCACAGATTCGGGGAATCACCATCGTTCATAACGACGCTGCCTGCGCCCCTCCTGGCGTGGTATTCCAGCGTGCAGACGCTAATAATGACGACAAGGTCGATATTGCAGACCCCATCTTTACCATCAACTGGCTGATTCGGAATGGACCGACTCCCGCCTGTATCGCCTCTGCCGATGCAAACGATGATGGGAAGACGGATCTGTCTGATCCCCTGTATACAATAGCTTACCGTTTCCAGGCGGGCCCCGTGCCGCCGGCTCCTTTCCCTTCCTGCGGTCAGGATGCCACACCGGACGGTCTAAGCTGTAATGACTCATCCTGTCCATAAGGTCGGGTTAAGTTAGGGTTGTTTGGGCGACGATCTTCGGATCGTCGCTCATTTTTTTTTGCCCTGGTGGGGCGGAGTATTAGGGGCTTGTTTTATTTTAATATAGAACTTCCATCAGGCTGAATGGTGGTTAGACTTGGATTGGTTTCTTGAAGGGCTGGGTTGGTTTGCCCAAGGTGTCCCTTCTGAGCCAAAGGCCGGTTTTGACAGGTTTGGAGTCGATACTGGCACAGTCGCGTATCAGTTCGAGCTGCTCTTTATACGGTGCCTTTCCAGGGCCGTGGACAAGGGTTTCCCGTACCGATGCAGGTTTGTTACATAGAGATCCTCTACCTCATTTGTAGAGAGATTGCCTCTGCCACAGGGCGGAGTGTCTGAGATGGCTTTAGCTCCGGGAAGCCCCGGTTGGCTATTGCCCCTTGCTAGACTGTTTCAAATGATCGCCTGTGGAGAAGCCTGCCGTTCTCCAGGCGAATACGCGCAGGGAAAATCTGTCCGGGCTTCAGGATTCGGGACTATTTCTCGATCCTGGTTCTGCAGGTAGGTTTTTCATGCCGTAATTCCACTTGTTTTTGATTACTGACAACTTGGAGGAGAATGAAATGAAATATCTTCTCAGGGCTTCCCTTGGCTTCCTGGCGGCATTTTGCCTGTCTGGCGCAGCCGTTGCTGGGGAAGACTCATGTTCTGATGCGCAGTTGAGCATTGCGATCGTGGACGACGCTGTTATGCAGTCTGCTGATACCGGTGCACTCAAGGGGATTGATTCTGACAAGGAGAGCCGGGTTGATGTTCCGGAGGGCCAGATCGGCGAGGCTACTGTCCACGCCGCTATTGTCTCGAACGGTATCGACGGGGGTGTCCAGGGCTGGTCTCTTTCAGCCAGGGTTACGGGTGGGGCCATTACAGGGGCCGATCTCAACGGCACAGCTGGTGCGGACGCCGCAGATGGCGGAATCCGTACGGTTGGTTTTGAGAAGACCGAGGTTGTTGACCCTGGTCGCAATGGTGGGAACACCGGTGCTGTGAGCGCCGTGGTTCTTTCCTTCACCATGCCGATCACTCTCGATGGTACGGGTACTGCCGGTGTTCTGAATATCACCGTGGCCTCTTCTGCTCCCGTTGAGGATGATTCCCAGGTCGTACGTGTTGAATGGGAAGATGGACTCGTAGGAGCCGGCCAGCCTGTAGATAATGTAGCCACTGTCAGTGGCGCTACGGCTGACTTCTGTACCTGCCAGGCTGCCGCGGTGAACTTCGCCCCTATCGTGTTCCCGTCCTTCCGGCGCTGTGATCCCAACGATGACGGCCAGTCCGATATCGCAGATGCGATCTTTATCGTTAATGGACTTTTCCGCGGCGGTGCGGCAACTACCTGCCTCGCCAGCTTGGATTGTAACGATGACGGGCTCAATGACGTTTCTGATGCACTTTATAATATCGCCTACAGGTTCTCAGGTGGTCCGGCGCCGGCGGCTCCGTTCCCTGCCTGTGGTCAGGATGGAGATGTGGACTGCGGAGATTTCACTTCCTGTAACTGATCATTTGAACAGGTCCTGAGCACAGGCCCAGGACACTTTGAGGTCTGAAAGAGAGAGGCCCGGGAGTTTCATACTTCCCGGGCCTCTCTCTTTTCATGTTAGGGATTAGTTAATATTCCGCCTTCCCGGAGCCTCCCGGTAATTATGGATCGTTTTAAAAAATGCTTATTTCTTGGGTCTCTAAATGCGGATAGAATCTTGTCAACGTGCGGTATTTGAGGGTCTTTAATTCCCTTGAGGGTCAAGAGGGACGGGCCCGGTAGCATTTCGAATAAGTGATCCATTTCGTGAGTATTCGACATACTCAGGTTCCAGGGATCGCGGTCTTCCGCAGCCCTGAAAGTTGATATTTAGAATGTCAACTTACCTGCTTTTTCGGGACCTGGAGTGGATCTTGAACAAAGGTCGGGAGGAAAAAATGAGAAGTTCGCTTTTGTATGGATTGATCCTTACAGGATTGATTGTTTTTGGGGTAGGAACCGCTTCAGCACAACCTACGTTTGACCTCGCCGTGGCCGGTGGGGGAGATGTAGTCGGAGGGGCTGGAGTCCAGTCCATCGAGCTGACCTGTACCATGGAACAGGGCGGAGATGCCGAAGGCGGGGCCCAGGGCTGGTCGATCAGCCTGACCGGTGACGGCTGTGCTGCGATCACTGCAATCACCACCGACGGTACCCTCGCTGCCGATGTCTCCCAGGGTGGAATCCGTAACACAGGCTTTGAGAAGAGCGAGGTGACCAACGGAGCCGGGGCGGGCAGTGACTGCGAGGGGCTCAATGGCGCCATCAGTGCTGTGGTGCTTTCCTTTACCATGCCCATCACCCTGCCCAGTGACAGCGTCAACGATATCGCCCAGCTGGCTGTTGATGTGACGATTTCCGAAGATGGTGACAATACTGGAACCGTTTCCTACACCAATGGCTGCCAGGGAGTAGGCCAGCCGGTAGAGAATACGGTTACCTGGAATGGCCAGACGATCGATCCCTCTTTCTCTGCAGCTGAGATCAATTGTATTTTTGAGGCCACCTGCGAAGGGGCTCCCTGGAACCTGATTGCCCAGGCAGAAGCCGTCGGGCAGAGTGCAAGCCCCAATGACGGCCTGCTTTCAGCGTCGATCGATGACGAGGCGAGCCTCTCGATTCCAGTCCCATCCGGCAGTGTCGGGTCCGCGGACGTATATGCTGCAATTGTCAGCAACAACGATGGAGGAGATGGAGTCCAGGGCTGGTCGCTGTCGGCTGCGGTCAACGGCGATGTCACCCTGACAGGAGTTACCACTGACGGTACAGCTTCAGCAGACGTCAGCCAGGGAGGCCTTCGCAACACCGGCTTTGAAAAGAGCGAGGTTGTCGATCCCGATGCCAACAATGGGCAGCAGGGCGCTGTCAGCGCCGTGGTGCTTTCCTTCACCATGCCGATCACTCTCGACAGTCTTGGTACTGCGACGATCCTCTGCCTCTCGCTGGAATCAGCTTCAGCCCAGGGGCCGGATGCAGTCGGCGGCAGTGTTGAGTGGTTTGACGGACTCGTTGGGGCCGGCCAGCCGGTTGCCAACGTGGCGACCGTCGCCGGTTCTACGGCTGATTTCTGCACCTGCCAGAAGCTGAATATCGAGTTCACCGAAGTGTTGGACCCCCGCAACAGCTTTATACGCGGTGATGTCAACAGTGATGGCAAGATGGATATCGCCGACCCGATCAACGTGGTCAACTACCTGTTCCGCAAGGGACCGGCGCCCTCCTGTGCCGACTCAGCAGATGCAAATGATGATGCAAATATTGACGTGACCGACGTCATGCTGATGATCAATCACCAGTTCCGGGCAGGAGCTGCTCCTGCTGCTCCCTTCCCGGGCTGCGGAAGAGATGGAGACCTGGAGGACAATGATGGCCTGGGGTGTGACAATGACACCCAGGACTGTTCCTGATCGTCTCGCCAGGGCAACCACTTAAAGCCCTGCAGCAGGTACCTTACCTGCTGCAGGGCTTTCTTTTTTTGCGGCAGGTAATCTCACCCCTCCAGGGGGTGGTAAAGGAGCTCCCAGGGGCCTCCCTGAGGCTTTTAACGGCCTTCTACAGCGTTCTGGCTCCCTTTCTCGAGGCCGGGCAGGGGGCCAGGTCTTTGTATGTACCGGCACTGGGCACTTAACCAAACAGTGCCCTAACAACTACCTGTTACACGACAGTTTTCAGCCGGGTGTTTTCCTTTTCCGCCAGGAAACCATCCTTATTTTGGCTGCGTTGATGACAGTGTCTGGAGTGAACCCTATAATCGGTATTGGTGTCATTTTTATTGTGTTTGAAGTGAACCCACTTTCGATTGTTTGAGACGCCCTTGAGGGCCTTTCCGGCTGCTGATCCGCAGGCGGAAGAGAGCCGGGCGGCTTTTCTCCCGGAAGAAACGAGTCGGCCGTTTGGCCGGTTCTATCGAAAAGAAGGGCGTCTGTTTTCAGGCGCGGAACCTGTCGCCTGGTAGGGTGCGGGTTGACGAGTACTGAAGGCTCCCTGACTGGAATAAATAATTGATTAGCAGCAGTACCTGCCCGGAAGCAGGTTATGGCTGCATCTGTCGATTTTCGCATGATCTATATGCGTGAGGAGAATTAAATGCAGGCCTTGAATATAAGCTGGCGACTCTGGATCGTTCTAGTCGTCATGGCGCTGACCCCGGTACTCAGGGGGCAGGCCGGAGACTTCGACCTGGAGATCCGGTTGGACCGGGAGGCGGTCTACCGTCCAGGCGATACGGTAATGGCTACACCGGGAATGGTTTCCAGGGCGACCGGAACGCAGGGCTGGTCTTTTGGTATTCGCCACGATCCCGCCATCTTGCGGGCGGAAATGGTCACCATGAAGGGATCTGACGCGGAGGCAGCTCTTGTCAATCCCAGCTTTACTCTTACCGAAATCATTGAATCAAAAGATGGGACCCCGATAGGGATCATCCAGGGCGTTGTGCTCTCTTTTATCGAGCCGGCAGAGGTTCCGGTTTCTGATTTCTTCAGCTTCTGCTTCGCCAACTACACCGTGGCCGCTTGCGATGAAGAGGAAATTCTCAATACTGAGATCAGGTTTGTTTCCGACCTCTCCCAGCCCGGCAGGGTTCCTGTCGAGATCAACCTCACTGTAGATGGACGGGCTATTCTGCCTGAACAGATCGACAGCGGCGCTGTTGCGATTGATTGCAGGGATCTTCCTCCTCCGGAGCCGGATCTTGCCCTCTCCTTCGGCCCCAAGGGCCCCTGTGAGCTCCAGGCGGACCGTGAATCTACCGCTGAGATCCAGGCCCTGGTGACCAACCGCAAAGAAGAGCAGATCGACCTGCAGGGCTGGTCCTATTCGGTGAGCATTGACCACGAAGTTCTTGAGTGTGTTGCAGTAGCCCCGGGTCCGGATGTTGCTGCTCTCAACAATGGCGCAGGCCCTGATTTCCTCAATTACAACCTGGCTGACCAGGATGTGGCTGGTGGGGTTACCGGGATCAGTATTGGCGCTGTCGTGCAGCTGGGCCCTCCCGGGACCGAGGTGCTCACGCTTGGAGCTTCCTCAACGACCCATCTCGATACGATTACTGTGCGTTCGCTTGTCAGCCTCCCTGCAGATGAATCACTGGAATCCCCTGTCTCCTTCGTCGATTTCACGCTTGGTGAGGACAGGCCCATGGAGATCGTTTTTGTTGTTAACGGGGATGGGATCTCGCCTGATTTCTCAGCAGGAAAGTCAGTGACGCTGTTGGGAGAGCCGGATGAGGTGGTTCCCTCGTTCATTCGAGGCGATGCCAATAACGACAGCCAGGTGAATATCGCAGATGGAATCTGGATTGTTCAGATGATGTTCTACGGGGGCAGGCCCACGGCCTGTCGTCCTGCAGCCGATGCCAACAATGATGGGAATGTCTCGATCTCCGATGCCCTCTACATCATTAACTACCGCTTGCAGCCCGGGTCTACGAATTTCCCCCTCTATAACCCTCCTCCCGGTCCCTATCCTGATTGTGGAACCGTTGAGACCGTCACGGTCGAGGATTGCCCGGAAGGCTCTCATCTCTGCTTTCCCGCTCCCTGAGCTGGGGAAGAGGCCGTAAAGACGCTGTTTTTTTCGGCCTGGAGGCACTTGCAGCCGGCTGGGGCAGATTTTGTAAGTTCATTTCCTATAGCAGTTTGTGGGCCATGGGTAAGCGCGTTGTTGAATTGGCCCAACTCAGGCCTTAACATTGACCTTATTCCCGTAACACACCCTGCTTGCAATTCCTGCGAGCAGATTGGATCTGAAATACTGGCAGTTTTTGAGGAAGAATGAAACTGTCAGAACCATGCGGGTTTTCCCAGATGGGGAATTCCGGGTCTCTAAGACAACCTGAAAGTTCCCCGGTTAATTAAAAGTTCCTGTGGGCCGGCGGAGTCATCCGCCGGTGGGGCAGTTTGTGATTTTTGACAGGATGCCGTCCGTTCCCCCTGTGATACGATCTTCTGGATCTTCCTGGCATCCGATTCAATTGGTTTTCCCCAGAGAAGTGATCATGCTAAGAGACTTATTCCTTACCATTTACCACTGCAGTTTCCGCCTGCCGGGTTTCCTGGCACTTGCAGCTTTGCTGCTTTTGCCGGCCTGTAAATATGATTCGGCGGATGTCGAGTGGACAATTCCGGCCCGCAACGACGATGAAATTATCGTTCAGCCGGTGATTGCTGTTCGGCTCACCAATACCATGACGGCTTCGGATATCGAGAACACCGAAGCGGGGACTATCACGGTCACTGGTGACCAGACCAATGGCGAGTACAGCGGCACGATTGTCGCGGCTAATGAAGCGGACGTCTTTGCCGGCCAGGACATTACCCAGTTCCAGACGGGCATCAACCAGCTGCCGGACCTGGAAAACCCGCTCGACCCGACGGCTCCGCCAGAGGATGCGGGGGACAACACCCTTGTATTTCTTCTCAATCCTCTCGAGCAGTTCAAACCTGGTGAACGGATTACTGTAACGGTCTCGGAGGAGGTCACGGTACTGGGTGTGCCCTTCTCAGATCCCTATGTTTTCAGTTTTACTGTCGAAGGTGGCGGGGCGCGTTCGGAGGGAGGGCTCTTCGTTCGTGAAACTCTTCCCCTGCAGGGAGCCGCAGCGGCCGCACTCAGGCCTACGGTAACGGCCTACCTCAGTGAGGAGATCAGTCCGGGTAGCGAGGCCAATGCTGTTCATGTAAGGGGTGGACACTCCGGAGTCCATTCCGGCGGTATTGTCCAGCCCGGCCAGAACGGGCAGATCACCAGCCTGACGCATATTCTCGATGCCACCGACAGCTTTCTTCCCGGTGAGGAGGTTAGCGTCACCTTCTCCAGTGATATCGCCAGCGCGGACTCCGATGCAGTGAGGCTGTCGCCTTACCAGCTGATCTTCCAGGTCCGCCCCGGTTTCAACAAGGGAGGCTGGGATGCGGTGGATCTGCAGCCCCTGGCTGCCGACGAGGCTGTAGCCGTCCTGGCGGCCGATTTCCTCAAAGATTCCGCTTCAGTGGAGCTGCTTACCGTCAGCTCGACGATCGCGACACTTTATGATTCTTCCGGCCGTAAGGGAACGGTCGAAAGCTCTCCCGGCTGGGTCTTTCTCGATGCAGTAGCTGTCGATGCAGAGGGGAATGGAACATTCCAGCTTGTCGCCCTGCTGGAGGGGCCTCTTGGCGCCCTTCGCCTGCAGGGATATGCGGTAGGGACGTCCGGTGATCTTTCTGCTACCGATTCCCGGGTCGATTTTGCCTCGGTTATTTCTGAAACTTCGAACAATTACCCCGGCAGGCTCTACCTGGCAGATCTCGATTCTGATGGACAGCCGGAAATTGTCGCAACCCACGCCGATGCGAGCTTTGATGCAGGTGAAATCCCTGCTCTTCCCGGTGGCCTGGGAGACTTCGGTGGGCTCGGAGACCTCGGAGACCTTGGCGACCTTGGCCTGGCGGAGGACCCGGAGCAGGCCGATGAGCAGCAGACCACGGGCTTCATGACAATCTTCCAGTTGGCCATGGGCTTGCCAGCCGGGTTCGATCTTCTGAACCCCGTGCTGGAATTACAGTTCACACCGGTGCGGGAGCCGATCTCGAGTTTTGACCCGAGTGAAAAACTCCAGTTTGCCGATTTCGACAATGACGGAAGGCTTGATCTCATCAGCGAGGTGGCGGCAGAAGCTTCCACCGGCACCCTGGTTCTCTACCGCAACCAGGCGACCACCTCCAACCCGTTTTCTTTCAGGAGGGTCGGCGCCCTGAAAGACCGTGATGGGGAGGAGCTCAGCCCCGATGCATGGATCGCCTTTGATTTTGATACAGATGGCGACCAGGACGTCCTCTCCTGGAAATCCGGCGAGGTCTACCTTCACCAGAACAGCTACCGGGATCTTGGAGACCTCCTTGCCGGTGGCATAGAGTCAGGACTTCTTGAGAATCTTAACTCCGATGAGCCGCGCGGCCTCCTTTTCGAGGACCTTGTCCCACAGGATGGGATCGATCTCGACGGCGCTGTTGCCGGGGAAGCAGACCTCTTGCTCGCTTCCAATCTCGATGGGGATCCCCTTGGCGGGGCGGATCT
>CAZTRG010000298.1:0-10800 GCA_964615885.1 uncultured Planctomycetia bacterium | reverse complement strand
TAGTTGAGCACATCTTTTCTGCTCAGCCGTCCTCCCTCACCGCTCCCCTGGATTTCGGATGCGTCGATTCCATGTTCGCGCACCAGCTTGCGCACGGCGGGAGACAGCCAGGTTTTATCCTCACCTTCGCTTGCGGCTCCGGGGGCAGGCGAGGCAGCTTCTCCCGCTCCGGCTGCTTCACCGGTTGCCGCGGCAGATGTGTTTTTCAATTCGGAGGGATCAGGTTTTTCCTCGGTCAGGATGCAGACCAGGGTGTCGACCGGAACAGTCTCTCCCACCTGGACCAGGACCTCGGCAATGTAGCCGCTGGCTGGCGATGGGATCTCAGTATCAACCTTGTCGGTTGATATCTCGAAAAGAGGTTCATCCCGCTTGATGGGGTCGCCTGCGGATACAAACCACTTGATAACGGTCCCCTCGGTGATGCTCTCACCCATCTGGGGCATCTTGATTTCCACCGGCATGGTGGGACTCCTTTCTCTCTGAGAGCAGGAATAGTAAGGAATCAGGGCCGTTTTGTCACCTTTGCATATAGAGCCTGGCCGATCTGTGGAGGCCTGGACTGGAATTCGGCATTGGCTGGCGGAGGGGGGTGGTCGCCAGGGGCCGCGGGGGCACCCTGGGGAGGCCCGGAAGGAAAAAAATGGCGGGAGTGCATGGGAATCGAACCCACCTACCGTGTTGTTCGCACGATACCTAGGATTTGAAGTCCCGGAGGACCACCAGGTGCCTATTCACTCCCGCGCGTTACTTAATTCTACCCCATCGAGGGCCTGCCTGCAGCGTGTTCCGCCTCCCATCTTGAGAGAGGCTGTCAGTCAAAGAAGCCCATGTCCTTGGCGCAGGTATGCACCATCAGGCTTGATTGCCTCGCCAACTGGCGCGCAGTGGCATCGGAGGGCTTGAGATCGAGGATTCTCTGGGAGGCTTTCTGAGCGCGCTCGAAATGATCACGGGCAAGCTTCTTGTTGGCAAAGGCGTTATCCATTCCCGGCAGAGAGCGGGAGAGATATTCCCGTCCTTTCCTGAAGTGCAGGACTCCGTAATCCATCAGGGCCTTCGGGTTCCCCGGCAGCGGAGTGTTGGTGGCCAGCTCCTTCACCGGTTGGGAGGCAGGTGGTTTTTCCCGGGCCGGCCTGGTCTCCGCCGGTTTTTTCACGGGTGCTTTTTTTGCCAGGGCTTCCTCGCGTCCGGTGGCTTTCTTCCAGTAGCGCGTGAGCCGCTCCTGGTCGTTGGGGAAATAGGTTTCCAGCAGCCAGGGGAAGTCCTTGCTGGCCAGGGCGCTGTCGAGGAACCTGGTGCCCTCTTTGCTCAGCTTGTTGGTCTTTGCGAAGAGGGCCAGCGAGAAGAGGTCACTGAGATAGCCGTAGCTGGCGCTCTCCTGGAGGTCGGCGGCCCTCTGCTGGAGCTCTCGCTGCTTGTTGTTGAGCCAGTCCTCGCGGCTGATCATGGCCTCCTTTTCAATTCCCTCCAGACGAAGCCGGGCCTCTTCACCGTATCCGGACTGGATCCAGACGTGGTCCGTGCTTCGGCGCAGAATCCTGACAGTTCGTTTCAGCAGCTCCCCGGCCTTGTTGCGGTAGTGAATCTCCGAGAGGTCGCTGGCGCCCACCAGCTGGCTGACGGGAGTCTGGTAGGTCAGCAGATGCATCAGGGCGACCCGGTAGCGCTGGCGGCGAACCTGTTCCTGGCGCTTGTGGGCCTCCGGCAGCTGCTCGAGCTTCTTATAGCACTTCCCGGCCAGCAGGTAGTCCATCGAAAGGAGGGCGCCTGCAGCAAGATTCTCGAGCGAGGATCCATCGGCGGGAAGGCTTGTGGCAGCAGGGGGGGCTGGCCGGGTACCCGGCCGGCTCCCGGTGCGAACGCGCAGCTTGCCGGTGTCTTCACTCTGCAGGCGGGCGAGCACCAGCTTGACGTCTTCGGCCTGCTGTGCTGAGACCTTGCGGCTGAAGACGATCCGGCCTTTTTCATAGTACCATTTGGAGCCCAGGGTCCTGGCGACCCCGTCGAGCAGGCGGCCGATCGTGCAGCCCCTGGCCTCGAAGCTGAGCCGGCTGTTGCCGGGGATCCCCTGGAGCTCCAGCCTCAGTCCGAACCAGCGCAGGAAGCTGCCGAGCTTCTTCAGCTCAAGGGAGGGGAAGTTGATCTCTACAGGTTCCTTCAAGGCGCTGTACATCTCTTCCTGCGCCGGGCTGAAGCCGACCTCCAGGTCCCAGATCTCGAACCAGTTCCTGGGGTGCCCCAGGGGGTTGCGCAGAAACCGGCCGACGAGAGTGACCTTGTGTCCATTGGGAGCTGCCTCCAGTTTCCTCTGGATGTCGAAGGGGTAGTATTTCGGCAGGCCTCCAACCTTCAGCAGCCACCCGTTAGCGGCGAGATGCTCGAGGTCGGTCCTGGCCTCTGGAAGCCAGGTGAAGAAATGGACATTGTGAACGATGGAGCCGATGACGGTGACCAGGGTCTTGTTGCCGCCGCTGGGGTCTACCTTGTGGCCGACGAGAATACCCTCGACGCTGAGCCATTTCCGCGTGTTGGTGTCCGGGAAGGCGGAGAGCAACTCAGGGCTGAGCACGGTGGGCGGGGGGGAGCGCAGCGTGGGAGCTTCTGAGAAATTACTGACCTTGTTGCGGGCACGCAGCATGTCATAGCCCGTCAGCCAGGAGGTGAACTCGCAGGTGAAGGCGAGCATGAAGTTCGCCTTCACCGGCAGCCTGTATTTCGCCTCCTCCCACTTTCGGTCAGCCCCCTTGATGGCGGCCGGGGAGTAGGGTAGCGGCCCCAGCTTTCCGTGCAGGTCTGCGGAGAGAGTGTACTTGGGCCGGATCGAGCGGAAATAATCGAGGGTAGCAGCCTCCTTTGTTTCCAGGACCAGTCTCTGCACCGTCTTGACGGCCTGGGCGAGGGAGCGGTCGAGCACATCCTTGTCGCGGACCTTGGTGAGGACCTTGGTGAGCGCCTTGCGCTCCTTCTCCGTGATCTTGTAATCCTGGGTGGTGTACTGCATACCGACGCAGGAGTTGCAGAAGGTATAGCCGACTCCTGTGCAGCGCCGGCAGGCGACCTTGACGATTTTTGAGCGCACCCTGGCGCTCTGGGCTCCGCTTCCCCCGCAGCTGGTACATCTCAGGAAACCGCCGTAGCGGGTACAGCGTCTACAAGCGTGGATGCTTCTTTTCTTGGGCTGGAAGACCTCTTTGAAGTGGGCATCATCGATCCGGTCGGCGCAGAGCGCCAGCCGCTGGAGCACGCGGGCTGCCGGGACAAAGTCGGCACTGGAGGCTCCCTCTGGAAGGAGCTTGAAGGCCTCGGAGTATTTTTCGCGGGCAGCGGCCGGCGCTCGATCCAGGTAGAGCTTGTCGCCCTCTGCGACCAGCTTGCGTTGTCTTGCGCTGGTCTCGGTCTGGGCCTGTTTCAGCAGGGCGGTGGCGCCCTTGTGGGTATAGGTGGAGGTCAGCTTCCGAAGCCGCTTGTAGGCGCTTGAATAGAGCTTTTTTCCGATCTCGATCCGGGCAATCCGGTAGACGGCCTCGGGATAGTTTTTCTCATCGCGTGCCAGCCCGGTAACCATGCGGTAGCAGCGCTCGGCCCAGCTCGAGCGTTTTTTCTGCTCACACCATTGGCCGAGCTCCAGCAGCGCAGCTGCATCGCCTGAATCTGTTCCTGCCAGCCGGGAGCGAAATTCAAGGTCCTGGTCGGCCTGGGGCTGGGCCAGGAGGAGCAGGCAGAGCAGAGTTCCTGTCATCGCTTGAATCAACCCTTTTTGAAATTGCTGGAGAGAAGGCCCCTGCAGGTAATTGCAGCCGCAGTCTGCAATTGCTGCCAGATCTTATTATCCAACCTGATGGGTGCCCGGCGCAAGCTGAGTTATCAGCTGAGGATCGAGAGCTTCAGCAGAAAGCTCTTGTCCGCCTCCGGCTCGGGCTGGCGGGCGACGATGATGACCCTGTCGCCGGAGCTTACGATCCCATCACGGCGAAGTTTTTTCAGGGCATGAGGGACGAGGTCATCGAGCTTCTTTTCCAGCGGCATGGTCGTCAGGCTCAGGCCCCGGTGGAGCAGGAGTCGGCGCAGGTTGGAGTGACCCACCAGGACGCCGTATACAGGGACGGTTGGAGACGCTGTTGAGAGAGCCCGGTGGGTGGTGCCCTCCACTGAGAAGGCGAGGATGCAGTCTGCGTTCATGTGCTCGGCAAAGATGACCCCGGAGGCGGCCAGCAGGTCGTTGATTCCTTCCCGTCCACCGGTGACCGGAGTGTGCCCGCCGCGGTTCCTGCGGTTGAGCTCGAGCTCGGCCTCGCGAGCGATGCGGTCCATCTCCTCTACCGATTCAACGGGATACTTTCCCATCGCGGTTTCCGCTGACAGCATGATGGCATGGCTGCCGTCGAGTACTGCGCTGTAGACGTCGTTGACCTCCGCTCTTGTCGGTTGTGGATGGTCGATCATCGACTCCAGCATCTGGGTGGCTGTGATGGTCGGCACGCCGACGGTGTTGGCCTGGGCGACAATCGAGTTCTGGACCCCCGGGACCTTTTCTCTCGGCAGGGTCACCCCGAGGTCGCCGCGGGCAATGAGCACGGCATTGGTGGCGCCCAGGATCTCATCGAGGTTTCGAATGCCGGAGCTGTCCTCAATCTTGGCGACGATGAAGGAGCTTTTTTTGCCGTGGGATTCAAGGTGTTCGCGCATCTTGCTGATCTCGTCGGCCGAGCGCACGAAGGACATCGCGACCATGTCGAGCTCGAGCTCGGCTCCGAAGGCAGCATCTTCGAGATCCTTGTTGTTGAGGACCGGGAATTCGAGCTCCGAGTCGGGAAAGATCACTCCCTTGCGGCTGTGAACGGACGCTCCCTTGCGGACCTTGCACCTCAGCTCTTCTCCCTCGCAGGCGATGACCTCCAGCTCAATCTTCGCATCATCGAGAAAGATACGGTGCCCTGCCTTGACGTAGCGTTCGGCTCCCGAATAGTCGATTCCAAGGCGCTCTGCTGTGATCTCTTTGCCTGGGCAGATGGTCAACTCGCTGTCCTTGAGCAGCAGGATGGGAGCCTCTGCGCGCCCCAGGCGCACCTTGTGTCCCTGCAGGTCCTGCATGATGGCTACGGGCCTGCCCGTGCGCCGGGAGGCGGCACGAATTTCCCCGACCAGTTTTTCATGGGTTTGCTGCGTTCCGTGCGAAAAATTCAGGCGCGCCACGTTCATGCCGGCCTCGATGAGTTTTTCAATGGCCTCGGGGCTTGAGCTCGAGGGGCCCAGGGTGCAGACGATCCTGCAGGCCCGGGGGTTCTTTTCGAACAGGATGTCCTCCAGCTGCGGAGCGGACAGGTCGTTTTTTTCTGTCATGGCTGGCAGCCTTCCCATGGTTCCCGGATCGTTGAAGGGGCAGGCAATACAGTACCGGATCGAGGTGACTAGAGCGAGGGGAGAGCTTGCCGGAGCACAGCAAACCGCCCGGAGCTGATTTCATGATCATAGGACTGTACTTATTGCCGCGGGGAGCTACTTTCGACGTGGCTGATTCGGCCGTCTGTGCGAAAGTGGGCCGTATTCGCGGTTCCGTTTCGTGTTTAAAAGAGCAGGCAGGCAGCAGGAAAGGATCCTGGAAATGGACCTCAAGGGAAGCAAGGCAGTTATCACCGGGGCGTCGAGCGGTATCGGGGAAGCGATTGCCCTGGAGCTGGCGGCCAGGGGAGCCTGCCTGACCCTCACCGCCCGCCGGGGTGACCGGCTCGAAGGGCTCGGCTCCAGGATCAGCGCTGCCGGTGGCGAGGCCCCCTTGCTGGTGGTGGCGGATCTGCGCCAGGCCGACGATATCGGCAGGATCTTCGAGGAGTCCAGTGAACACTGGGGGGGGCTCGATATCCTGGTGAATAACGCCGGGCTCGGCCGCAAGGCCGGCTTCCACGATGGGGCCACCGAGGACTGGCAGGAGATGCTCGAGGTGAACGTGCTGGCGCTGGCGGTGGCCTGCCGGGAGGCCCTTGGCAGGTTTGACCGGCAAAAGGGCGGGCATATCGTGAACGTTTCCAGCATGGCCGGGCACAGGATTCCGCCGGGGGGCGGTTTCTATGCGGCTACCAAGTTTGCCGTCCGGGCCATCACCGAGTGCCTGCGCCAGGAATTTCGTACCCTCGGGAGTCCCTCCAGGGTCAGCGAGATCTCCCCGGGTTTTGTCAGTACCGAGTTTCACGAGGTGCTCTACCGGGGAGATGCGGAAAAGATCGCCGCGGGCCTGCCGCAATACAGGGTGCTGGATCCCGGCGACGTGGCGGCCTCCGTTGTTCATATCCTTGAAGCTCCCGATCATGTCGCGATCCACGATATTCTTCTCAGGTCGAATGAGCAGGAGAGTTAAGGTGAGCATCCCCCTGGCATCGCGCTGGAGCACTCACGGGTTTTGCTGCCTGCTCGGCCTCCTGCTGGCAGCCTGTGGGCCTGCCGGGAAGGACGAGGGTGAGGGCCGTGCAGAAACGAAGGAGGCGGCTTTTCAGCCTCCGCCCTCCCCGGGCGATGCCGACCCCAGGCTTGAGAAGGCGCGCAAAATCATCGGCAGTAAGCCGGCTGAGGCCAGGGCGATCCTGGCGGCCGTGCTGGCCGATGATCCCGACGCTTTGCAGGCCAGGTTCCTGGTCGCCTTTTCCTGGCATCGCCAGAAGCACTATGAGAAGGCCCGGCGTGGCTTCGAGGAGCTTCTGAATTCGCGGGCGGTTTTCCCCGGCAGCGAAAACATCCTGCATTTCCACGGCTGGGCTCTCTACCACCTTGGGCGTCTGCGCGAGGCAGAGGTGGCCCTCAGCAGGCATGCTGAGGCGGCCCCCGCTGTGGCGGCGACCTGGTTCGGACTCGGCTTGATCGCGCTTGAGGATGGCAGGCTGGATGAGGCCGAGTCTTTCCTCCTGAAGGCTCGCAACCTGGAGGGCGGCAACCCGAAGAGGAAAATCGAGTTTGCCAGGACGGTTGCACGCCTCGGAGAGGTTTATGAGCTCCAGGGGCGTCTCGAGCTTGCCAGGAGCCGCTACGAGGAGGCCACCAGGACCTGGCCCCGGCATTACAATGCCCACTATAAGCTCTCCAGGGTCCTCTTGAGGCTGGGTGAGAGGGAGGCGGCGCAGGCTGCGCTCAAGCTGCACCAGGAGATCAGCGGGGGAGCGGGGGGATGAGAACTGCATTCCGCAGATATTTCCCGGTGCTGGCAGCCGCCCTCTTCCTGGCCGGCTGCGCCGATTCCCGGCCCCTGCCGGTTTCCTCTCCGGGTAAAACAGGGATCCGGATGAGCGAGCTCGATGCCTCCAATACCGGGCTCGACCTGGTCCTGACCTCGGGGGGAACACCTTCGCGGGAGATCCTCGAGGTGAAGGGTTGCGGTCTTGCCCTCCTTGATTTTGACGCAGATGGAGATCTCGATGTGTTCGCACCCAATGGGGCGACACTTGAAAATCCGGAGCGTGGTCCCGGCTGCAGGCTCTTTGAGAACCTCGGCGGCCTGCGCTTTTCCGATGCGACTGAGCGCCTGGGCCTGCGGCTGCGCCGCTGGAGCTTCGGGGTTACGGTCGGGGACTACGATGGCGACGGCTTCGATGATCTCTACATCGCCTGCTATGGCCCGAATGTCCTGCTTCGCAACAGGGCCGGCAGGGGCTTTGAGGATGTTTCCGATGCAGCAGGGGTGGCCGATGGGGGCTGGGGAACGGGCTGCGCCTTTGCCGACACCGACGGTGATGGAGATCTCGACCTCTATGTTTGCAACTACCTGGCCTTCGACCCCGCCAATCCGCCTGCCCGGGCTGCCTTCAAGAGCACCGAGGTGCTCGGCGGGCCGCTGGGGCTTCCTGCCCAGCACGACCTGCTCTATGAGAATCTCGGCAATGGGAAGTTCAGGGATATCAGCAAGGCTGCGGGAATCCGGGCGGTGGCGCCGGCCTATGCTCTCAACGTGGCGATTCTCGATCTCGATGGAGATTCACGCCAGGACATCTTCGTCGGCAACGATTCGATGGGAAACTACCTCTTCAGCAACCAGGGGAAGGGGCGCTTCCGCGAGGTGGGGATCGACAGTGGCGTCTCGGCGAACTCCGATGGGGCCGCCCAGGCGACGATGGGGATTGCCGTGGGAGATGTGGACGGCAACGGGCTGCCGGATTTTTTCACCACGAACTTCTCAGGCGACACCAACACCCTGCACCTCAACCTCGATGGAGCCTTCTTTGCCGACAGGACCCGCAGCTGGGGGCTCGGCAGGGTTTCCCTGACCAGCCTGGGCTGGGCCTGTGATTTCTGCGACCTCGACCACGATGGGGACGAGGACCTGCTTGTCTTCAACGGCCATGTCTTTCCCCAGGCAAGGCCTGAGACCATGGATTCTCCCTACCTGCAGCGGCCGCTTCTTTTTGAGCGTGGGGCCTCCCGTTTCCTGCCGCTTAGCGATCCCGGCCTTGCCGGCTCGTGGGTCGCAGAGGCCCACCGGGACCGGACCGCGGTTCGCGGCGACCTCGATGGAGATGGTGATCTTGACCTGGTGGTGGGCGAGCTGAACGGCCCCCTGCGCCTCTTGCGAAACGATGCGGGTAAGGCCAACAACTGGCTGATCGTCGAATTACAGGATGCGCGCTCCGGGTCGATGAACCGCCGGGGGATCGGCAGCCGGCTGGAGCTCTACCGGGGAGAGGCCGTCCAGCGCCGCTGGCTGCGCGGCGGCGGCCCTTTCCAGTCAGCCAGCTCTCACCGGGCCCATTTCGGCCTGGGAAGCGATGATTCTCCTGTGCGCCTGGTGGTGAGCTGGCCCGATGGAGAGCTGCAGGACTTTGGCGAGGTTCCCCTCAATGCGCTCTATTCCGCCAGGCGGGCGGAAGACGGGCCCCGCTAGCAGCTTGGCTGTGGATGTGGAGAGGCTCTAGGGGGTAAATTTATGGGTCGGAGCTTTTGCGCTCGTTCGCCAGCTTAATGCGTTTCTTTTTCATGAGGCCTGCAATTTGAGCACTCAACCGAAACGTTCTCTCATCGGATTGTTGATCACCCAGTTCTTCGGGGCGTTTAACGACAATGCCTGGAAGCAGCTTGTTTTATTGCTGGGCATCAATGCCATGTGGGCAAAGGGCCCGCCGGAAGAGACCGCCATGCTGGCGCTGACGACCTGGAGCTTCCTCGCGCTCAACGCAGCCCTGTTTTTTTTCACCATCCCCTCAGCCTATATAGCTGACCGCTTCAGCAAGCGCTCGGTGATGATCAGCATGAAGGTTTTCGAGTTGGTGCTGATGACGGTCGGGTTGTTTTTCCTGTGGAAGGACCCGGAAAACTCGCTGCTGGTGTTCTTTGTTATTCTTGTCGGCCTTGGAGCGCAGAGCGCCCTGTTCAGCCCGGCGAAATACGGTATCGTGCCCCAGCTGGTTTCTCATCGCGGCCTGTCCTATGCCAACGGTCTCCTGGAGCTCTTCACAATCTCCGCGATCGTCGGTGGCAGCCTGGTGATGGGTTCCCTGGTTCCAGGCCTTGGAATCTCAAAGGGAGCCTGGGGAGACGACAAGGCCTGGATGGCCGGTGGGGTGCTGGCATTATTCTCCGTGGTTGGGTTGATCTCCAGCTTCTCGATTCCGAGAGTTCCGCCTGCCGGAAAACCGCGTGCCTTGAGAGAAACTTTCCGCGAGGCCTGGCAGGATGTGCGCTCGAAGCGCCCTCTCTGGCTGGCGGTCATCGGCCTCGCATTTTACTGGGGGATCGCGAGCTTCCTGGGGCCCGTGGCCCTCGTCAAGGGCGATGAGCTCGTTATCAATGCGTCCCAGGACTGGATGAGAAACAACACCCTCCTGCTGGGTATCTTTGCCTGCGGCGTTGGGATTGGAAGCTATATCACAGGTAGGCTCTCCGCCGGCAAGGTGGAATACGGATTCATACCCCTTGGCGCCTTTGGAATGGCACTTTTCACCTTGCTGATGGGCCTCCTGGCTCCAGGGTTTACGGTCTCGATGATCTTTATGTTCATGGTCGGTGTGAGCAGCGGCCTGATCCTGATTCCGCTCTCGGCCCTCCTGCAGTGGTTGTCATCGGAGGAGCGCCGTGGCTCGGTGATCGCCCTGAGCAATCTCTTTACCTTTGGCGGCATGATCATTGGAAATCTCCTCGGGGTTTTCCTGGTGAGCGTCCTCGGACTCGGCATGAATGGCCTGTTCATCGGAGCGGGATTGATCACCGCTGCCGGGACGGTCTGGGCACTCCGGCTGGTTCCGGATGCTTTCATTCGCCTCCTGCTCATCCTGTTCTCAAATACTTTCTACAAGCTCCGGATCATCGGGGCCGAGAACGTGCCCTCCAAGGGCGGCGCCCTGCTGGTTCCAAACCATGTATCTTTTGTTGATGGCCTCTTCCTGGTCGCCAGCATCGACCGCCCGGTTCGCTTCATCGTCGAGTCATCTTATTTCCACCATCCCATCTACGGTCCCTTTCTCAGGGCCTTCAATGCCATCGAGGTGTCTTCCTCCGGAGGCCCGAGGGTTATCCTGAAGGCCATGCGGGATGCCGGAGAGTATATCGATGAGGGACACCTCGTCTGTATTTTCGGGGAAGGCCAGATCACCCGCACCGGCCAGCTGCAGCCCTTCAAGCGCGGCCTCGAGCGCATCGTCAAGGGCCGGGATGCTCCCATTATCCCGGTGAATCTCGATGGTGTCTGGGGCAGTATCTTCAGCCGCTCCGGCGGCCGCTTCCTGACCAAGATTCCCAAGAAGATTCCCTACCCGGTGACGATCACCTACGGTGAGCCGATGGAGCCGGGTACCTCGGTTACCGCGGTTCGCAAGGCCGTCCAGG
>CAZTRG010000297.1:0-8693 GCA_964615885.1 uncultured Planctomycetia bacterium | reverse complement strand
GGCGGCGACCGAGTTGCAGCTCTCCAGGGCCCGAACGGCCAGGTGCGGAATAACACGGCCCGGGTCCGGCTGCTTGTAGGCCGGCTTGGCAGCCGGCTCCGGCTGGTCGGAGGGACGTATCGTAAGGGGAAGAATCGCCTTGCCGGCCTCGCGCCGCCCGAGACGCCCAAGGCTGATCAGGGCCTGCGCCCTCACCCGGGGGTTCTCATCCTTGAGCGCGGCGAGAAAAGGCTCCAGGGGCAGCTTGTCGAGCCCGGCCTTGTCATCGGTCAGGGCACGAAGAGCGGCCTCCCGGATGGAGGAATCATCGAGCAGCTTCAGCAGGGGGGTGTTCGCCTCCGGCCCCAGGAGCTGGCTGAGCGTATAGATCGCCGCGATCCGGCCATGGAGCGGCGCCTTGGCATCGGCGGCAATCGCCCCAAGCGCGGTGGTCCGGGCCTTGTCTTTTCCGCGGCGGAGCAGCTCAAGCTGGGCATGGAGGCGGTAAACCGCCGAGGGTGAGGAGAGGTAGCTGAGCAGGTCCGCATCTCCGGACTTCTTCAGCTCAGGGAAAGGCTTCGGCGTGAAGCCCACCGGGGTAATCTGGGTCACGAAGCCGACATTGGGACCGCTGAAGTTGAACTTGCCGTTCTTCCAGCTCGAAACGTAGAGCCGGCCGCTGCCGTCGACATCCATATCGGTCGGCCGGGGAAGCTTGAGAAAAACCTCCTGGTGGGCGTTGAAGGTCGCACCATTGGCCGGCAGGTTGTGGCGGTAGACCGTGCTGGTGCCCCAGTCACAGGTGTAGAGCGCGTCGGCATAGGGCTTCGGCCAGCGCAGGTCCTGCAGGTACATCGCGCCACAGCCGGAGCCGCCTCCGTAATCCTTCAGCGGCGGCAGGGTCTCCCCGGTGAAGTTCAGGTAGAGCGATGGATAACCGTAAAGCCCGGACTGGATCACGTGGCTGAGGCGGATATCCCACCCACCGCCGTCATTGGTATTGTCACGGGTATAGAGGTTCAGATAGGGGTCGACACAGATGTCGACAATGTTGCGCTGGCCCCAGCTGAAGATCTCCATGCCGCTGCCATCGAGCCGGACCCGGATGACTCCCCCACCACGACGTGAAAGAATGGTGCCGTCCTTTGCCTTCGCCTCGGTGAAACCGAAATCACCAACGGCGATGTAGAGCCAGCCATCGATGCCCATGCGAATCCCGTTGGTCGTATGGTCAGCGCCCCGGCGCTTGGTCTCCTCGGAGCTGATGCCGGTGATGAGCGTCTCGTGGCGGTCAGCAACGCCGTCCAGGTCATCGTCGTGATAGACGGTAAAGAAGGGCGGATGCAGAACCCAGAGGGACCCATTGTCGTAAAAGAGCCCGCGCGGATGATCCATCTTCGCAAAGACGTTGACCTTGTCGGCCTCGCCATCCCCATCGGTATCGATACAGCGAACGACCCGGCCGCCCCCGGGCTTCTTCCCGAGCGAGCCCTGCTCATCGACCCCGACAAAGACCTCGCCGGTAGCCGCGGCCGCGATACAGACGGGATAGTTAACCTCCGGTGGAGCGCCGAAGAGCGTCGCGTTGAATCCTTCGGGTGCCTTGACATCGGCGATGCTCGATGGCCCCAGGGCTGCTGCGGGGGCCGCCTTCTTGATCGCCTTCTTGAGGGGCGGAAGCTCTGCGCTGGCATAGGCCTCGAACTCCCAGAAGCTCCCCCAGTAGGAGCCGCTCGAGCCGAGGAACTTTACCCGCAGGTGGCGAGTGTCCGGAGAGTCCACCTTGTGCGGTGTCACCCGGCTCTTTTTCTTATTCTTCGACTTGTCGACAATCGTCTTCCACTCCTTGCCATCGGCGGAAGCCTCCACCTGGTAGCGGTAGGCTGCGCCGCCCTTCTCCCAGTGAATGCGAAGGGAGCGAACGTGCTTCACTGCGCCGAGGTCGACCTGCCAGGCCTCGCCGGGGTTGCCGCCGTTGGCGCACCAGCGGGTATTGAGGTTGCCATCGTTGCCGTACTTCGTGAGGTTGTTCTTCGACTTCTCCTCGCTGCTGGCGGAGGCCTTGCCGGCGATCGACAGGTTGCCCTTCTTGCGCAGCTTGCCGGTGATCCGGGGCTGCCCCCCGCCGCCGCCGGCCTTCGGTGCCGGAGCCAGGTTAACCGCCACCAGCGCCCGGATCGCCTCATCGGTTTCCTTCGTGCTCGGGGTAAAGGCTGTCTCGGCGTCCCTGTCACAGGCCCAGAGCAAACCCCTGGTGACCAGGTCAAGGTACTTCGGCTCGGCCATGGTCTCGTTGTAGTGGCCGATGGTGGTGGCGAAGACCTTTCCATCTCCGTAGCTGTTGGTCCA
Source organism: uncultured Planctomycetia bacterium (assembly GCA_964615885.1). Lineage (GTDB taxonomy): Bacteria > Planctomycetota > UBA8108 > UBA8108 > UBA8108 > UBA8108. The sequence goes on along the minus strand of CAZTRG010000297.1, from coordinate 6,365 downwards.
GACGCAGACCTGGGGCTTCTTGTCCCCCCGGCGGATGGCCTGGCCGAGCACCGTGGCACTGTCAAAGACCTTGATGGAATGGTAGAGCTCTCCCTTGGGCGCGACAAACTTTGAGCCGAAGCCCTTCATGATGGGGTGCCCCGGCTTCACGTTATCCACCGTGAAGGAATAATGCGGCCCGTGGCCGGGCGACTGCACGCCGACAAACTCGAACCACTGGTCGTCCCCGGTGCGGTAAGAGTGCATGGCACAGTGAATCAGCAGCGCCGGCAGGCCCTCGCGATGGGGGCGGATGATGTTCTCGACGAAGGCCTTGTCCTTAACAGCGGCAAAGCACTCATTGTGCACCACGACGTCGAAACCTTCCGACCAGTCGGCATCCTGGTAGAGGGGAATCTTCGTGTTGGTGGTGCTGCCGCCCTGGCGGGCGACGGTCCAGATCACATTGGCACGGGCGGAGATGCCGCGGGTGAGAATCAGCTTCTGGCGGTCGTAATCATGACAACAACCTCCGGTGACAAGCAGCGCCTGGAGCGGCTTTTCTTTTTGAGTCCCCGCTTTTGCGGTGTCCTGGGCAGGGGACGGCGAAGCCACAACGGCTATGAGGATCAGAAAAAGCGGAAAACGTTTCATCAGTTCATAAACCTCCGGAAAGGAAGACCGCCCGGGCCTGTTGCCGCAACAGGCGGGCTGCATCCTCCAGGCTGCAACTCAACGTGGTAAGAAGCTAAGATCTTAAGTCCTCCGCGAGCGTTTTCATAGGCTCACGGCGTGCAGGGGCGGACTCAGTCCTCTCCCTCATCTTTGCGCCAGATCTTGCGGACCTTGCCATCGGAATCCACATCGATAACGCAATCGGAGTCGACACGCGGAGGAGGTGGATCCTCCGTCTGTGTTTGAGCGCCCGGGTTGCCGGAAGGGGCTTGCCCTCCGACCCTGAAATCCCAACCTCCCTGGCCCCCTCCCCCCGGAGCATTGCCGCCGAAGAGCCTGCCAAAAAGGCGCGAGAGATCAGGCCCGTTCTTGAGGGCCTCCTCCGCCCGAACCCGCATCAATTCCCCCTGGGCGATAATGAGCACCAATACGCCAATCAGGGCAGTGCTGAGACCTCCCCATTTTCCCATGACAGCCAGGATGATAAAGGTGGCGCCAACCAGCTGCCCGACACGAACAGCAATATGGGTCGCCTGGAGATAGGGAAGCTTCAAGGCCAGCAGGGAGCGCAGGATCCTGCCTCCATCCATCGGGAAACCCGGCAGCAGGTTGAAGAGGCCGAAGACGAGGTTGATCGCCAGGAGAAAGCCCAGCAGCCCATAGGCCATGGGCTGCTCAGCAGCCGGCCGGTCACTCGAGAAAAGCAAAAGCAGGGGGAAAAGAATACCGGCAATGACAAAATTCACCAGGGGGCCTGCGATGGTAATGACAAGCTCCTGGCTGGGCACTCGTGGACTGCGCTCCATCATGGCCACCCCACCCAGGAAGAACATCTTAATCTCGCGAGTCTTGATGCCGTAGTGCCGGGCGGTAAGTGCGTGGCCAAGCTCGTGCAGCAAAAGGCAAACCATTGCAAAGAACACGAAAACCAGGCTGGTGGGAAGATCCTCGGGCATTGGAATCACACGACTTTCCACGCTTGCTGCCGAATCTACCAGCTGTGTGGCGAAAAGATAGACCAGCAGCAGAAAGCTCCAATGAGCTCTGATGGGGATACCGAATGCTGTAAAAAGATGGAAAGAACCCAAGAGAGGGTTGTCCTTATCTACTAACGAGGGTCAAGTTATCTAGGCTTATGTGAAGTCTAACGCAATCCACAGGCCAGAAACGTATTTTCGCCGCTTTTAATTCCGCAGGCTCACCTGAAGTGCCTGTATTTCAATAACTTGCAGCACAGGAGCGGCAGACAGCCCCCAAAAGCAGGCTTGCCCTAGACTGCCAGCATGGCAGTGGGGATACCGGAAAAGGCAGGCCTAGCCCGGCTTGTGGAAATACTTGCGCACCAGGTCTTCCGATGGCGGAGGGGTCCATTTCGTTACCAGGTAACCGGCAACAAAGCTGACCAGCAGGCCGACGATGATCGGGTCGAAGTCGAAAAGCTTATACGGCCTGAAAAAGCTGCCGTTGGCCCAGATCCCGCCGATGTACATCGACAGGTGAGCCGCGAAGCCTGCCAGCATACCGGCCATGCAGCCCTCGACATTCGAGCGCGGCCAGTAGAGTGCGTAGACCATGGGGGCCAGGAAGCAGGCCGCCAGTCCGCTGCCGGTGTAGACGATGATATCCTGCAGGAACTGCGGCGGATTGACCGCCCCCAGGAGCGCCGCGGTGCCCACCACCAGGGTGAAGAGATAGCTCAACCTCCTCAGGCGCTGTTCGGATGCCTCGGGATTCATGTTGCGCTGGTAGATGTCCCGCACCAGCCCCGATGAGATCATCAGCAGGAAGCTGTCAACCGTCGACATGACCGCCGCGAAGGGAGCTGCGATCAGCAGCCCCGCCAGCCACCCGGCGCCGACGTTCTCGGTCAGGAAGATGGCCATGGCCGGCATGATGCGATCGCTCTCGGCATCCATGCCGGGCATCAGCACCCGGGCACAACAGAAGATGATCACCAGGGGGAAGTAGATCAGCGAATAGTAGACCGCCACCGTGAAGATCGAGCGGCGCAGGGTCACGGTATCTTTGAAGGCCATGAGACGCACCATGGTGGCCGGCTGGCCCGTACCCGAGATCGCCCACATAAAGAAGAAGGAGATCACCAGGCTCAGGGGAAGGAAGCCGGAATCGCTGGCGGGACTCGGCCCGGGACCGGTGACGTAGACGCCCTTGCGCCCCTCCTCGGCTCCATAGGCATAGTCCTCGAGCTCGACCCTGGCGAGGCTGAGGTCTCGCCGAATGTTCTCCGCCTCGCTTTGCACCACCTGCCGGCGGTCAGCCGCAGTCGTGATCTCGAGCACCTTGACCCCCGTCCACCCAGCGCCGGCGGCTGTCTGCTCGCCCGTGGAAATGACCCGGAAGAGCCGCTGCCCGGCCTCTTCGCCCGCACCCGGCACCAGCACCCAGGTACCCTGGGCAAGCCGGTCACCGCCGGGCGCCGCGCCGCTGAAATCAGCCACCCCCTCGATCGGCGGACTCATCCCCGCCATCCGCGAGGTGGCGTGCTCAAGAGCCCCAACGCCCTCGGGTGCATCTTTTCCAACTAGATAGAGCGCCAGGGGCAGCATGACCATGACCCCGCAGACCATGACGACGCCCTGCATGACATCGGTCCAGACCACCGCCTGGAAGCCGCCATAGGTCGTATAGGCGATCACTGCCAGGCCGAAGCCGAGCAGGCAGAGCAGGTAGGCGGGATCGTGGTGAGCGCCGCCGATAAAGGTTCCCAGCGATTCGGCGGCCGTATCAAAAGCCGCAACCCCGGCCAGGAGCGTCTTCAGCATCAGGCTGCCGGCCTTGAACTGGGCGATGAGATTGAAGGCCATGAAGAAAACGATCAGCGCCACAGCCAGGAGACCAAACCTCGCGCTGCGGAAGCGGTCCCGTATCACGTCGGGAACCGTGATAGCTCCCGAGCGGCGCGCCACCTGGTTGAGGCGCTTGCCGATGAAGCCCATCGTGCAGATCGGGAAGATAATATAGCTGCCGATCCAGAGGCCCAGGATCCAGCCGTGGCTGTAGATCTTCGAGGGGAAGCCGGTAAAGCTGCCGCCCGAGGCGCTGGTGGCGGCGAAGGGCAGGGCGAAGGCCCAGACACCGAGCCCCCGGTTACCGAGAAAATACTCGCTGAGGAAATTGCCGTCCTTGCGCAGGTAGTTGGCGATCACCGCCAGGGAGAAGACGGCGAGGGTATAGCCCAGGAAGGTGAGGAGGGCGGGGTTGACTCCCGCCTCGGCGAGAAGGGGCAGGCTGATGCTCGAAAAAGCGCTCATGCGGCCGCCTCCGGTTCAGTGGCGCCCTCTTCCTCAAGGTCTGCATCCTTCATGTAGAAGAAACAGAACCACAGGGTGAAGAGGTCGGCGATGAGCCAGGGTACGGCGATGCCCCAGAAGAGCCAGGAGGGGATGCCCCAGACGGTGCTGAACTCTTTTTCGTCAAAGGTTTCCGGGAATCCGTTCAGGTAGCAATAGGGTACGGCCCAAAGGAGCGCCACCACCCACAAGATAAGGATGATCAGCCCTTCACGCCGGGAGTCGAGAAAGACCGGGTCCCAGGGGGTGTTCGAAGATTCCTGGTTGTTCGCTGGCTCGTTCATTTGTCCCCGCCGGATCAAATTCAGTACTTATCCTGAAACACTCCACCTGAGCGAATTATTCTACGGGTACCGGCCGGGCTTGCATAGGACAGGGCAGGAGGATGCCCGGCCGGGAACCATCTCGATAATTCCTCTGGCGGCAGCAGCGTTTTGCCCTAAGCTTGGACCAAACCTGCTGAACAGGCTCAACGAAACGAATTTCCCCACAGGCTGAAGCCCTATGCCCTCCCTCGCTACCCCCCGCCCGCTGCTGAGGGCGATCAAGAAACAGGTCGGCAAGGTCAGGGCCTCCCTGCGCTCCCAGGGCGAGGCGCTCGAGGAGCTCTTCCAGCTCTTCACCAGCGAGCGCCGGCACCTCAAGCGCTTCAGCTACATGAACGATCCCCGTCTGCGCCTGGCCTACCTGCGCTACCATCTTCCGCTCAACACCGTGCGCTCGATGTGCATCCTCAAGGACCTCCTGGAACGCTACCCGGCGATCGCGGAGACCGAATGGATAACCGATATCGGTGCCGGCCCTGGCAGCTCGACCATCGCGAGCCTGCTGACCCTGGCCCCCGACCGCACCAGGCGCTACCTGCTTACAGACCAGAGCCGCAGCGCCCTCCGGGTTGCCCGGGAGATCTTCGAAGAGTGCGCGCCGCCTGAAAAGGACGGGATCAAGGCCTCCATCACCACCGTGCAGCAGAAGCTGCCGCTGCTGCCTCGCTTCCAGGGGCCGACCCTGGTGTGGATGTCGATGGTCGTCAACGAGTTCGACCACCCCGACCGGCGGGGAATCGACATCAAGGGGCTCTTCTCGAGGCTCGCCGAGAAGCTGCCCGCCGGCAGCACCGTCGTCATCATCGAGCCGGGACTCCGGCAGCAGGGCCGCCGGCTCCTCGCCCTGCACGACGCCCTTCTTGAATCACAACGCTGGGAGGTGCTCGCTCCCTGCACCCACCAGAAAGCCTGCCCGCTGCTGGAGGAGAGCAACAGGCCCTGGTGCCATTTTCACTTCCGCTGGCAACCGGGAGACATCGTCAAGCAGATCGCCGTACCCCTGGGCCTGGTCCATGGCAAGGGCTCGATGAGCTACCTCGTGGTCCAGCCGGCAAAGAAGGGGGGTGTGCAGGGCAACCGGAACCCCGAGCTCGCCCGGGTCATCGGAGACCCGATGGAGGTCCGGCGCACCGGCGCAGGAATCTACCTGTGCCAGGACGGCAAGCGACGCGTCTACCGCAACCCACCGGAGGGAACCACCCGTGGAGACCTCATCGAGCGGGGCCGCAAAAACAGCGATGCCCGGCTCCTGGCTCCCTGGCCGGGAGGCTCACCCGAGGCGAAGCACCCGCGGCGCCAGAAAAAGGACCGTCGTCCCCCGTCAGAAACGCCACCGGAAAAACCCGGTAAGGACAGAACCTGACTCACTCCACGGTAATGGTCGGAGTCTGTCAGCACGCTTGGTCCTTTATATCTTTACGGTCATTCCCGCACCAACCAGCCATGAACCACTCCACGTGTATGGAATGGATGGACCAAGCCCGCAAATGAAGCGCTAACTCTATTCCCAAGCTTGGAGTCAGCTAATTGTTCAAATGCATCAATTACCGTTTCTAAGGGAAATTCATCATAGTCATACCCGTAAATCAGAATCGCCTTCGGTCCCTGGAACCCTGAATTTCTGAGCTTATCGATGTCGGTCAAAGCACTTCTGTCAGCAGAGTATGGCGACAAGATGTGTGCCGTTGCGTAATCCTCAGGATCACCATTATTCCTCAGCTTTCTCATCATCTTTACTTCCACATAAAGCCGAGTGTCGTCGTGTAGAAGCCGCAAATCACATTTTTTCGACCCGTCTGGATAATGAACCTCTGGTTTGTAATCGAATGCCTCGCCCATCAACCCACAGGATTTGATTTCACTGAGCACAAGTGCGACGGTCTTGACTTCTTCGTGGGGACCAATCCCCGGGGAAAAATTCTTCTTTGCTATCGGTTTCTCGGCATCTACCAATTTCATGGCGTTTGCAAAGGCCTTCACAAACCGATCCAATATTTTTTCGGGCATCACGCCTCTTCTTGGCCGTGCATTTTCATTTCATTTAGAAGAAGCATAGGGCCGCGCAAGAGCTGCC
>CAZTRG010000296.1:0-75763 GCA_964615885.1 uncultured Planctomycetia bacterium | reverse complement strand
TGCCGAGCTATGAAAAAGTGGAGCTGGATAACGGCAAGGCGGGAGCCGTCTCCGGTCTTGCGCTGCTTGATCTCGATGGGGATACAGGGCTCGATGTAGCCACCGTCTCCAACGATGAGCCCCTGGTCTACCAGTCAAGTGGAGTCGAGGCCGTGACGCTGCCTGAGCCGACCCTCTATGTTCTCCAGCCGGTAGATGAAAATGGCCAGGACCTCAGCGAGGAGGATCTTTCCAACCTCGAGTCCCAGGCTGTTTTCGGCGTTAAAGTTATCGGTGATATCCGTGCTCCCTTCTCGGGCTATTCGGTAGCTCTTGCCTACCAGCAGCTGGATCTCGATTACCTGGGTTTCCTGGCGCCTGCAGGGTTTGAGCAGTCCGCCGGGTTTGAGACCTGCCCACAGGATGGAAACGACAACAACTGCAGTGGCTTTGCCACGGCAAGCATGTCAAAGCGGGCTGATATTGAAAATTTCATTCCCTTTGAAGGTGTCGAACTCGGAGTCTTCCAGTTCCGCCGCAGGGAGGTCCTGGGCCAGAGAGACACGACCATCGAATTCTCCTCCGTCACCAGTGGCGGCAGCCTGATCTCCAACGTCCTCAAGACTGTTGAGGGTGATATCGTTCAGGATGTCCCGGTAGAAACCGGAGAGTCGATTCAATTCGAGCTCGAACCGCCGCCTCCGCCTCCGGTCGAGGTGGCCTGCAGTGTGCTGGAAAGAAAAGCCAACAGCTCAGATGTCCTTATCTCGTGGGAATCACAGATTCTTCGCTTTGACCGGGTAAAAATCCGGGTAGCTGATGGGCCGCCTACCTACATCGACTGGGACAACGGGTTCTTCGTTATCGAGGTCTCCGATCCGGGAAATGTTTCGATCTCCGTGGCGGCCCTCACGGGCGCCAGTGACGTCGGCCCCACGGTTATCTGCGGGGTGGTGAATGTTCCCCAGCCTACCAGTGTTATCTGTGCCTCGGGTGACGAGACAAATGTCGTTACCTGGGAATGGAACCAGGAGCTGGTTGCTGAGCAATTCAGGATCTATCGAAACGGTTCTTTCTGGTCGAGTGTTCTTCCTTCCAGCGGATTGACCTTTGAAGATTTCTTCCCCTCCGAAGAGGGAAGCGATTTCTACGAGGTCAGTGCTGTTTTCGGCGGTTTTGAGAGCGCCAGGGGGGCCTGTACCGGAAATGACCCGAATCCTTGTGTTACCGAAGTACCCGTGCGTTCACCGCTTGTGGGAAATCTTCTCTCCCGTGCAAGCTCTTCTGATCCACAGGTTATCCGGTGGGATTGGATTAATGGAGAGGCCTATAACAGCCTGAGGGCAGAGCTCCTCTTTGAGCCTGCTGATCCCGGCAGTCCCCTGGTGGACCTCTTTGGCGAGGACGGTATTGAGCTGACGAATCCGAACCAGGAGTTCCTTCTCTACGAGGGAGATCCTGACCGTGGCGGCGCTGCTGCGGGAACTTATACCCTGAGCCTTACGGCCTCCAAGAAAATCGGCATTGGGCAGAACTGCGGTGGTCTCGGGCCTGGTTCCCTGGTTGAGAGCGAAACGATTTCCTTCCTCTCCTTTACCGTCTCTGCTCCGGACATCTCAGATGTCGGACTCGCCTGCCGCAAGGAATCCGGCGGTGTCGAGGTCAGCTGGAGTGAACCCTGGCGTGGCTATGGAGAGGGGATGTTGACCCTGGAGATGGCCCATTTCATCGACGGTGAAGAGGTCGGGGTGCGGGTTGTTTCCGACATTCTCCCGAGTGATACCGGATTTTTCTTCGACTCAGTGGAGCCCGTGGGCTCCTACACGGTCAGCCTCCGGGCCGGCCAGGAACAAACCAGCTGTACTGATCTTGTCTATGAGCCAAGGGTTTCAATCGGCCCGACGGTTGCAGCTGTTGGCGAGGCATCCTTTGAGATCCCGGTTCTCGCATTGCTCCCCCTCACAACGGGGGCAGGTGCGGAAATCGATGCCGTAGAATTTGACCTTATCCTTCCCGAATCGATTTCAATCCTGGCTCCCGCACTTGCAGCCGGGATTCCCCTCGGTGATGGGATGCAGAAAATAGAGGTGCGGGAGGGAGACCTTTCGCCTGTTGAGCAAACCCCAGGCGCCCTGGTGACCATCGTGAAGCTGGAGGCCGCGCTTCCAGCCGAACTTCCCGGGCAGGCCTCCCTGGAGATCGAAGATGCCCGCATCCGGTTCAAGGGGTTTGACAAGTTCCGCTCTGTTGAATCAGCCGATGGCCAGATCGAGTTTGCCAACAGCTACCTCAAGCTCGGCGTTTCCCCCACAGGTGACGACCAGGTGATGGATGTGGTGGTCAGCGGAAGCCTGAGGGCGCCTGCTGAGATCCCCAGCTACGAGTTCAATGCCTTCAACATTCACCTGCAGTTTGATCCCACCGAGCTCGAGCTGCTGCCCGTGGATCCCGAGCAGGCAGGCACCGTCGCAGCCGGCCTTGGGGAAATCTTCCTCCCGACGGATTCATCTCTTGCTGATATCAACTCCACCGGCGATCTGAGAATTGGCTGGATCAGCTTTAATTTCGGTACCCTGGAGACCGATTTGCTGCAACCGTTTGAAAACGGCTCGATATTGAACCTCAGCTTCCGGTCCAGGCTTTCTTCCGATGCTCCCAGGACTCTCTCAGCCATCTCCTTTGTGAAGGAATCTTCTGCTGACCAGCCTACTGCGTTCTTCCCGGAGCAGGCTGTTCCAGGCCGCCCGGTGATCGATTCGTTCTTTGATGCCACCCTGGAACTCGGCGGTGAATTCCCCGAGGTTCAGCTGCACTCGATCTCACCGGCCACCGGTCCCTTTACCGGCGGTAACGAGGTGGGACTGTCAGGGGTCGGCCTGAACGGTAACGGTGACCTTGTACCGGTGATCCGGCTTCTGCCCTCCGAGGGCGAAGGAGACATCCTGACGGTGTCTGCCGCTAACCTGGTCTCCACGGGCAGGGCAGCGGTGTCCTTTGTCGTGCCGGATTCACTGGGACAGCGCCCGGCGATTCTCCCCCTGGAAAACAGCCTGGCTTATGATGTGGAAATTACCGTCGGTTCCCAGGTGGTGGTGCTCAGCGAAGCTTATTCTTTCGAGACCCCCAGCCTGCTTGGGGTCGACATCGGAACGCTGAGAGCCGATTGCGGCGACTTTATTGAACTCCAGGGGACCGGTTTCTCCAGCAGTACGGTCGTGAAGCTCGAGATCGATGGTCGTGAAGCGCTGGTGGCGGAGCATTTTGACCGTTCCGGCCGTCCCGCTGTTTCCAGTGATGGCCGGAGCCTGCTCGTTCGGGCTCCACAGGAGGGTCTTCCCATCGGAGACGAGGCCTTTGTCTCAGTCGAGCTGATGGATCCTCTCGACCCCGCCGCAGATGCTCTTGAGATCCTCTCGCTGCCGACTCCGCTCGGGATTGTAGAGGGTGAGTGTTCCCAGGAGCAGAAGCAGGCTGCCAATTTCATAGAGGTCAACCTCATCCAGCCTGAAGCCGTAACCGTATGCGGTGGAAGCTCCGTTGATGTCTTTGGAGCTGGCTTCACCGATCGCTGCGAAGTGTTCGTTGAGGGAGTGGAGGTGGACAGCTCCGGGTTTGTTTTCCACTCTGAACAGCACCTGAGCTTTATCTGCCCGAGCAGGGATTCAGCCGGACCGGTCCAGGTTCTTGTGCGGGATCCGCTGACTCTTATCCAGAACGAGGTCCTGCTGGTTTACGAGATGCCTCCGGAGTTTGTCCGGGGTGACATTGACGGAGATCGCCAGGTCACAGACTCCGATGTAACTCTCCTTTCAGGTCTTCTCTTCGGTGGCGCCGGTGCCTGGCCTGAAAACCGGGATGCGGCGGATCTCAATGATGATGGCCAGCTCAATTTCGGCGATCTGATGAGACTCCTGAGCTATCTGCGGGACACCGGAGACCAGGCGGGCAATCCGCCGGCTCCCTTCCCGGCTCCCGGCCCTGATCCCACAGAAGACGCTATTTGTGAATAGGTGCAGGTGAGTCGTTGAAGCTTGACAGAGTTGAAATGGAGGGGTATCGTACCCAGCTTAAAATCGTAAGCACCTTGTTTTGTGGGGTCTTACGAAATGCAGAAGCTCTTGTTCGTCTCACGACGAGAAGTCAGTGGTGGATGTATTCAATGGCCCGGTCGGTCGGAGCGGGTTTTTTCCATTACGCGAGGGCAATTTTCTCTGCGGGGAGAAGCGGGGAGAAATAAGTATCATGGGTTTCTTCCTGAATTTAACCGCATGTATTGAGGTGTACTTTCCTTGAAGCGCGCTGTCATCTCAGATATTCATGCGAACCAGGCTGCCTTTGAAGCCGTAATGGCTGATATTGAAGAGCAGGGGTGTGAGGACATTTACTGCCTGGGCGATATCATCGGCTACGGTCCCGATCCACGTGAATGTATCCTCATGGCCCGCAAGTGCGGCCTTAACCTCCTGGGCAACCACGAAGAGGCAGTTCTGTTCGGTCCGATTGGATTCAATCCCAAGGCCAAGGCCGCCATCGACTGGACCAAGGAACAGCTCAGCCTCCCTGACAGCCCTGAGGATGAGAACCGCGAAATGTGGAATTTCATCGGTGGCCTGTCCAAGCAGCACAAGGAGGGGGAGATCCTCTACGTGCATGGATCTCCGAGGGACCCCACCAGGGAGTACGTTTTCAAACAGGATATTCGTGACCGTTCAAAGATGGACGAAATCTTTGAATCTCCACCGGAGCTGTCCTGGAAGGTCTGTTTTGCAGGGCATACCCATCATCCGGGTGTTTTTGCGCAGTCCGTGCCCTACCTCTTTCTCGATCCGGCCCAGATCGACAACCGCTACGAGTACAGCACCCGCCCTGAGCGGGTCATGGTGAATGTAGGTTCGGTCGGACAGCCCCGCGATGGGGACTCAAGAGCTTCCTACGTTGTCATCGATGACGAGGCGATCCACTTCCGCCGCATTGAATACGACATCGAGCGGACCCTCAAAAGGTTTGAAGAAAGCCCCGGTCTGCCCGAGTACCTCGCCGAAAGGCTCAAAGAGGGAAAGTAAGGCAACTCCTCGGGGACCGTAGCGTTTCCTGGCGCTCATTCCGCAGTCGATACCGGCGCTATTTACCCGCCTGGTTTTTAACCCGGGGATTCTCCGGCGGTTCGCCAGATCTCTTTTTACAGAGGGGACTTGTGAACGCGGAAATGGCCCGGCCCGTTCCCTTTTTCTATTGCCGGGACAAAGTGTGAATGCAGGGGTGGACTTTCCTCTGCAACACTTTATTGTTTGTTGCTCCTGCTGATTTTATGGAACTGGTTAACGGGTCTTCCTGCAAATGTTACCGCGCTACATACTTGCCTTCATTTGTTCCGCCGCCCTGATGGTTTTCTGGGTTTCGTTGCAGCCCAAGCCGGCGGAGAAGGACGCTCAAAAGGAAGAAGCGAACCTGGCGGGTGGGAATAAGAAGCCCGCTGCGAAAGATCCTGCCCAGCCTGAGCTGAAGCCCGGAAAACCCGGTGAAGCTCCTTCGGAGAAGCCTCAGAAGCCTGGGGAGCTTACTGAGCCCGCTGAACCGGAGAAGCCCGCATCTACGGCTGCCGGAATCGAGGTGAAGGAGGGGAGGCTCCTCAAGGACGGCAAAGAGCTTGCAGGCTCTGCCGGTGCGGCGGGTTTGAGCATTGAGGGGGCTGCGGGTTTCGAGCCGGTGAATTTCCAGGGGGAAGACAAGGCTCCTGAAAAGAACGTCTGGCAAGATGAGGGGAAGGCGGGTGCCTATACGATCACGAGGGTGATCACCGATGACGATGCCGTTGCAGATGACATCCAGCAATTAAGCGTTGAGCTGACCTTCAAAGGTGCCGGCGGCGAGCCCCTGGAGAAGCCCCTGCGCTACCGCATTCATGGCCCATCTTTTTCAGCTGAAGGGGACCGGGTTATTGCGGCGAGCCGTGTGAAGGGTGAGGTCAGGAGCTGGGCCTTCGACCCGGCGCAACCGGGCGGGCGCACCGAAGGTGAGGCCGAATGGGTTGCCTTGCGCAAGTCTGACCGCCTGGCAGTCCTGTCGGTGGAGGAAAAGGCTGAGGCTGCAGTGGCCGATGCAAAAGGTATAGCCCTGGAGGGAGGGCTGGCCGATGGGGACAGCGAGGTCACTTTTGATCTCAGCTTTGGCAGCAGTGCGCCAGGGCAGATGATCAATTACGCTGACAATGGGATCGGTGGAGAGCTTTTCAGGATCAACAGAACCTGGGAAGACTTTGTTCCCGACCGCTTCAAGGTAGCTGTTGATTCTGAGAGGGGGGGCATCGCGGGTGTCACCCTCCTGGACACATGGACTGCGGTGGAGGGAGATCAAGGCCGCGAAAACCAACCGCTTCTCCTGGAGCGAAAGGCCGGCCGTATTCTCCTGGAGATGGGTTCCCTTTCGGGAAAGCCTGCGGATGACCTGGCTGATGGCTGGAGCGGCCCCTGGAGCGAGAAGATTGTTCAGAGCGGGGATCAGCCCGGGGAGATTGTCTTTGAGAAGCTGGTCCGGTTCGAGGGCAGCGAAATTCTTGTCCGTAAGAAAATTTCTCCTGCTGGCGACGGAGATTTCTCCGGGGTGCTTGGTGAAGCACCGGCTTATGCAGACGGCCGCCTGCTCCACGTCACGATTGAATTAACCAACACATCGGACAAGACGATCAGGGGGTTCCCCTTCAGGATCTATGGCCCCTGCGCCATTTCAACTACATCGGAAAGGTGGGTTGGCCTTGATATGCAGTTTGCCTGGGCGACCAACTACGCCAACAGCGAAGGCGCCGAAGCTCGCGTTAAAGATCCGGATGAGATCCCGAACCTTGATAAAAAGGACAGCTACGCCTGGGTGGCGACGGTCAATTCCTACTTTACAGCTCTTATGTTTCCCAGGGGGGAGAGGCCCCTCGATGAAGGGGTTGAGGGTTTGCATGTCGCTGCGATTCCCTACCCGCTGGAAACAGTAAAAGATCCAAAACTGAAGGAAGCCCTTGAGCAGCGCAAGAGCTTTGAGGCAGCGTTCAAGTGCCGGCGCAGGCTGCCGGTAAAGAAGACGCAGACCATCGAGTTCGGACTCTACCTGGGGCCCCGCTTCAGTGATTTCATAAAAGCGGGTGACCGGCTGAACCTGGATGGGGCCAATGACCTGGGCATGACAAGCGGCCTGATCAAGTTTTTCATGGGGATCCTTCACCTCCTGCATGGGATCACCGGGGGCTGGGGGGCCGCCATCATCCTGCTGACCGTTCTCGTCAAGATCTGCCTGCACCCGATCACGCGTAAAAACCAGCGCGGCATGATGCGCATGGGCAAGGTGATGGGCAAGATCAAGCCGGAGATGGACGCCCTGCAGGAGAAACACGGCGCGGACCGTATGAAATACTCCCAGGAGGTCCAGAAGCTCTGGAAGAAGCACAATGTGAACCCAGCCAAGCAGATGCTCGGCTGCCTGGTGATCTTCCTGCAGATGCCGATCTGGATTGGAATCATCTACAGTCTTGATTACACGATCGAATTACGCCAGGCGAGCTTCCTCTGGATCGGTGACCTCACCAGGCCTGATATGCTCGACCGGGCGATTATGGGGCCGCAATACACTATCGGCCTCCTCAATTTCTGGCCTTTCTACGGGCACCTCAACATCCTGCCGATTCTGTATGTGATCCTGACCCTGGTCAACCAGAGCTATATGCAGCCACCCGCGAAAGAGCCTCAGCAAGCGGCGCAGCAGAAAATGATGAAATTCATGATGCTCTTCTTCGGGGTCATCTTCTATTCCTTCCCCGCCGGCTTCATGCTCTACATCATGACCAGTGCGGCACTCGGAATCGCTGAGAGCAAGATTATCAAGGCGCAGCTGGCCAAAGAGGATCTCGAGGTGGAGGGAGCTGCCACTGTTTCGGCTCCCCAGGAGCCCCTCTACCCGGCAAAAAACAAGTCGGCGGGACAGAGGCCGGCTCCAACCTCGGCGAAGAAGAAAAAGAACCGCCGCAGGAAACGCTGAAGGAATCGCGCCGGAACAGGGAGGGCTGGCCGTGCTCGATGGAACGATCTTCGCTTCTGCCACAGCCGCAGGAACCGCCGCCCGTGGTGTCTTTCGCCTGAGCGGGCCCGCCTCGATTCCGGCTGTCGAAAAGCTCGCGTCGAGGCCCGGCCTCCTCGATGAATGCCGGGGATTTGAAGGTGTCGAGCTCGAGCTGCTGGTCGCTGGAGACCTGGTGAAGGCCTGGGTTGTCGTCTACAGGGCACCGAGCTCCTATACCAGGGAGGACATGGTCGAGATTCATCTTCCGGCCAGTGCCCCCTTGATGGGGCTCCTGGCAAGAAGGCTTGCCCTGGAGGAGGGGGTGCGCCGGGCCGGGCCAGGTGAGTTCACCCTGCGAGCTTTTCGAAACGGGCGAATCGACCTTGCCCAGGCCGAAGCCGTTGCCCAGGTGATCAGCGCCACCGGGGAGGCGGAGCTGCGGGCAGCCCAGCGCGGCCTGGCTGGTGAGCTGGGAGAGAAGGCGGGGGAGGTGTCAGAACTCCTGACCAGGTCGCTTGCACTGCTGGAGAGCTGCATCGATTTTTCTGATGAGGACCTCCCCGGGATGGCTGCCGGAGAGATCTCGGCCGGGGTCCGGGAGGCTGCGGAGCAGATGGACCAGCTGAGGAGTTCGACCACGCTGCGCCTGGCGGGAGGGGATGGGTTTCGCTGTGTTCTCGCCGGCCTGCCCAATGCAGGGAAGTCGAGTCTTCTCAACACTCTCCTGGGCAGCAGGGCGGCGCTGGTGTCGGAGCTGGCCGGAACCACCCGCGATCCTGTACGGGCAGCTACCCGTGAAGCGGGGCTCTCCGTGATGTGGGTTGATCTTGCAGGAAGCTGTCCGGAAGGGGCTGCAGCTGTGGGGCTCGATAAAAAAATGAACCCTGAGACCAGGACTGCCGTCGAGCGGCTCACCCGTTTCGAGCTCGAGTATGCCGATGCAGTTCTCTGGCTGGTTGATGCCACCAGCGATCCGGCCGAAAGCCTGGAGGCCTGCGCTGCCCTTGATTCAAGGGTGAAGCTGCTGATTTTTAACAAGGCAGATCTCCTGGAAGAGCAGGACCGGGCCAGCCTTCAGCGGCAATACCCTGCTGCACTGTTTGTTTCGGCGCTGAAAGGTACGGGAATCTCCAGCCTGCGGGAGGCCGTGCGTTCCCGGGCGCTGAAAACTTCTGATTCGGGCCTCAAGGCGGGGGAGCCGCCGGACTTGCTGGTCAGCGCCCACCAGGAATCCGCTCTGCAGGCGGCTTCCGGGGCTCTTGAGAGAGCCCTGGAGGTTCTTGCTGAAGGGTTGGGGCTTGAGCTTGCAGCTGCTGATCTGCGGGACGCATTGCGGTGCCTGGAGGACCTCACCGGCAAGGTAACGCCAGATGATGTGCTCGCCCATGTGTTTTCCAGTTTCTGCATCGGCAAATGACCCTAAAAAGGTGCCGCTCCGATAACACTACCCCTTGCACCACAGGTAGTTGTGTGTTAACTAATGGACCCGTCCCCACAGCAGTGGGATAGAAGAGAAGAAGAAAAAAGAAGAGAAGTCAGAAGAAGAGAAGATCAGGAGAGTCCTCCAGTTGTTGGAGAGGCCCCAGGACGGTCCGTGTGAAGAGCTGCCGTCCAACAGGGCGGTTGAATTGTAATTGCCTGCAGCTGCAGGCAATCGCGCGGTAATCACAGAGGAGCTTTCGTATATGCAGTGTCCCTTTTGCAAGAAGGACAACGACAGAGTTGTCGATTCGCGCGTCATAGGTGAGGGCAATTCAATCCGCAGGCGGCGCAAGTGCCTGGGGTGCGATAAAAGGTTCACGACCTATGAGAGGATTGAGGCCGCTCCACGGCTGGTGGTTAAACAGGACCAGCGGCGTGAGCATTTCAACCGGGACAAGATCCTGCAGGGACTCCGCTTCGCCTGCAAGAAACGCCCCATCTCCGAAGAACAGCTGGAGGCTATCGCCAGCCGTGTTGAGACCGAGGTGTTTGAGAAATACGACAACGAGGTCAGCACCCGCTCGGTGGGAGAGCATGTCAGCGAGATCCTCAAGGAGATCGACCAGGTTGCCTATGTGAGGT
Source organism: uncultured Planctomycetia bacterium (assembly GCA_964615885.1). GTDB lineage: Bacteria > Planctomycetota > UBA8108 > UBA8108 > UBA8108 > UBA8108. The sequence goes on along the minus strand of CAZTRG010000296.1, from coordinate 65,680 downwards.
TCGCCTCCGTCTACCGGGAATTTACTGATGTGGAACAATTCCACGAGGCCGTTGAGCCTCTGCGCCGTTCGCCAACCGCCTGCACCTCCCCTGTGGCGGGCGAGCTAAAAGATGAAGTCCTGCACTGAGTGGTATTGAGCATTGCCCACTAATTGTGTGACACTGTTGCGGGTTTCGAACGAAAGACGAAGTACCGCAGAGGATCGAGCCGGGCGAAGAGCCCAGGCCAATGTCATCATGAATATCCGCGAAGTGCGAAAACGAGACAGCCGGGTTGTCCCCTTTGACCTGGATAAAATCTCCGATGCAATCTACCGCGCCCAGGTTTCAGTCGGTGCAGCCGACGCCGGGTATGCGCGAGAGCTTGCGGAGGTGGTCGGGCACTTCCTGCTGACTGAGAAATCCGGATCGCTGGAAAGCGGCATTCCTCACATCGAAGAGATCCAGGACGTGGTGGAGAAGGTGCTGATGTCACGTCCCGACTGCGGAGAGATCGCCAAGTCTTATATTCTCTACCGCAGGAAGCGGGAGGTGCTGCGCCAGACACTGGAGGTGCGCCGGGAGAAAGCGCCCCGGGAAAAAGGGACGCCGGGCGAATTGCCGGCCGTTGAGAAAACCGATGCGGGAGTCTCTTCCTGGAAGAAGGCCAGGATAACCGCAGCACTCATCAGGGAGGCCGATCTTGACCCCGCGGTAGCAGAGGAGATTGCTGCGAGTGTCGAGGCCAAGGTTCTTCGTACGGGGATCCTGCTGATCTCGACCGCGCTGATCAGGGAGCTGGTGGATAACGAGCTCTTTGAGCGTGGCTATGATACCAAGCTCAAAAAGCAGGCTCCCCTGGGGCTGCCGAAATACGACATGGAGAAGATGATCCATGGCGAAGCTGCCGGCAATTCCCCGGGATTGCGTTCGACTCCCAGGGAGATTGAACAGGATATCGCCCGCAGAATGCTCCTGCAGTACTCGCTGGAAGAGGTTCTGTCTCCGGAGGTCGCAAGAGCCCACCGCAACGGCAGGTTTTATGTGCATGACCTGGCCAATCCGCTTCGTTGTTACAGGCTCCTGGCTGGTTTTGAGGACGTTCTCTCGCTGGAGGAGCCGGGTATCGGGGAGCTGGTGTCCCGGGAGGTGCAGGCTGAAAATGTACCCTTCACTTCGCCCGGGGTGGACCGTCTTCCCCTGTCCCCTTCAGGGCAGTCCGATGGAGCTCCCGGACTGGTCATCGAGCTGGACACGGCCCGGGACGGCCACCTGGAATTCCTTGATTCCCTCATTGGGGGAGTCCGCCGGGGAGGCGAAGCTCCGCATTTGCTCATAAGGCTCCAGCCTTCAGCTGCAGAGGGGATTGAGAACCTGGCTGCCAGGCTGGTGTTGCTCTCAGAAGCAGGCATCGAGTTCGACCTGGTGCCGGTGTCCTGCAGCCGTCTGCAGGACCGGTCCCGCTTGCCTGTCCTGGTGGCAGGAAAGACGACGATCAACCTGCCGCGGGCCGCTTACCGTTCTGCGCGAGGCGGTGGTGCAAGTATTGAAACTGAGCTGGATGAAATTGTCGCCCTGGCGGTTAAGGGGATCCGTGAAAGAACCCGTTTGCTGACGAAGGTGTTTTCCGGGGAGGAGAGTATCTTCGCCGGTCTCTGCGAGCTGGCAGGTATTGGTGCTGGGGGGAGACTGCTGGAGGAGGGCGCGACGGGAATCATCGGCCTGGTGGGACTGAATGAATGCGCCCACTATCTCTGCGGAACCCAGCTGCATGAATCCGGCGCCGCAGCAGACAAGGCCCTGGAAATCATCGGCGGTTTAGAGAAGAGACTCGAGGTGGAGGAGAATCGCCTCGGCTTATCCCTGGTCCTTGAGGAGAGCCGCAACCTGGGGCAGATCAGGCGTCTCCAGGTTATGGATGGGCGCCTGTATCCGGAGAATGTCCGGCCTCTTGAAGATGCCGGGGCTCTCTACTGCTCCGGTGTTCGTTCCAGGGAGCAGGATCCGCTGAAATCGATGGGGCTTCTTGCCCGGTATTTGACGAAGGTTGTTCCCCGAGGAGGAGTCGTGGGAACTAGCCTGGGCTCGATCAGCCAGGAGCAGTACTGCGGGCTGATCGCGGGGGCCCTGGAAGTTTTTGCGCCGCAGGATGCGGCGGTCTTGAGAGAGGAGTAGGCAGCGGGCAGGGCGGGAATTGAAGAAGTGAAAGACTGACCCGGGTTCCACCCATCTGGGCGGAAGGCTTTTCCGGGCTGGAAGTGAAGAGAGGCGTTTCAAGGTGCATCTGAAGAAGCTTGAGCTGGTAGGTTTTAAGTCGTTCGCGGACCGTACGAGCCTGGATTTCAAACCGGGCGTTACAGGGATCGTCGGGCCGAACGGTTGCGGGAAGTCAAACGTAGTCGATGCCTTCAAGTGGATCCTTGGAAGCCAGTCCCCCAAGGGACTCCGGGGTACGGAGATGCAGGATGTTATCTTCGGCGGTACCCAGAACCGCAAACCGCTTGGCTATGCTGAGGTCACGGTCGTGTTTGACAATGCCGACAGGTATTTCGATATCGACTTCTCAGAGGTGGCGGTCACCAGGCGCCTGTTCAGAAGCGGCGAGAGTGAATATCTCATCAACAAGCAGCCCTGCCGCCTCAAGGACATCAAGACCCTCTTCCTGGATACAGGTTTCGGGGCAACCTCCTATTCCATCCTGGAGCAGGGCAAGATCGATGTTCTTCTGCAGGCCAGCAATTCCGACCGCCGGGTGGTTTTCGAAGAGGCCGCCGGGATCTCCAAGTACAGGGTCCGCAAGGCGGAGAGCCTGAGGGCCTTGCTGCGGGTGGAGGACAACCTCAGCAGGCTGCAGGATCTTATTGATGAAGTGGGCAAGAGGGTCCGGCGCGTCAAGGCCCAGGCGAGCAAGGCAAGGCGCTACCAGGCCTACTCTGACCGCATCAGGGATCTCAGGGTTCGTATTGCCCTGGATGCTTACCAGGGATCTGTGGTGGAGGGCTCAAAGCTTTCCACCGGGCTTGATGATGTCCTGGAGAAGATCACGGTCCAGGAGGGTGAGCTGCGCCGCCTTGGCGAACAGATCGAATCCAGGCGGGGTGAGCGGGAGCAGCTGCGAAGCGACCTTCAGCAATCCCGCGACAGGGTGGAAGAGGAGCGCCTGGCCAGGGAGCGCACCAAGGGAGAGATCAACCATGCCGACAAGAGGTACGTGGAGCTGATCGAGGAAGAATCAGCCCGGAAAGAGGAGCTGCACCAGGCTGCAGCCAGCCTGGAGAGAACACGGCTGCAGGTCCACCAGGAGCGGAGCAAGTCCGGTGGCCTCCAGTCAAACCTCGAAGCCTGCCGCACAGTGCTCGCGGACGCAAAGGAAGAGCTGCGGCTGCGCCGGGGGCAGGTGGCGGACCTGCGGCGCCTGCTTGAGTCCCGCAAGGAGGGCCTGGTTGAAGGGCTGCAGGAACGCGCGGCCACCTATAACCTCCTGGTAGAAACCACGGCCAGCCTCAAGAGCCTCCGGGAGAGAGAGGTTCATTACGATGGAACCATCAGCCGGCAGGAGGAGGCCCTGCGACGTTGTATGGACGGGGCCGAGAACCTTGAGAAGAAGACCGAGAAAAGCCGGGGAGCTCTCGGAGAGGTGGAGCGTGAGCGGGAAAAAATTTCACAGGCGATGGAAACCTTCGAGGCTCGCATAGAGGAGATGGAGGAGAAGCTGCGGGGGATGCGGAAGGAGCTCAACCGTGACACCTCGCGCTTCGAGGCCCTCAATTCTCTGCAGGACAGCTCCGCTGTGTTTTCCAGGCGTTCCGGCGAGCTCGACGGAGCCGCGCAGGTAAATGGCAGGGTCCAGTCGATTTTCCGGGTTCCGGATGAGTATGCACCCGCACTGGAGGTGGCCCTTGGTGAGATGAACCATGCCGTGATTGTCGAAGGCCAGGAGGGTGTGTTTGAACTGCTGAGCTGTGTCAGGCGTGAGGATGGCGAGGGCGCGGGAATTATATCGCTGGACCGTATTGCCCCGGCTGCTCCGGCTACAGCCGTTTCGTTCTCCCAGGCAGATGGGGTGCTTGGCCCCCTGCGGGATTTTGTTGAGGTGGAGCCGGGTTTTGAATCCGTCGCCGACCAGCTGCTTGCAGATGTTCTGCTGGTGGAGGATGTAGCCCTGGCCTTCTCCCTCTCTCGCAACGGAGCAGGTAGCTGCAGGATTGTCACTCCTGCTGGGGAATTGCTCGAACCCTGGGGCGGGCTCTCGGCGCCGGCAAGCGGAAAGGGCGGGTTTGCCGAAGGGGTTGAGCTGGACAGGCTCAGTGAGTCCATCCAGGTCCGTGACCGGGAGTGTACCCTCCTGGAGGGGGAGATTGAGGGTCTGAGGGCGAAGCTTGGTAAGCTCCGTCTTGCCCGGGGAAACAAGGGGCGCTCAGCAGATGATGCCCGGCGCCTGGCTATGGTTTGCGAGGGAGAGATCGAGCAGGCGGCCAGGGAGGTTGAGAAGCTGGAGCGGGAAATCAAAGTGAATATCCAGGAGAGAGATGAGGTGCTCAGGGATATTGCGCGCAAAAGCCGGGTTGAGTCAGATCATTCCAGCGAGATTGCGAGGCTTGATTCGGAGTGTTCAGAGGCAGAAACCTCCATCGAACAGCTCGAAAAGGACCTCGAATCGTTGAGGCAGGAGGCGGAATCGGCCAAAGACGGGGTTTCTGAGGCTAAGCTGGCACTGGGTAAGGTGGAGCATGAGGAGGAGAACATTGACGAGTTTCTCCAGCGCCAGGAGAGGAACTACGAAGATCAGAAAGCCCGCTGTGAAGACCTTGGAAGAACCATCAGCCTGACGAAGGATAAGATTCTCGAGACCCGCAAGGACCAGGTCGATGCCAGGTGCCGTCTTATGGAGCTGGGTGACCGGGAGGTCGAGCTTGTCGGGGAACTCGAGAGCAAGGAGAAGCGGGAGCAGCTTCTCTCCCGGGAAGAGGATGGCCTCCATAGGCAGTGTGAGAGTGTGCGGGCTGTCATCAAGGAGTATTCCGACCGGAAGGAGGCCCTTCAGCTGAAAGACCAGGAGGAACGCCACCGCCGGGAAACAGCCCTCGACCGGATCGAGGAGGAATATGGGATCGATCTCAAATCCCTCCTGGAGAAGGCGCGCCACTGGCGGGAGGCAGGGCCGCCGCCGCTTCCCGAGTCCCCGGAGGACCAGGAAGAGGCGGAAGGCGAGGCAGGAACAGAAGCTGCTCCTGGCTCTGAGCAGGAGCAGCAGGAACCGGAGCCGGAACCGGAACTCAGCGATGAGGAGCGCTACCTTCGACCCCTGCCTGACTGGAATCCTGTGGAGGCACAGGATGAGCTCGGAGAGCTGCGAGAGAAGATGCGCAAGCTGGGGAACGTCAACCTGGAGGCGCTGGATGAACTCGATGAGCTCGAGGAGCGCTACAAGTTTCAGATGGACCAGAAGACGGACCTGGAAAATTCAGAGAAGGAATTCCAGGCCATCATTGCCGAGCTCAACGCCAAGTGCAGGCAGCTCTTCCAGGACACCTTCGACTCGGTTCAGACCAACTTCAAGGATCTCTTCAGGAAGTGTTTCGGAGGGGGCCGTGCAGAGCTGGTCCTGGAGGAGGGGGTCGATATCCTGGAGGCAGGAATCGACATCGTCGCCCGGCCTCCCGGCAAGAAGCTCCGAACCCTGATGCAGATGTCCGGTGGCGAGAAGACGATGACGACAATCGCCTTGCTCCTGGCGATCTTCAAATCGAAGGCCAGTCCTTTCTGTATCCTGGACGAGGTCGATGCCCCTCTTGATGATGCGAATGTCAGGCGATTTACCGTCCTCCTGGATGATTTCCTCGCCAACACCCAGTTCATCATTATTACCCATAACAAGGTCACCATGGGCGAGGCCGACACACTCTATGGCATCACCATGCAGGAGCGGGGCGTCTCTAAGCGAGTGGCCGTTTCGCTGGAGTCCTACGACCCTGAAAAGATGGAAGAGATGGCAGCCAGCAGTTCAGCCTGAGGTGGCTGAACTTCCGAAAACGGTACCCTGCCGGCAGCCCTGCCGGCAGAAGTTATCCGGATGGTCTCCGGAGGCTGTTTCAGGCCATTGTGAGGCACTTCAGTGCTCTTCTTATCGGTGATTTGATCGGTTTGACGACCCCCGGATGAGGCCATATACTTCTGCGGAACCGGGTTTTGGGGCCGGTTAACCGCTTCGCGGGAGCCTGGCGGATGAGCTTGCTGCCATGGGCAGGCAGCAGAGTTGTGTCCTCATTTGCCACAAACCAGTTAACACATTGGATGTTGAACAATGTACGGGCAGTTGAAACAAGACGGCCGGCAGGCGGCCGGCAGTTGCGAAAAAACCGGGAAGAGCTTGTGTGCCGGGTGCGTGGGCAAGCTGCCCGGCTTGCTCTCCGATTCCTTCGGCATATTGGAACAGGGTCCTGCTGGTGCCGGGACCAGCCAGGCGGTTGAGAGCGGCACGATCCTTCCAGGCAGCAACAGCTTGAGCGCTCCGGGGAGGAATCGATGAAGCCGGGAAGCTGCTGGTCGATGGTGGGGTCAAGTTCCGCAGTGGGGCTGATGGGTGATTTTGTGCGAGTTCATTCGAGCCTCGATGGGCCTGTTCTCCTGTCGGGAGAACCCGGGGTTGGTAAGGACCGGATCGCCCGCCTGATCCACAGTGGCTCCCTGCGAAGAGCGCATCCTTTCCAGGTTGTTGATTGCTCAGAGTTTTTCTCCGAAGAGCTCGGTGCCGAGCTCTTCGCCTGCAGCCATTCGGCGGCCGGGGAGAACGTGAAGCCGGGCATCCTCCAGGAATCCGCTGGGGGGACCTGCTATCTCGCCAGGTGCGAAGAAATGGCTCCTTCCATCCAGGCCCTCCTGCGGGAATATATCGAGTCCTGCAGTCGAGGAGAGCTCCGGGAGCGAGGCTTCAGCAGGCTGGTGTTTTCAAGCTCAAGAGATATCGCCTCTTTCACGCGGGCCGGGTTGTTTGACCGTAAGCTGTTTGACACCTTCGCGGGCTCCCAGCTGGCCCTGGACCCGCTGAGGAAGCGCAGGGAGGATCTCGGGGCCCTGGTTCGCCATTTCACTGCAGGCTCCGAGGCTGTCTTCTGCCCCGACGCCCTGGAGGCTCTCAGCTCTTATCCATGGCCCGGCAACCACGCTGAGCTTGCAAGCGAGCTCAGCAGGCTGCTCAGGTCCGTCAGCGGAGAAATAGCAGCCGAGCACCTCTCGCCGAGAATCGCCAATTTCTGGCTTGGCGGGAGGCAGGACCCGGCCCTGAGGAAGGTCAGCCGTCAGCTCGATGAATGCATGGAAGAATTCAAGGTTCTCAACAGGCTTGATGGTGTATTCGGAGACCTGCTGTTGACGAAGAACCGTCCGGCAGAAGAGGCGGTGGATCCGGAGGCGAAGCCTTCCGGGAGTGGGTACCCAGATACAGAAGCTGTGGACCCTGCGGGGCAGAGATGATGAGAAAAAATAAAAGCGCCAGCAAAAGGGAAAAACGCGAGGCCAAGGCAGCCGTGGGAAAGAATCCTCCGGCCTGCCCCTCGACATCCCTGCTGCTGACGGACTTGTTGATGCCGGGCCTTGCAGGTGAACCTCCCTCTCCCGGCAATATCCTGTTGCCGGCAGTCAGTCCGCGCGGAACTGCGGCTGTGGCAGGGAGCTTCTCTGCCAATGCAGACACCTCCGGTTTTTCAAGCTCCACGGCCCTGCAGGCCGTTCTGAGGGAGAGGACCAGGGATATCATGGAGGCCCTGTCCCGCAAGGCCGATTACCTTGCAGGCCATAGCCGCAGGGTTGGGATTCTTGCAGCCCTGGTGGCAGAAGACCTCGGCCTTCCCCCGGGGAAGGTGGAAGATATCCAGTGGGTGGGAAGTCTCCATGATGCAGGAAAGCTGGCGGTCTCTGGTGAGGTCCTGAGGAAGCCCGGCAGATTGCTGCCGCAGGAATACGAAGAGATCAAGGCTCACCCGGTACATTCACAATCCCTGGTTGCTCCGCTGGCTGCACTGATGGGCTGCTCCTGGGCTCCCGCGGCGGTTCGCCATCATCATGAAAGAGTGGATGGTGGAGGCTATCCGGATGGGCTCTCAGGTGCCGACATTCCGCTGGAGGCCCGGATCATAGCGGTTTGTGATTCCTATGATGCCATGGCCGGTTGCCGTCCTTACCAGGGCAGCCTGTCGGAGGCAAAGATCCGTGAAAACCTCTCGAGTGCAGGTGGAAGCCAGCTGGATGAAACGATCGTGAAGGTGTTTCTCGACAAGCTCTCCAGCTACAGGGAAAGGACGACCGCCAGTGCCTGATCCCGCCATCGGTGTTGACAGAATCGACTCCCGTTTGTTGAGCCGCGACGGGGCAGTAAGGGGGCATGACCTGGTGGTCATCAACCGGAACCCGGAGCTGAAGATCCTGCTTGAGAAGGTTTTCTTTGCAGACGGGCTCAACCGTAAATATCTCGAAACCGGGGAAATGCTCAGCGATTATCTCGATGATTTCCTCCCGGGACTCATCCTGGTGGCCGTTGAGAGCCATGAGCGTGTCGAGGTGGTCAGGACGCTCAGCCGGTATGTGCCTCCGTCTCTGCCACTGGTGGCTGTGGCCATTGATCCTGATCGTGAGCTGGTTCTCAACACCATGGCAGCCGGGGCAGCAGATTTTATTTTTGCAGAGGAGGCAAGGGAGGAGATCTCCCGGAAGCTCGAAAACCATCTGCAGCGCGCAGGACAGAAGACCAGCGAAGCTCCTGCTTCCTCCAATGGGGCCGGTTCGGCCGGTCGCAAAGAGAGTGTGCGAATGGTCTGTGGCAGCCCGCAGATGCGGAAGGTGGTTTCGCTTGCAGAAAAGGTCGCTCCCGCCGATGCAACCGTCCTGATCCAGGGTGAAAGCGGCACTGGAAAAGAGGTCCTCGCCCGGCATATCCATCAGTACAGCTCCAGGTCCGGCAGGAATTTCGTCGCCATCAACTGTGGAGCCCTGCCGGAATCATTGCTTGAGAGTGAGCTTTTCGGTCACGAGAGGGGAGCTTTTACCGGAGCGCTCGACCGGCGCCAGGGCCTGTTTGAGATGGCAGAGGGCGGCACTGTATTTCTCGATGAGGTGGGAGAGATGACCCCGGCCATGCAGGTCAAGGTTCTCCGGGTTCTCCAGTCGGGTGAGTTCAGGCGGCTGGGGGGCTCGCGGCTGCTCAAGGCAGATGTCCGCCTGCTTGCAGCCTCTAACCGCGACCTGCAGACAGAAGTCAGGGAAGGCCGGTTTCGCCTGGATCTCTACTACAGGCTGAACGTGGTAGCCCTTGAGCTTCCTCCTCTTCGCCAGAGAACATCGGACATTCCCGCTCTCATCGACCATTTTTCAGCCCGCCTGGAAGGTCGCAGGGGGCTTGGCGAATGCGAGTTCAGCCCCCAGGCTCTTGAGCTGCTTGCCGGCCTGCAATGGGAGGGTAATGTGCGTGAGCTGGAAAACCTCGTCGAGCGCCTGCTCCTGCTTTCTGACAGCTCCCTTATTGGTCCTGCCGAAATCAGGGAACATCTTCAGCAGGGACTGTGCGAGCCGGTTCTTGAGGAGCTTGATTCTTCTGCCAGCCTCGAGGATGTGAAGCGGGCGCATATTGCAAAGGCGCTGGCTAAAAACAGGGGCAACAAGACGAAGACAGCAAGGCAGCTGGGTATCAACGTCAAGACCCTCTACAACCTGGTTCGCAAGCTGGGTATAGAGGCTTGAGGGCGCTCAGTCGGCCCTTGCAAGGCTGAGGGCCAGCTCGCAACCACCAAGGTATTCCCGGATGTCCACGTATTCCTTCAGCGTATGGGCATTGTGCTGCCCGGCGCCCAGTGTCACCGTGGGAATTCCCTTTTGATTGAGCCAGTTCGCATCCAGTCCTCCATTGGCGATCTTGAGCAGTGGGGTGGAGCCGAGAGCCCTGATCTTTTCTTCTGTCCGGAGCACGACTTCTGAATCCCGCTCCATTTCAAAAGAGTGATAGTCGCGAGACGAAGTGAATTGAATGCTGCCGCATTCGCCGGCAGTGTTGCGCACCGAGGCTGCAGCCTTCTCAAATTCGGCGAGGTGAACCGCAGTGATCCGGTCGAGAAATGCAGGATCATGGCTTCTGCACTCTCCCCTGAGGACCATGTGGTCTGTAACCTGGTTGGTAGCCTCGCCTCCGTGGACCGGTCCGATGTTCGAGGTACCTGTCTTCCGGCCCTTCTTGACAGCGCCGAAATAGCCTTTTGCGGCGATGGAGGTGATGGCCCGGCTGGCGATCAGGGTTGCTGAGACCCCTTCTTCCGGATGGACGCCGGCATGGGAGGAGACCCCTGTGATCTCAACACTCCACCGGTCGGCGCCGGTTGCTCCGATCGTAACGGAGGCAGGGTCGCCGCCATCGTAATTGAAGCCCATGACTGGCTTCCCAAGGTCGGCCGGCTTGACCTGCCGGGCGCCTTTGAGCCCGACCTCCTCGCCGACGGTAAACAACAGGGTCAGCGGGGGGTGGGGGACCTGGTTGCGGAGGATGGTTTCAGCCAGGGTGAGCAGGCAACCCACGGCGGTTCGATTGTCTCCTCCCAGGGCTGTTTTACCGCGTGGAACAATCCGGTTGCCCTTGCGCAGGGGCACCGCACCGCGGCACAGCGGCACGGTGTCCATGTGCCCGGAAAAGAGCAGCCGGGGAGCCTTGACGGTGCCGGGCAGCCTTGCGATCAGGTTGCCGACCTCATAGCCCTCGCCGATTTTCTCATGCGCCTTGTCATGGCGGATCCAGGCTTTCCTGCAGCCGAAGGCCACAAGCTTTTCCCTGACCAGCCTGGCAACAGCGGACTCTCCACCGCTTGGGCCGGGTGTTTTCAGAAGATCCATCAGATGGCCGAGTGCCCGTGAACGCCTGATCATCTGAGACTTAGGGTAATCTGCTGGGGAGCGTTGTTGCGCATGATGGTGACCGTGGCGGTGCCGCCACTTCCGATGGTTTCGAAGATGTCCCTGGCCCTGTTACGGTGGCTTAATGTGGAGTCTTCGCTGAAGTCGCACCTCTCACCGTTGATCAATTCAATGCGGTCGCCTGCTTCGAGGCCCAGCACCCGGGTGAGGACGGAGTTGTTCTTGATCTTGGTGATCACCAGGCTGGTGGACCCGTCCCGGTTCTTTTGTATGGCCCGGCCGGCCTGCTTGAGCTCAGGCAGCCAGTTTGTCTCGTTGCGGATGAAATCGAAGCTCTCCTTTGGGATCTGCATGTATTTTTCCTGCAGATCTTTAGAGGAGATCTTGGGGTTGGCTTTTTTCAACTTGGCGATGACGCTGTTCTTCTTCTTGGTGTTTTCGATCGGTGACCAGGCCGGAGTTTTCGATCCCTCCCTGGGCTTGAGGAGACTCTGGGGGGGCTTGCTGGTGGCCGTCGATTTCTGCAGGAATTCCCGCGGCTTGTTGTCGGGAATATCGAACCAGAACCCGAAGGGGTTGAGGTAGAGGCATGCCACGATCAGCACGGTAACACCGCAGAACCCGTGGCAGATCTTTTCGAATTTATCAAGCATGGCAGAGTATCCAGGCGCTGGTGAGTCTTTACTTTTCCGGGGCCGGCATTGCCGTGAACCGGAAGGTCTCAGTAACTACTAGGTTACCTTGGGAAAAGAGCTTCTGTATCAAAAGTATCGAAAAAAGAGGGCTCAACCCTGATGCTTTTCGCCATTTTCACAGATGTTTTGCGGAATTCCGATTTTTACCACGTGTAATCGACCGGTAAAGTCAGGTCCGCTGCCCTGGCAGAGCCCCGTTTTCGCTGCTGCAAAGGTAATGGTGTGGTCTGCTGCTGCACAGCTGCCGAGGATCTCTCCGCTGCCGGCATCGAGGCCGGAGGGAATATCCAGGGCGATCACCGCCTGTCCGCTCGCTGCTATTGCGCCGACCCAGGCAAGGTAGGGATCCTCAAGAGGGCGGCTGAGGCCTGTTCCCAGGAGCCCATCGATAATTGTGCAGGTTCCCTTCTGTTGAAGAATCCGGTCGAGCTCGACCGGCCCGGGAGTCTCAACGGGTATTCCCATCTTCCTGATAGTGGTGAGGTTGATGCCTGCATCTGAATCTTCATGCTGCCCTCCGGGCTCGAAGGAGAGGTACACCTCGACGGGGAAACCTGAGTTGAACAGGTGGCGTGCCACCACGAAGCCATCGCCGCCGTTGTTTCCCGGCCCGCAGAGGATGATAAAAGGGGGAGCATAGCTGCGGGGGTCATCACGATTCAGCCTGGAGATGATCGCTGCGGCACCAGCCCCGGCGTTTTCCATGAGCACGATCCCGGGGATCCCATACTCTTCGATGGCCAGGCGGTCCCATTCACGTACGGTCTCGGGTTTTTCGGGTCGAGCTGATGTCATGTTGCCACTGCTCTTGAAGCCGGCTTGTACGAACTATGATTTACGTACAGTAAAGACCGGCCGGTAGCGGTAGTAAACCTCAAGGGTCAGGACATTGATGGCCGTTGAGTAGACGCGGCCGCCGTAGTGGCCCACCCAGTTGGGTTCGGGCGCCCAGCTTCCGGAGCTGTGGGGTTCCCTGTCCTGCAGCGGCAGCACCTTCTGTTGCAGGAGGGTGTTCCAGGCTTCCCAGGTCTTACCGCCGACATTGAAGAGAGCCAGGGTGGCGGTGTACCAGTAGTAATAGGACTGGTAGGAGAGATCCCAGCGTGCCATTCCCTTGACCTCAGGAGGGTTGTCTTTTACAAGCCGGCTGACAGCCCTGCGGGCCCTTGAGTCCGAGCTGAGTCCGCCGTTGTAGAGGTGGGTCATCAATGCAACGGCTACCATGTTGGCGCCCTTGCGCCCGGCCTCCGGTGGGAGGTTGGCGTAGATCCCGTAACCGCTTGGGGTGAAGGCCCGGTTGAGAAAGTGGCTGAGGTTCTGCCGGACCCGGGCCGGTATGGGGATGCCGGCTTTCTGGGCGGCCCGCAGGCCCATGACCTGCCAGCCGGTAATGGAGAGGTCGTTGCGCCCGGTCTTGATGCTGCTGTAATCCCAGCCCCCGCCGGCCTGCTGGGAGGAGAAGGAGTACCTGAGAGCACTCTGAAGGCTGTCCTTGTAGAAGGAGTCACGGGTCATAGCGTAGGCTTCCGCCAGCGCCAGGGTTGCCAGGGCATGATTGTAGTTATACTTGTCACCGCGTGGCTCAAAGCTGCCGATGCCGCTCTGGGCATCGGTGATGTACTTCAGGGACTTGGTGACATGGCGGCGGTAGGGCCCCTCCTTGTTGGGGGAGTGCCCGGAGCCAAGGAAGGCGAGCGTTGCAAGGGCCGTCACTCCCATGTCGAATTCGCCCAGGCCCTGGCCTTTGCAGGGGCGATGGTGGCGGCAGTGGCGCTGGTAATCTTTTGCATCCCAGCCACCATCGGGATCCTGGTGGGCGGCCAGCCAGGCCAGGCCTTTATCGACAGCATTCTCCGTTCGTCCGTTACCGCCGTAGCGCTGCAGGGCAACCAGCTTGGCATCGCGTCCCCGCGAACCAAGAATTCCCCCGCCGACCTTGGACCCTCCAGCGGTGAGTCCCGGGGGAGAAACTCCCAGTCCCAGGGGAGGAGCCTTCGGGATCTGCCTGAGGCTCTTGGTGCTGGGAGCCTTCTTTCTGCTGGGTGACTTTACCACTGCCGGCTTCTTTTTGACCTCACGTGGAGTCGTTTTCGGGGGAAGGGGCTTCGGCTTGACCACTTCTTTGACGACCTTCTTTACCGGTTCGGGGTTCTCCGGCTTTTTCTCTTCCGGCCGGGGCTTCTTCAGCTCCTCGGGCTTCTTGCCGGGAGGTTTTTTTGAGGGCAGCCGTATCGTGACGGTGATTTCATTTTTCTCATGGGGGGGTGGCCTGTCAAAGAGCTGGATGTAGATCAGCAGCGCTACCCCGATATGAACCACGAGCGAGATCCCAATGGCCAGCAGGCTGGTTAACCTCGGATACCTTCTCCTGAAGGTGATTCGCTGCACGGGAGGCGGGCCGGCGACGAGGAAAGGGTTTTTCCTTTTCGACCGGCTGGGTTTTCTACCGGGCTGAACGCTCTTTTTCATCGAAAAGCGCAGGCGGGAGAAGAACTCAATTTCTCGTTTGAACAGGTATTTAAAACTGCGGAACATCGCGAATGGATCCGGATACCTGGGGCTGCTGAATGCTGGTTGCCCCGTTGGGGAAAGTCTCTACTGCATTGTAAGCCATCTGTTACTCGGCTGCCTGAAATATGGGGTGGAGGTAATCGATGAAGGCCTCGTATTTTTCAGCCAGGCGGTGTCCATTTTATGGACGAGTGGGACGAAAGGGACACACTTAATGACGATATTTGCATTTCAGCTGCTGTCAAAGTGGTTCCAGATTCCCATAAACTCTTTGAGTTATACTGTTTAGTAGAAGAAGTAAGAAAACGCAGGTCGCGGAACGACAATTGCGTTAATCAAGGTTGTGACAGCTTGTAAGTCGAGCTTGAAGGAGTTCAGCCTTTTGTTTTTTTGTCTGCAGAAGTGTTCCTGGATCCTGTTTCTGTTTTAGAGGGGCAGGGTTAAGGCCGTGTTTGTCCGTGAGGTGGAAGTCGGAAACCTGGAAGTACAGTCCTTCAATTCTGCAGAGGCGTCTTTAATGTCTTTTCTTTATCAGGAAAAGGGGGTTTTCAAACCCACAGTGGAGAGTTAACATCGTCTTTTCGGTACGTTATCCGATCTCCCGGGGCTGTGAAAAACAGTCTCGGGTAAAGGGTCTTCAGCTCGTGCCGGTTAGTTTACCTGGAATAAAATTTCCTCTCTGACACCCTGCTTGTTTCCCGGCCCTGGCGGTTCTTTTTGAGCCGGCAAGTCCTTTTTGACCGGGCTTCTTTGCAGGAAGGATTTGATAGTTCCATTCGCAGAGTAGACAAAGAATAGCTGACAGGACAGAGCGGTCGGTTTTAATCGCTTCTCCTGGTTATTTTCTGCCGGAATCTGCGTTTGACTGTTGAGAGAGCTGGAAGCGAAAACAGGGTTAAAGTTTTACCAATCCGTAAGAAATAAGCAGATCGCCTGCTGGCAAGTATCTGAAAAGGAGTCGGGGTGTCCATGAATCGGAATAGCCTCTTCATTATGGCCCTTCTGGGGGTTTCTCTTTTCGTAGGAGGGTGTGATCTCTCCTGGGACCAGTCGAATACCGGTGGTGGCACGAATCCCTTCGGGCCCCAGGAGCCGGTGCAACCGCAAGACCTGACCGCATGCGTCCTGCTCAATTATGAGCGAGTTGGCAGTGGGAGTGCAGAAGATCCGCTTTGCCCTGGAACGATTATCCAGCTCAACGGGTTCAACTTCTCTGACAACATCGATGAGCACCGTGTGCTCTTCTCCGCCGGCGGTGGAGCGATTCTCGGAATGCCGCTGAGCGTGGTCAACCGAAGGGTTGATCTCGACAGTGAGACGGTTGAGTCTTCCCTGGAAGTCATTGTTCCCACCGGTGTGACCTCCGGCAACATCGAGCTGCTCTGCCATGGAGTTTCAGCCGGCGCTGTCGGCTTCGATGCCTGTCCGGCGATCTACGCGGTGACCCTTGGTGCAAATGAAGATGAGGAATACGTCGTCTACACTCCTCTGCTCTCGCGGTTCCAGGAGAACAGCAGGGTTAACCTTTACGGAATCAATCTCTCCGATGTCCTCTATATCGATATCGATGATGGCAGCGGCAACAGTGTCCGCGTGACCTCGAGCACCTTCATCAACAACAACTCGGGAGGTTTTGTTCCTGGCGAGGCTCCTTCCGGCTATGAGTCATTTTCTTTTGTTCTCAATGATGGAAACAATGGGAACAACAATGTTTCCTTCCCCTTTGCGCTTCCGCGCGAGAACCTTGGAATCGTTGCCAGGAGTACTGCAGGTATCTCGAACCGGGTCGAGATTCCCGTGGCCAATGAAAACCTGATCGAGGTGATCGGTGCGGTGGTCAATGGGATGAGAGTTCCCAGTGGTGTTTCAACCGGCCCCGTACGTGTTGACTATACCTGCTATGAGCTGGTGGTCGACGCATCCTATACCATGGAGTTTGAATGGGCCGTGGATGTCGGCCAGCCGGACCTTGAATGGAACCCGGCCAAGCCACGCGATGAGGATCCCGATAACGAAGGAAAATTCGAGATTACCTGCGGAACCATTCAGCATAAATATCCCGGCCGGAGGCTCCTTCCTTCAGGCGGGCTTCGCAGGACCTTTGTGTGGGACGCCCAGTGCGACCCGCTCTTCAGGGAACTGAACGAGACCATCGAAGGTGGAGTCACTCCCCCCAGGTACTGGAAGGTACATTTCAGGGTGAGGCCGATTCCTGATGCCGGTGAGCGCGAATTCAGTGAGCATGCTTTTGAGGCGCCCTCGTTTATCTATTACTGGGTCGAGGACCGCCCTGAAGATGAAGTGGTCGGCTGGCGTTCCGGCGAGGTCGTAGAGTCTTTTGATACCGATTTCGGCCGGAATCTCAATCTGAGCGATGCCAGCTGGGGAGCTCCTTACAACCCCGGCCTCCTGGAGGGTGAGACGAACACCAATGATATCTACCAGTTCGGCCAGGGTGAGGCCGAGGTCTACCTCGAGATTCAGCCAGTAGATAATTTCATCGACCCCGATACGATCACCGGCCAGTACTACCTGATCGATACTGACCGTGTAGATGTTTCTCACGTGCTGCTGAGGAATGTTGCCCTCGAGGGCGAGCCGGCGGTTATTGCCGAAGAATCAAGACCTTATATCCTCACCGATGATGGGACCCCTGATGGAAACAGGGTTATCAATCCCGGTGAGGCCGTCGATGAATTTCATTTTGCAACCTTCACCATTGCACCGCAGACCACTGTCTTCGTGCAGGGGGACCGCCCCCTTGTGATGCGGGTTTCCGGTGGTGGAAACGCGGCGTCTGATACAGACCCGGTGTTTACCATCATGGGAGCTCTTGATCTCAATGGTGGAGATGGAGCGGATGGCTCCCTGGTGGGTGGACAAGGTGGAGATGGAACCGCTGGCGGCGGCGCTGGAGGTGACGGCGCTCTTATGCAGTTGAATACAGGGGCTACTGTACGTCTTCTTGAGCCGGCCATGGCCGGAGCTAATGGAGGCGGCGTTGGTGGAACGACCCCGGCGGCTATCAATCCTGACCAGGCCCGGAACTCTACCTTTGCCGGTGCTCCCGGCGGTGGTGGTGGCCACAGGGAAGCCGGTGGCGATGGTAATTACGGCAACCCCAACATTCCCAATTTCTCCGCACCTCGCGTGGGTGCTGGCGGTGTGATACGAGGAAATGCCCTGCTCACCCCCCTGACCACCGGGTCGGGTGGAGGTGGTGGAGGGGCCAGTCTTTCCCGCACCACGGGCGGTGAGTTTGCCGCTACCGGTGGCGGTGGCGGTGGCGGCGGCGGTGGAGCCTTGAGGCTGACCGCACGCGGTGGAGTCGTTGTGATCGGTTCGGTCCAGGCCAATGGCGGCGGGGGCGGTTCCGGAAGGGTGCCTCCTGGAGAGGCCCCGGCAGGAACGACCAACGGTGGAGCGGGCGGCGGCGGAAGTGGAGGATCTATCCACCTGCGCGCCACCGGAAGTGTTGACGTAAGCACCTGTGACAGTCTCCAGGTCAGGGGTGGAGCCGGTGGTACCGGCGGTCCCTCCAATGGCCAGAATCGTACCGGTGGACGCGGAATAGGCAGTGATGGTTATATTCGCCTCGAGAGCGGAACAGGCGGAACGCCTTTCTGTATGACCCTCCAGGCCTCTACCAGGCTGACCTCTACGCTCAGCGGTTCCAATAACCGAAACCAGACGATCCGGGTTCAGTCGACCCAGGCATTCCCGAATGCAGGTAAGGTGAAGATTGACGATGAGGTCATAGCCTACAGCGGCAAGACCGCCAACACCTTCACCGGCCTGACTCGCGCTATCGAAGGTTCCAGGGTTTCTCATTCGAGCGGAACCTCGGTATTCATCTCTCCAAGTACTATCCAGCCTGCAGATGATCCGACCGTTCTGATGAACGGCGGCTTTATCGAGGCACCTGAAGAGCCGGAATTCGGCCGCGGCAGGGACGGAGTGGTTCACCTGCGCTTTATCCAGAGTCTCGACCCCGATACAGGAGCTCCGCTCAGCGACACGCAGACCGGTCGTCCTCTTTCGGTCTGGGTCTTTGATACGGCCTCCAGCACCCTGCGCTCTCCGGTCGGCAATATCGTGAAGGAAACCCGTGCTTCGGATAACAATCCGGGCTTCATGGATCTCTCCGCGCTTATTATCGACGAGGACGTTGTCCTGCGCGCGACCGGCCCTAATCCTCTTCGGATCTCGGTCAGGGACTACGCTGAAATTTCCGGGACCATCGATGCTTCCGGTGGCCACGGTGGTGCACTTCGCTTTACCCAGGGTGGCGGCCTGCCGGCCTTCGGCTTTGGCGGTGTTCCCGGGGCCGGTGGTGGCGCCGGTGGCGACGGGGGAATGGTCACGAACTTTGATGTGAACCCCAACAATATCCAGGTCTCGGATGCGGGTGACTCGCTGCTGCCCAATATCATCGAGACGGCCAACACCTTTGGAATCCAGAATCCCCCGATCACCGGGTCGACCGGAGGTTCAAGCCTCGGCGGCCGTACCTGTGGAATCGACTGTTTCGAGTCCGGTGGCGGTGGCGGCGGTGGTGGAAACCTGAGGGCGGGCTCTAATGGAGACGTCCTTCTCCTGCCCGGCCGTGGTGGCCTGCGTAATTCTCTGGTGGGACAGGGCGGTGACCTGGTCAACTTCAGGGACCAGCGCCTCTACCTCAACAACGTGATTATCGGGCTGGCGCTTGTCGGCGGCCTCGGTGGAGGCGGTGGTGGCGCGAGCGCCAATGTCAGCCGTACCTACCAGAACGGAAGTATCTCCGGAACCTATCCCTACAAGGGTGAGGCTCTCTACGCTCCCGGAACGGGCGGCGGCGGTGGTGGCGGTATTATCAATATCGTTGCCAACGACCTCTACCTGCGTTCGACCTCCAAGCTTCTTGCCCGTGGGGGTGATGCCTTCCAGTCGATTGACCTTGCCGGTAATGGTGGGGCCGGGGCCGGTGGAACGATCTTCCTCCAGGTCAAGAACACGATCACGATAGAGAACGGCTTCCAGTCTGACGTCAGCGCTGGAGAGGCCAACAGGTTGCCACCCTTCTTCTCCTCAGGTATTCGTCTCTACGAGGGTAATATTCGTGCCAGCCAGGCTTCTCCGCCGGCTCTTACCGGGACCGCCTTTGGCGGCCTGGGTGGGGGTGCGGCAAATGGCCGGATCCGTATCGAGTTCTCCCCGACCTCGCGAATCAGGAGCCAGGGAGTCAACCCGAGCGTTACAACGGGCCCCTTCCTCTGGGATATCGTCGAATCGGTAGCTGTCTCTCGAATCCATCGTCTCGGCGTTGGACCGGGCTTCTCGGCTTCCACCCACGGCCTCATGCTTGATGGCGCCAGGGTGGTTTACAATACCTTCCAGCAGCCTCCGGGAACGAGGGCTGTCGTGGTCTGGGAAAGCGCCGGCGAGAGCCTTGATGTCCATGGCCAGGCTGATGAGCTGAATGGCCTGGTGCGTGACCCGAGGAATCTCAAGGGTACGCGCTTCGTCCGGTTCCGTGTCTACTTCCAGTCGAAGTTCGGCACCGGTGAGAGCCAGTCACTCCAGAGCCTGAGCCTGCCTTTCCGCCTGGACGAGGCCGGTTGCCTGCCGTTTGGATTCTGATCGAAAGCAGCAGCTTTTAGCTGGTGCTTTCGGCTGAATCGAGCAGGGCATCGACGAATCCGTCAGGGTTGAAGGCCTCGAGGTCTTCAACCTGCTCTCCAACCCCGATGAACTTGACGGGGATCTGGAGGCGGTTGTTGATGGCCACCACGATCCCTCCCTTGGCGGTACCATCGAGCTTGGTCAGGACGATGCCGCTGACCTGGACTGCCTCCAGGAAGTGCGAGGCCTGCAGGAGGGCATTCTGTCCAGTTGTGGCATCGAGAACCAGCAGCGATTCATGGGGCGCGCCGCTGATTTTCTTTTCCAGTACGTTGCGGATCTTGGAGAGCTCTTTCATCAGGTTGGTCTGGGTGTGGAGGCGTCCCGCGGTGTCGACGATCAGGTAATCTGCACCGGTTTCGGCGGCCTGTTCAGCAGCCCTGTAGGCTACGGAGGCCGGGTCGGACTCGGCCTCTCCCGTTACAATCTCGATGCCGAGTCGCTGGCTCCAGATGGTCAGCTGCTCAACCGCAGCTGCCCGGAAGGTGTCTGCTGCGGCAAGAATTACAGTCTTGCCCTCAGCCGAGAGGCGGTGGGCAAGCTTTGCGATGCTGGTGGTCTTGCCGGTTCCATTCACCCCGGAAACCAGGATAACAGTGGGCGCCTCGGCTGCCTGCAGGAGGCTGTTGTCTCTCTTCTTGAGATTGCCCTTCAGCAGGTCCTTGAGAAAATCACGGACCTCGGTTGATTCCTTGAGCTTCTTGTCTTTCCAGGCTTTGCGCAGGCCGTCTTCGCCCTCGATCAGCTCGGTTACGGTTTCCGGACCGAAATCAGCGGCGATGAGACTGTCCTGGATTTCATCGACCAGCTCCTCGTCGATGGCCCTGCCCAGGCTGAAGATCCCCGCAATACCCTGGCGGGTCTTCTCCAGTCCCCGGCGCAGGATGGACCAGGCAGACCTCTTCTTTTTCTCCGGTTTTTTCTCCGGTTCTTCCTGCTTTTGCGGCTCTGGAGCGGGAGGGGGCGGATCGGCTGGCTCGGTTTCCAGTCCGGAATCTTCCCCGGCCGGCTCCTCTTCTTCCTCCAGGGGAGCTTCAGCTGCTTCGGCGGGTAAAGCCTCGGGATCTTTTTTCTTGCCCGATCTCCATTTTTTGAACCATGCCATTCAACCGGCCTCCGGAATTATCTGTTGAGTCAGCTTTCAGACGTGGCTAACAGGTTTTGGTAGAGCTTATCAAGGACACCGTTAACAAAGGCACCTGACTTGGCAGTGCTGAAGGTCTTGGCCAGCTCGACAGTTTCATTGATAACGACCTTTGGAGGAACCTCTTCGACCTCGAGCAGTTCGTAGAGTCCCTGGCGGAGCGCTGCGCGATCTACGGCGGCGATTCGCTCCAGTTTCCAGTTGTTAGTGACCTCGCTGATGCGTTCATCGAGCTCCCGGATGTTTTTTAATGTTCCCAGGATGAGCATCCTGGCATAGCTGCGAACCTTGTGGTTGTCGGTGGCCTGCGCCAGGATTGCGCAGATTTCCCAATCCCTGTAGAGCCACATTTTCCGGGACTTGTTGCCTGCGAGATCCTGCTGGTAGAGTGTCTGCAGGGCGAGCTCCCTGGCGAGTGTTCTGTTTCGCTTAGGCATCAGGAGCTTGACTCCCTTTGAGCCCGGCAAAGAGATCCGCCATTTCCACTGCGGCCCTGGCTGCATAGGATCCCTTGTTGCCGTCCTCCCTGAACTCGATCCGGTCAAGAGCCTGCTCGATGGTGTCGGTGGTCAGGATCCCATAGATGACCGGTATGGGGCTCCTGGCTGCGAGGTGGGCAAGCTCACGCGCTGATTCTCCCGCGACATAGTCAAAATGAGGAGTCTCGCCGCGGATAACCGCCCCGAGGCAGATGACCGCATCGAAGCGGTTCTCTTCAACCAGCTTGCGGGCTATCGCCGGGATCTCAAATGCCCCGGGAACCTGGTAGACCTCGATGGAATCTTCTCCTGCTCCAAGCTCCAGGAGAGTGTCCCGGGCCCCCTTGAGAAGACCTTCCACGACGAAATCGTTGAAGCGGGAGGCAGCAATTGCGAAACACCTTCCGCTGGCATCAAGTTTGCCTTCCTGGTCTGTCATGGGGTTCGCCTGGTCATTCCCATTCGATGGTGGAAGGTGGCTTGGAGGAGATGTCGAGGACAACCCGGTTGATTCCCGGCACCTCGTTGCAGATCCTTGATGAGATAGTGGCCAGGATCTCCTGTGGGAGGTGGATCCAGTTGGCTGTCATTCCATCGAGAGATTCCACGATGCGAAGGGCTACAACATTGTCGTAGGTTCTCTGGTCTCCCATGACCCCTACCGTCTGAACCGGGAGGAGCACCCCGAAGGATTGCCAGATACCCGGGTAGCCTTCCCACTTCTCGATCTCTTCCTGGATGATGGCATCGGCGTTGCGCAGGATATCGAGCCGGTCAGCCGTCACCTCTCCCAGCACCCGGACCGCCAGCCCGGGGCCGGGGAAGGGCTGCCTGTGGAGAAGCTCGGGGGCCAGGCCCATCTCTTTGCCGATCTGGCGAACCTCGTCTTTAAACAGGCTCCTGAGGGGCTCGACGAGCTCAAAGCCAAGCTGTTCGGGCAGGCCGCCGACATTGTGGTGGCTCTTGATGGTGGCCGAGGGGCCGCCTATGGGGGAGAGACTTTCGATGACATCGGGATAGAGTGTTCCCTGGGCGAGGAATTCGACATCGGGAATGTCGGCCGCCTCTTCCTTGAAGACATCGATGAATGTATTGCCGATTCGCTTGCGCTTCTCCTCGGGATCTTCAACACCGGCCAGGTTATTGAGGAAGACCTCGGTCGCATCGACAACCCGCAGGTTGAACTCATAGTGGTCGGTAAACATATCCCTGACCTGCTCGCGTTCATCTTTTCTCAGGACACCGTTGTCGACGAAAATGCAGGTCAGCTGCTTGCCGATGGAGCGGTCAAGAAGGAGGGCGACGACACTTGAATCAACGCCACCGGAGAGGCCAAGGACGACATTCTTCGAGCCGATGGTCTCTTTGAGCTCAGCCGTTTTTTCCTCGATGAAGCGGCTCAGGGACCAGTCGCCCGAGCAGTCGCAGATGGAGTAGAGAAAGTTGCGAAGGATCTTGGATCCCTCGGGCGTATGGGTCACCTCGGGATGGAACTGGATTCCGTGGAAGCCTGCTTCCCGGTGCCGGATACCGGCATGGGGGCAGTTGTCTGTTTTTGCGATGGTCTCGAATCCCTCTTCGATATCGGTGACCCGGTCGCCATGGCTCATCCAGACAGTGGTTGTGCTTTCGAGGCCGCTGAAGAGGTCGTCTTCCACAGAGACATCCAGCTCGGTGGATCCGTATTCACGGTGTTTGGCAGGGATGACCTTTCCACCAAGAATTTCGCACCCAAGCTGCATGCCATAGCAGATTCCCAGGATGGGAACCTTGAGGTCGAAAATGGCGGGATTACAGCGTGGAGCATCCTCTTCGTAGACACCTGAAGGCCCGCCTGAGAGGATAATTCCTTTCAGCTGTCTGCCGGAGAGATCCTCGGGGGAAGTGTCACACTTCAGGATCTCGCAGTAGACCTTCTGTTCTCGGACCCGGCGCGCGATCAGCTGCGTGTACTGGGAGCCGAAGTCCAATATTGCTACGAATTCAGGCAAGGGTTTGGTTCCGGATAATCAATTGGGAAAAAGCCAGGGGCGGCAGCTCCTGGGGAATTTACGATAGCTTAGCAGGCACAGGGGTAGGAGGGGGAGTGATTATTGTCTCTCTCGCCCGCCCTCCCTGAACGGCTCATCGTAGGCCATGAGGCCATGGACTCCACCTTCGCGCTGGGCTGAGGGGGATCGTCTCTCAAAACGAATCCCATCGTTCTCCAGGGCCTGGTGAAGATCTTCGATGGTACGGTGTCCCATGTCCTGGAATGACTGGCGCAGGCTCTGTACGAGGTAGGGGACCAGGTCATAGACCGAGCCCTTATCGACAACCAGGCCGGATACTCCCTGGGCAACCTTGATGTTTCTGTTGGAGTACATGTAGCGCTTTCCACCGCCGCGCTCCATGGCCTCGACCGAAGCCATCCCCCGGTATTTCTTGACCCGCATTCCATCCTTGTAGAAATAATCGCCAGGGGTCTCCTGGGTTCCGGCAAACATCGATCCCATCATTCCCACGTTGGCTCCGAGTGCCAGGGCCTTTCCGAGGGCGCCTGTGTTGTTGATCCCGCCATCGGCAACGACCGGGATCTTGCGCGTCCTGCAATACTTGGCACATTGGTAAACGGCGGTTGCCTGGGCACGGCCGACAGCCATGGTGTCCTGGGTAATGCAGATCGATCCGGGGCCCATGCCGATTCGGATGCCGTCGGCTCCTGCATCGATGAGGTGCTCGCACTGGTTGGTGGTCACCACGTTGCCTGCAAGTACGTCTACAGTCGGGTGGTTCTTCTTGATCTCCTCGATCATCTCGACCTGGAAAACCGAATCACCCTGGGCGGCGTCAATGACCACCAGGTCGACTCCCGCTTCGACAAGGCCTTCAAGCCTCTCGCGGTCGGCCTGCTGGGTGGAGATAGCTGCGCCGACCCTGAGCTGTTTGCTCTCATCTTTGCTGGCTTCGGGGAAGTCCCTGTTCTTTTTCAGGTCTGTACGTGAGACGAGGGAAACAAGGCAGCCCTTTTCGTCGATGATCGGCAATTTCCCTTTTTTGGACTCACGAAGGATCTTGTTCGCTTCGTTGAGGGTGACGCCTTCGGGGGCCGTTACCAGGTCGGTAACCATAACCTCCTGCAGGGGGCAGTTGCGATCCGGCTCAAAATCAACATCCCGGTTGGTGACGATTCCGATTAATTTACCTTTGAGGGTCCCATCTTCTGTGATGGGAATGCCTGCGAAACCCTGCTCCTGGAAGATCAGGTCTACATCGGCAATGGTGTTTTTCGGTCCAAGCACCACCGGGTCGGTGATGAAGCCGTTTTCAAACCGCTTGACCTTGCGGACCTCCTCGACCTGCGCCTCCGGAGTGTTGTTGTAGTGGATAATCCCGATTCCACCGAGCAAGGCCATTCCGATGGCCATCTTGTTCTCGGTCACGGTGTCCATCGGCGAGCTGCAGATGGGGTTCTTCAGGGCGATCCGGCGCGTGATGAGGGTCGATAAGCCGACATCGGTTGCAGCGAAGTCAATATGTCCGGGCAGAACGATGAAATCGTTGTAGGTAAGACCATCCCCTCTCTCAAAGAGGGCGCTGGCAGTTTGCCCGTCCGAGTGCATCTGAGACTCCCTGGAGTCGTCTCCTGTGAAGGAGACAAGTGCAGCGCTGGCTGCCGCTTAAGTGAAAATTGATCGGGTAAGTATATGGGCAGCCTAAGAGAAAGCAAGTACAACTCCAGAGGGGCACCGCCTTCTTTGCCGATCCTGCCAGTGCCTGCCGGCAGCCTGCGGTGTGGCCTTGAACCTGTCCCCGGTTCTTCGGGGGTGTGGCCGGCTGCAAGTGGCAGTGAAAGTGAGTGGCTGTGACCGGCGCCAGGGAAATGTTGAGCGCGGGTCGCGCCCTTGAGCGGGGGGCTAATAGTGTTTGACTAGGCTGGAGGGTGATTTTATCATTCCTGCGGCTTGAAACCCTTTCACTTCCATAGCTTACGTAGCTACTTCGGCTGCTGGAAAAAGGAGGTTCTCCGGGGAGTGTTCTTTCCCGGTGAGGGCTTCAGGGACCATCTGGAATTCAATATTTAAACTCAGCACGATGCCGGCCGGCTGGATAGCCAGGCGGGTATTTTGCCCTGCAGGAAAGGGCGGTGAAGGTCGAGATGAGCGAAGAAGACATCGACAAAACTGAAGCCGGCGAAAACCAGGACGAGAGCTCCCAGGCCCCAACAGAGGCACCCCTCGATTCGAGTGACCTTGAAACGGTAAAAAAACTGCGGGAGAGTTACGACAGGATCCGTGCGGAGCTGGGCAAGGTGATCGTTGGCCAGGACGAGGTCCTCGAGCAGATTCTGATCTCAATTTTCGCCAGGGGGCACAGCCTGCTGGTGGGGGTTCCCGGGCTTGCCAAGACCCTGATCATCAGCACCCTTGCGCGCTGCCTCTCCCTGTCTTTTTCAAGAATCCAGTTCACCCCGGATCTCATGCCATCGGATATCACGGGTACCGAGGTGATCCAGGAGGACAAGGGTACCGGGGAGAGGAACTTCAGGTTTCTCCAGGGACCGGTATTCGCCAACGTCATTCTTGCAGATGAGATCAACAGGACTCCCCCCAAGACCCAGGCGGCCTTGCTGGAGGCCATGCAGGAGCGCCAGGTGACAGCAGGGGGCAAGAAGCACGAGCTTGATGAGCCCTTCTTCGTCCTTGCGACCCAGAACCCGATTGAGCAGGAAGGTACCTATCCGCTTCCAGAGGCCCAGCTCGACCGTTTCATGTTCAATATTCTCGTGGATTACCCGACCGAAGATGAAGAGGTCGAGATCATGAAGCGGACCACGGTCGGCATGGAGGCCGAGGTTGAAGAAATCCTCAATGGTGAGGAGATCAGGGATTTGCAGGAAATCGTCCGAAAGGTACCGGTTGCAGATGAGGTCATTCGTTACGTCCTCAGGCTTACACGGGCAACCCGGATCAATAAGGATGAGGCTCCCGATTACATCAAGGGCTGGCTTGCATGGGGAGCGGGGCCGCGAGCTTCGCAGTACCTCATTCTTGGAGCCAAGGCCCGGGCTGTTCTCTATGGCCGCAACCACGTTTCTGCCGAGGATGTCCAGGCGGTTGCTTATCCTGTACTGCGCCACAGGATCCTGACGAACTTCAGTGCGGAAGCCGAAGGAGTCAGTCCTGAGACGATTATCGACAGGCTGGTGGAGGAAACCCCCGTACACGATACCGGTGCGGCAGGGGCAGCTGCCAGCGGGTAGTGGAGAACTGCGGGCGGGCATTGCCTTTGTCCTGTACTTTAATTTCATCGGTTGAGAGTTTTCAGGGAGAGATGATTGGCTGCTGAATCGCCTTCCAAGTACCTCGATCCCAAGGTCCTGAACGGCATATCACGCCTGGAGATCAAGGCCCGGTTGATTGTGGAGGGGTTTATTTCCGGCCTCCACCGGAGTCCGTACCACGGCTTCAGTATCGAGTTTGCTGAACACCGTGAATACGTTCCCGGTGATGATGTCCGTCATATTGACTGGAAGGTCTTCGGACGCTCCGACCGCTTTTACATCAAGCAGTACGAGGAAGAGACCAACCTCAGTACTCACATACTCCTGGATTCCTCGGAGTCCATGAGCTACGGATCCGATGGGGTCAGCAAGTTTGACTACGGCGTGATGGTGGCAGCCTCGCTCTCCTACCTGCTTCTGCAACAGCAGGATGCCGTCGGGCTCGCTCTTTTTGATGAGAAGGTCTGCGACATGGTGGGGGCCCGCTCGACAGGATCTCATCTCAAGACCCTCCTGGAGCTGGCTGAGAATCCCGGCTTGAAGGAAAAGACCGATCTCGGTGTTATCCTGCACGAGTTTGCCGGCAGGATTCACCGCCGGGGCCTGGTCGTCATCATCTCAGACATGCTGGATGATATCGAGCACATCGAGCGGGGGCTGAAGCACCTGCGCTACTGCAACCACGAGGTGATCCTCTTTCACCTGCTCGACACCGATGAGAGGACCTTTCCCTTTCAGAATATGACCATGTTTGAGGGGCTGGAAGGAATGGAGGAGGTCCTGGCCAATCCCCGCCTGCTCAAGGAGGCCTATCTCGAGGAGCTGGAGAAGTTCCTCAGCCGCCTGCGAAGGGCCTGCCGGAATAATCGATTTGATTACGTGGCTCTTGACACGAGTGACCCGCTTGATGTGGCGCTCTCTACCTACCTGGCCAAGCGAGCAGGGAGTCTAAGGCGGTGAGCAGTTTTTTTGTCAATCCCCTCCTGCTCTGGCTAGGCGCCCTCGTTGGTGTCCCGATCCTCATCTACCTGATCAACCGCCAGCGCTATCGACGCCGCAAATGGGCTGCCATGGAGTTCCTGCTGAAGGCGCTCAAAAAGAGCCGCCGCCGGCTGCAGGTACAGAACCTCCTGCTCTTGTTGATCCGGTGCCTGATTGTGCTTCTGCTGGCCCTGGCGGTGTCGCGTCCCCGCATGCTGTCTGACACCGCCTCGAGCACTGTTGCCGGCAACAAGAACTGGATCTTTGCGGTCGATACATCCTTCAGCATGGACTACGTCGATGGAGGGTCGAGCCTGCTTGAGAGTGCGAAGCAGACGATCCTGGACGTGGTGGGTACCTATGTGGAGGAAGATGCCTATGTGGCAGTGATGACGCTTGGGCATGTGCCGGCGGTGGTGCTTGAGCGAAAGCAGATGAACAGCACCAACCGGGCCCTGCTGGAGGCGGAGCTTGGCCGTTTGACCGGTACCAGCAGGGGGCTGCGCCTGGTGACCTCGCTGCGCTCCATCAAGGACCTCAGCGAGCAGTTCGTAGCTTCCGATGGAGGCCCTGTTGAACCCTGCAGGATCGTCCTGCTGAGCGACCTGCAGCGAAAGGACTGGCTGGGAGATGAAGGTCCACGCTCTCCGGAGCTCAAGCAGCTGCTCAAGGAGCTCAAGCAGGATGGGCACGATGTCGTGTTTTCACGAATTGGAGCATCGGAGAGCAACCGGCCCAACGTGGCCGTTACCAGCCTGGCGGTAAAGCCTGATCTCTTCTCAAAGGGAGTAACAGTTGAGATCCAGGTGACGCTCAGGAACTACGGGGACAAGGAGGCCGATGGCCTTGTTTTTACTATCCAGGTCGATCCGGCCATGGGAGCGGAGAGTGGGGAAGCCGGGGAGGGAGAGATCCTGAGGATTCCTGCCGGGGGTACGGTCACCCGCAGCCTTCCCTATCGTTTTGATGAACCCGGCTACCATACAGTTGTTGCCGAGGTGCGTACCGATGGCCTTGTGATCGACAACAAGCGCTTCCTCGCTGTCGAGGTGCGTGATGAAATAGAGGTCCTGCTGGTGGATGGTGACCCGGCGGTCGATCCACTCGAGACCGAGACCTTCTACCTGCAGACGGCGCTGCAGCCGAGGGATGATGCCCTGGCTGTTCTCGGTGGCCGGATTACACCCTTTCAGCCGGTCAACCTGTCTGCAGACCTTGTCCGTGATATGGAATGGAAAAGGTATTCCATGGTGGTCCTGGCGAACCTGGAATCCATCGCCCCTGCCGAGCTTGCCACCCTGCAACGCTATGTTGACGAGGGCGGGTTCCTGGTTGTGTTCATGGGGGATAATGTCGACCCCCAGGTTTACAACAGTCTCTTTTACACCCCTGGCCCCAAGAGCCTTCTGCCCTTCGAGGTGGTTGAGCAGCGCGGGGACAGCCTCAGCCCTGTGTACCTGCAGTTTTCAGACAGCTCTCACCCCGTGGCTGATTATTTTGCCCAGCACAAGGAACGCACCGAGCTGCACAGGGCCCTGGTTCCCTTCTACCGTTTCATGAAGCTTGCAGTGCCGAAGGAGGAGACCGGCGCCCGGATCTTCTGCCGCTACAACGATCTTGACAGGAGCCCTGCTGTCTTTGACAACTCCTACGGCCGTGGGCGGGTCATGTGGTTCACCTCATCTGCAGATGATGACTGGAACGAGTTTCCTGCCTGGCAGGATTACGTGGTGTTCCTCTATGAATCGATAGCCTACCTGGTTGGCTTTCGCACCCTGAATGACAACCTGGGGATCGGCGATGAATTTCAGAGGTTTTACGATGGCTCTGAATTCGCTCTGGAGGTCATGCTCCGCGCGCCACCGATTCCAGGGAGAAGCCTCCCCGGGGGGCGTACTGCCCGCACTCCGATGCGCGAACTTGACGACCCCGGGAGATTTTCCATCACCTATGGCCAGACAGATATCCCGGGGCTCTACAGGCTGGATCTGAACCGCAGCCTTGAAGGCAGTGATGTCCCGCCAGGGGATGCTGCGAAGTCCAACTCCGTTGAGTATTTCAGCGTCAATATTTCAACCGATGAGAGCGACCTCCGTGGAATAGCCGACTCGGAGCTGGGGACCCACTTTGAGGTGCAGCCTGAACAGTTCCTCGATTATTCAGAGAAGGTGGAAAGCCGGCGGCAAGAGCAGAAGCAATTGCTTGGCCGCGAGTTCTGGAAGCACTGCCTGGCGGCGGTGATTGCACTCCTGTTGCTCGAGACGGCGCTTGCCCAGTTTTTCGGCAGGAGGGCAGGTTGATGCCGACAGCTTTTTTTACGCCTGGCTGTTTCGCGCAGGCCGGGGCACAGCCCGGACTCGTGACAGAGGAAAAGATTCGCTGGCTCGAGATGCCCGAGCCATGGGTTGTGGTCCTTGTCATTCTTCCCCTGGTGGTCGGCTGGGTTACCTTCTTCTACAAGCGCGAAAAGCCGGTAGGCAATCCGCGCTGGCGCTGGACCCTTGGGGCCTTGCGGTTCCTGGTGCTGGTGCTGGCACTGCTGATGATCGCCCAGCCGGTGCGACAGAAGAAAACCTACGAGACCACCGACAGCACCCTCGTTCTGCTGGTGGACGATTCCCTCAGCCAGGACATTCGAGACAAGTATTCCCAGCCTGAGATCTCTGAAGCGATCGCCGAGCTTTTGGGGCCTGCGGCGGGTGAAGAGATGACCCGTTATGATCTTGTCCGAAGGCTGGTGCGGGACCAGGAGATCGGCTTTATAGATAAGCTGAGAAAGAAAGCCAAGCTGGCGGTTTACACTTTCAGCGGGTCGGTCAACAGCCTGAAGACCTACTCGAAGCTCGGGGCCGGTGATGATTCTTCCGCCACCGAAGGCTCCGAGGAGGCAGGAGGAGAAGATACAGAAGAGGCAGATGAGATCCTGCCTGCCTATTCAAAGGTTCGGGGGGACCAGCGGGTGCAGGAGACCAAGGTAGCCGAGGGACTCAGGGACGCGGTTTCCGGTGTCCTGGGGCTCGGCTTCGGCAAGCGCCGCGAGGAGGTTTCCGGCGTGATCATGCTGAGCGATTTCCAGCAGAATGCTGATACGATTTCGCTTACGGAATTTGCCAGGGGACTGGGAGAACGCAAGATCCCTGTTTTCGCGGTAGGGGTCGGCAACCCGGATGAGCCGAAGGATATCCGGGTTACCAATGTGGATGTGAATGATGTCGTTCTTGTCGATGATGATGTCCCCCTGGATGTGTCGGTGGTGGCCGATGGTTTCGAGGGAGAGCGAGTGCGGGTGGACCTGCGTATCGATTCCGTTATTGTCGACACCCAGTACATCGTGCTGGAGGGTGGGGGGAAACGCCAGGGACTCCGCTTCATTCACCACCCGAAAAAACCCGGAAAGATGACAGCCACTGTCGAGGTGGAGTTCCAGGGAGGGGAGGTCTTCTCTGACAACACCTCCCTCTCCCGCAACATCACTGTGCTGGACCAGAAGATCAAGGTGCTCTACGCCGAGTACCTTCCCCGCTGGGAGTATCGCTACCTCAAGAATGCCCTGATCCGGGACAAGACGATGGAGACCCAGATCTTTCTTTTCTCTGCGGATCCGGAGTTTACCCAGGATTCTTCCCCCGGGGTGCCTGCGCTGAACGCCTTCCCATCCCAGCGGGATGAGCTCTTTAAATACCACGTGATCATCCTCGGAGATGTCGACCCTGAGCGTCACCTTGGTCTTGCCCGGCTTGAATTGCTCAAGGAGTTTGTTGCAGCAGGGGGAGGAGTGGTCTTTCTCAGCGGCCCGCACCATAACCCATCGCGCTATCCGCGTTCTTCTGATCTCTACACCCTTCTTCCTGTCCAGGTGAGCGAGGCAGGTACCCTGAACGATTTTGATTCCCCGGTGACAAAGTCTTTCAACGTCAAGCTGAGTGCTGTGGGCCGCGAGCATCCTGTGATGAGGCTCGACAACGACCCGGAGCGGAACCTTCAGCTCTGGGAAAACGAGGATGGGCGTTTCTACGATCACCTGCCCGGGTTTTTCTGGTTCGCCAGGGCCGGTCGGCCCAAGGGCAATGCGGTGGTGCTGGCCCAGCATCCTGAGCTGACCCAGCCGCTGAGCAATCCCCCGAAGCCACTGGTTATTTTTGCCTTCATGAATTACGGAAAGGGCAGGACCTTCTTCAGTGCTGTTGACAACACCTGGCGCTGGCGCGCAGGAGTGGACAACCTCCACTTCTACAGGTTCTGGGGCCAGGTCTGCCGCTTCGTTGCTGCGGGGAGGCTGCTTGGAAAAACCCCGCGTTTCACGATCACCTCTGACAAGGAGGTCTACAGTATCGGAGAGAGCGTGGGCGTAGAGGCCCAGGTTTATGATGCGAACATGAATCCTTCCGAGGACGAAACCATCTCGGTTTACCACCAGGTGCAGGGAGAATCCGAAGAGAGCGTCCAGGAGATCGAGCTGGCTCTGCACCTCCAGGGCCAGGGGATCTACCGGGGAAGTATTTCAGCCGGTACCAGGGGGCGGCACGATATCTGGCTTGGTACGCCCCAGGAGCGCTCTGCATTCACCTCCTACACGGTGGAGGTTCCTGCCCTGGAAGCCCGTGATACCCGCCTCAACAGGACCCTCGGCAAGCAGGTTGCTGAATTGTCCGGCGGCGCCTACTTTGATTTCCCCGATATCATGAAGGCTGTTGAGAAGGTGCAGGGAATTACCCACACAAGCGAACGTACACCGAAGGCTCAAAACCTCTGGGATGAGTGGTGGGTCGTGGTGCTGATTGTCTCGATTCTCGCAATGGAGTGGATACTGCGCAAGGCGGTACGCCTGGTTTGAGCAACCGGCCCCGGCTAAAGTAATGTGGGCGAAGTGCCCGAGAGGAAGATAAGATAGTTTCAGCGGAAGTCATTCATTAGCAGGCAGTACGAGATGGTGTTTGCACAAAGCCCCGGAAAAATAACCTCGCCGCGCTACCGGTGGGTGTTTGCAGTTTCCCTCACACTCCTGGTGAGTTGCCAGCTGGCCTTGCCGGCTCGTGAGCAGGTCCTGGTGGCCGGGGCCGGGGGAGAGTGGGAGTCGAAGCTTCTGGAGGCACTGGATGCAGTCGGCCGGAATGATCACTCCACCGGTGTTCGAATCCTCCAGGGTCTTATCAGCTCTCAGAAGGGGGGGATGGTGCGTCTGCCGGTATCGGTAGGAGATCTTGGCCGTCTCCGGGCGCTGCTGGCCTCTCCTTCCCGCAAGCAGGTCCTCAAACCACCTCCGGCTCGCCCATCCCGTGGCCCGGTCATTATCCGGCCCGGCCAGCTTCCCAGGCCCCGGGTTCAGAGGTTCGAGGAAGCTGCCCAGGTTAACAGGGAATGGGGGCGGTATGTCGAGGCCGGCCGGGCTGCCAGGATCGTCCTGGGCATGCTTCCCGCCCAGGCGCGCGGCACCTACCGCAAGCTCTATACGGAGGCTGCCAGCCAGCTTCTTCAGCGCTACCGGCAGGAGGGGGACAGGGCTGTCCTCGATGATGTCTGCAGGCTTTACTCCCTTACCGAGCCGGGATTTTTTGCCCGTGAATTAAAGGCTGACCTGGATTTTGAGGCCGGCTTTTACGATAAGGCCTGGGTCGGATACAGGGCTGTCCTGGAAGATTCGGCCAGGGAAGAACCAGCCTCGAAATCGATCAGCCGGCTGGTGGAAAAGGCGCTGACCTGCCTCAGGCACGGTGGAAGATCGAAACTTTTCAGCCATGAAAAGAAGCGCTATGCCGGGTTCTCCCGGGCAGCAGGAGAAGATGCATTCGCAGGCTATGAGGACCTTGTAAAGAGGCTTGAAAAGGCTGATTTCCAGGGGGGGCTGCCGCTGCCGGCCGGCACTGTCCAGGAAAGCTACTGGGGAGGCGAGGTTCCCGGTGGGGCGGCTTCGCCCAGGCTGGGTGCCGGTGGACTTCCCGATCTCCCGGGTGGTCCCCTGGAGGCATCCTGGAAAAGCCTCGACTGGGCCTCTACGGTGGCCATCGCAGATAACTATGACCCGCTGCTCAACGGTGGGTTTGCTCGCGGGCAGATATTCCAGCCACGTGGAATTGATTACCCCTTTGTTCCGCTTGTACAGCGCAATACCGTATTCCTTTCCGGCGTCTACAGTATCTACGAGATCGATGCACGTCCGGGAGTCGGGAAGCTGTTGCGGCAGATTCCCAAGCCGACCCCCGCCGGGTTAAAGGGAAGGTACCGCGAACAGAGCGACTCTGCGCTCTATACCGTAACCACCTGGGGCCGGGACAGGGCTGCCGGTGCGGATCGATTTTCCGGTCTGCAGGAGCTGCCCGATGAGCTCCTGCTGTCGCATTACATCGCCGGGTTCTCCAGGCGCCGTCATTACATGGGGTATGACATCACGGTCAGCATTCCAACGAGATCCCTGGCGGCATTTTCCCGCAAGAGTGGAGAGCTCATCTGGCGTACCGAGGACCTGCGTGACGCGGTGCAGCAGGATATCTACGGCCCCAATGAGATCCCGGCAGAGATCAGCTATTCCTCTCCGGCACTGGTTCGAGATGGGCTCGTTTTCGCCGGTGGCTGGAAGCAGGATGGTTACATCAACAGCCTGGTGCGGGCTCTCGACCTGCGCACCGGCAAGACCGTCTGGGAGGCGTCCGTCTCCTCTGCCCAGATGGAACAGACGATGTTTGGCGAGCTGGGAAGGGAGCCTTTTGCCTCCTTCCTGACTGAGAAGGACGGAGTCCTTTACTATCTTTCGAATCTCGGTGCCGTGGCCGCGATCGAAAGCCGCAGTGGGAGGGTGCTGTGGGTGACTGCTTATGATTATATTAAGCCGCCCCCGACAATTGGGAGGTTTCCCCGCATGAGAGAGCTCCACTGGGGGCTCAACTCTCCCCTGCTGATCGGCAACGTGCTGATTGTGGCTCCGAGGGATTCACAATACCTCTTTGCGATCGATACCGGGTGCGGGCCGGGTGGCGCCAGCCGGGAAGGCCAGATCCTCTGGACCTATGACAACTCTGCCGGTGATCTTCGTGACCTCCTGGGAGCTCACCAGGGAAGATTATATTTTTCAGGCAGGGATGGGATTTTCGCCCTCGATATCTCTTCGCTCAACATCGAGGGAGAGCTGGCTGGCAGCTTGCCTCGTTCGATTCCGGCCGGCAGTAAGAAGGCCGCGGGGCCGGATGAGACCATCGACAGATTGACGCGACTGCC
Organism: uncultured Planctomycetia bacterium; assembly: GCA_964615885.1. Lineage (GTDB taxonomy): Bacteria > Planctomycetota > UBA8108 > UBA8108 > UBA8108 > UBA8108. The sequence continues at coordinate 30,868 of CAZTRG010000296.1, read as the reverse complement.
GCAGGTTTCCCGGATTGGTTCTCCGCTTGTATGGGAGCCGGATTCTATCAAGGCGAGGGGATTGCTGACCTCAAGCGGTGTGCTTTATGCCAGCCGTGGACAGCTTGAAACAGTTGGTTTTGACCTGAGAAAACGCCTCCGGTTACTCTCGAGAGAGACCGTTGCGGGGCGGCTTTTCCAGGTCGGCAGTCCGCATATCGGCGGTGGGCAGATTATCATTTCCTCCCAGAGCTGGCTCTCGGCCTTCGGTGGCCCTACATTTTGACGTTCAGGCCGCTCCCCGGGCCTCAAAAGCCTTTATTCAAAGGATTTTACGTATCATTGGCGGTAAAATCCCCAAGGTAGTTACAGCAAGGCCCCAGGCTCAGCCCGGATGTTCCCGATGGACAGCGGAAAACTGTTAAAAGAACCCCCCAACTATTTCTCCAGGCCGCTTTTTGTGCGTTTCTCGCTGCTGGTGGCGATCTGCCTGGTTTCAGGGCTCCCGGTCTTATCCTTCGCACAGGAAAAGAAGCCGCCAAGCCCTCGAGTGAAGCCCAGGCCGCTGGCTCGCGGAGTGCATGCTTCTACCGCGGGGGCGATTGAAAAGGGGCTCAAATTTCTCGCCCTGAACCAGAATCGCGATGGCTCCTGGACCGACAGGGTCGGTCGCAAGGTTCATATGACCTACCGGGGAACCGTCGCTCCACATGTGGGGGTGACCGGTCTTGCCGGGATCGCCTTCCTGGCTCATGGCGTTCTGCCGGGCCAGGGCTCTGCCGGCTATGTCATGAAGAACGGCAGAAAGGTCACCTTCTGCGAGGTGCTTGAGAAAGCACTCGAATATGTGATCAGCCGGGTATCTGCGGCCAATGGTTTTATCAGTGCCAATGGCTCGCGGATGTACAGCCACGCCTTCGCCACCCTGTTCCTGGCGGAAGCCTATGGAACCGGTTCCTATCGTGATACCGACAGGATGAAACGGGCCCTGAAGAGCTCTATCAGGTTGATTGTCAACGCCCAGAATCCGGAAGGCGGCTGGCGGTACCGTCCAGGTGCCCAGGATTCAGATATGTCGATCACGGTTTGCCAGATGATGGCTCTTCGTGCAGCCCGCAATGCAGGGATCGAGGTCCCATCGGGGACGATCGATAAGGCCGTAAACTATGTCAAGAAGAGCTTCGTCCCCGGGGTCGGGGCTTTTACCTACCAGCTGGGCCTTGAGTTCAGGGGGGTTCACAGTCGCTGGACCCCGGCCTTGACGGCGGCAGGAGTGACGACTCTTTACAGTGCAGGAGAATACGATGCCTTTCAGATCAACGAGGGGCTTCGCTACATCTGGCGGGAGCGTCCGCTTCGGGGAGAGGCTCGCTACACCTTTGATTATTATTATTTCCAGTACTACGCAGTGCAGGCAGCCTTTCAGAAAGGCGGCAGCTTCTGGCAGCGTTGGTACGAGGCGATAAGACAGGATCTGCTCCTGTTGCAGGAGGCTGGTGGCCAGTGGACCGACCTGGTGGGCTCCAACTATGCAACCGCCATGGCGTCGATCATCCTGCAATATCCGAACCAGTATCTGCCGATCACGGAAAACTGATCCTTTGACAGGCTCGACCTCAACACCAGGAAAGACGCCGCAGCGGAGCCTGCAGATCCTTGCCCTGCTACGCCGGAAGATCCGCACGATTTCATTCCTGCGCGGTCTTTTGCGCCTGGGATCCATCGTGGCCCTCGCCTTGCTGGTTTCTTTCGGGCTCGATTATTTCCTCAACCTGGTGGGCTCCGGCCAGTCGAGGGGATTGCCCTTTGCGGCCAGGCTGGTTTTCCTGCTTGGGGCTTCCGCCGGGTTTCTCTGGCTGCTTATGCGGGGAGTCCTGGCGCCGCTTTCGCGCAAGCTTGAGGATCCTGAGCTGGCGATGCTTATAGAGGAGGCCAACCCGGAGCTCAACCAGGCGCTGGTTACCGCTGTTGAGCTCTGCCGCGCTGAGAGCGCCGGATCCCGTGATGTCTCCCGGGAGATGCTTGATTCGGTGGTCGAGGAGGTTGAGTCAGGGGCTGGTTCGCTTCTCTCCGGCAAGGTTATAGATCTCAGGCGCCTGAAGTTGAATTTCGGCATCTTTTGCCTGGCGGCAGCTACGATCGGCGCAGGGGCCGGCTGGCAGCCGGATCTCGCAGCAATCTGGCTGCAGAGAAACGTGTTTCTCGACAGGTCGGTGGACTGGCCAAAGAGTATCCAGCTGGAGATCGAGGAGGGCACTCCGGAGTTTGTCGCCGTTGGAGATGACCTGTCTGTTGCGGTACGTGTCCTGCGGGGCTCGCCAAGGATTGTCGAGATAGAGTGGAAGCTCGAGGATGGTTCAGGTGGAAGGAAGCCCATGGAGTCGAGCCAGGGCTCCAGGCGCTTTGCCTATGTATTCAGAAATGTAAGCAAGGCTTTCAGTTTCAAGGCCTTCGATGGCAGCGGCGAGGATGAGACAGAATGGGTAGAGGTCAAGGTCCGCAACCGTCCGAGGATCGATATGAAGGAGTGGGAGGAGGGGGGCTTCAACAGGGTGGCCTACCGCAACCCGGTCTATACCGGCAAGAGTGCTGAAGAGGTTGTTCAGCGCCACGGTAATTTGAAGGTGCCCGCGGGAACGAAGGTCAGCTTCAGGCTGGCAGCCAATGTTGAGATTGCCAAGGCCTACCTGGTTTTGAAAAAAGGGGTCGATGAAAAAGAGGTTGCCGGGGCAAAGGACTCCAGCTGGCCTGACCCGGAAGCCGCCACCCTGGAGATTACAGAGGGAAGGCGGTTCAGCGGGAATTTCGTGGTCGAGGGAAGCGGCAGCTATTTCTTCCAGTTTGAAGATCCGGGAGGATTTCGAAGTACTCAATCGGAGCGTTTCAGGATCCAGGCGGTCGCCGATCGCAAGCCGGTGGTGAGGATTGTTGAGCCGCAACGGCTGACAGAAGACGTGTCGCCTCGTGCGGAGGTTCCCATCCTTGCAGTTATCAAGGACGACTACGCAGTGAAAAAAATCGAACTCCAGGGCAGCTATTATTCTGCCGGAGAGACCGAGCCTGAGCGCAACCTGGTGACCCTGCTCGATGTCTCGGCTGCCGGCCCGGCGGGGGGAGAGAGCGAGCCGGAGCTTGATCCGTATGTCCTGAAGGTCGCTGAGCTTGGTGGGGGAGATGGTGGCGCTCCTTCATCGGGTGCGCGGTTTCAATTCTTTGTTCTTGCGGAGGATTTCGGTGATGGGGGAGGGGGGAAGGGAAATATCGGAGTGTCCCAGGAATACCTTCTGCAGGTGGTTGATCCGGAGTATCTCGAGGACCAGTATGCCCGTGAGGTCATGGCCCTGCGTGATATTGCCGACAGGCTGAGGGGACGACAGGAATCGGTAAGAAAGGACCTCGAGGAATCGCAGAGCCAGTTTCTTCTCGGAAAGAAACTGGGAAAGGATTCGGCCGGACGCATCTCCCGGCATCGCCAGGACCAGGTACGGGTTTCGGAAGGATTGCTCGACCTGTCGGGGAACCTCGGCCGGCTGCTCGCCAAGATGAAGATCAACAAGGTGGGCGAGCAGAAGTGGAAGGACTGGCTCACCGGGCTGGAGAAAGAATTAACTGAGATCTCAAAGCTCAAATCTGACCGGATCGCGGGGGAGCTCGATGAGCTTCGTTCGCTGGTCCAGGAATCGGACCAGGATCCGGCCAGCCTGGGCAGGATTGTTGGTTCTCAGCTCGAGGTAGAGAGAGACCTTGAGTCTATTGTTGTACGAATGAGTGAATTCGGCGATTTGCGTGGGCTCATCCAGTTGATGAGGGAGATCAAGCGCCGCCAGGAAGGGCTGCGTGACAATACCAGGAATCTTCTCGGGGGCGGTGAGGGTGAACCGGAGGAAGAAGAATGAGGAGTGGGATGCCTTCGTGCTTACAGTCGGTTAAGATGTATCTGATCATGCCAAATCGGTTAGTTCTTTGCAGAGTCAGCTTTATCTGTTTCCTGGCCTGGTGTCCGCTTGCCACATCAGAAGCCCTGGGGCAGCCGCAGCAGGCCTCCGACCAGGAGCTCTCGCGCGAGCAGGAACAGATCCGGGCCATCGTCATCAAGCTTGCCAATGACATGGAGAAGGTGGCTGCAAAGCTGGAGGCCAGTGAGCCCGAGGATGCGGAGCGCCTGAGAGAGGCTGCCCGCCAGATCAGGAACCAGCGCCTGCCTGACACCCTCTCCCAGATTGAGGGAATGCTCTCCAACAAGCAGTTTATCGAGGCTGTCTCCAGCCAGAATGATGCGATCAAGGTCATCGAGGGAATCCTCTCCGTGCTGGAGGCCAGCCAGTTCAGCGAGGACCGTACCGGCAAGCAATTGGAGCAGCTCAAGAAGGACCGGCAAATCGCCGCAGAGCTCAAGCAGCAACAGGAGCGCCTGCTGGATAAGACCCGGGAGTTTCTTGAATCGAAACAGAATTCAGCCCAGCTGGAGGATCTCCAGGAGATGATCAGGAAGGCCCTGGAGATGCAGAAGGGGCTGCTTGATGGCAAGCCGGTAGATCAAATCGATTCGGAGGGGAAGGCCCTGGACCGTGAGGCGATTGAGAGCGCCCTCGCAGAGGCCCAGGCCCTGCAGAAGCTGCAGGAAAGGGTTAACGAGGGAATAGAGAAATTGCCCGGCGGTAAAGAGTCCCGGAAGGACCAGGAGACCATCGCGGATGCAAAGAAGGTTCTTGAGGAGCTCGATGGCCTCATCCGGCAGGCCCGGGGATTGACCGGAGACCTGCGCGACCTTGGATCGAGGGCTGAAGAGCTGAAGCAAATGGCCGGAGCTGCAAAAGCGGGGAGCCCCGAGGCCGGCCAGGACTCACCCGGCAAGACCGGTAAAGAAGGCGGTAATGAAAAGCCGTCCGGTGGCGGTGAAAATCAACCGGGGAAAGATGCCGGCAAGGACTCACCCGGCGATGACAGTCCCGAGAAAACGGAAAAGACCCCAGGAGATGGGAAGGAAGCCGGAAAGGAAGCCGGAAAGGAAACCGGGCAGGAGGCTGGGAAGCAGGGCCAGCCGTCGGAAAAAGATCCCGGAAAGAAGACCGAGCCCAGGATTCGCAAGGGGGTCAGTGAGCTGGAGCAGGCACGAGCCGCCCAGGAGATCTCGCGCTTGAAGTCGGAGCTGGAGAGCCGTACGGCGGATCTGCAGGGGAAAATTCAGCGCCTTGGCAAAGAGTCTGAGAATGCGGAGTTGCCCGGGGAGGCCAGGGAGAACTTTTCGGCAGCTGCGGGAAAGAATGAGCAGGCCGGCAGGAAAATCCAGCAGGGAGACTTCGCCGGGGCGGAAAAGAACCAGGCTGCTGCGGTGGAAGAGCTGGAGAAGGCCAGGGAGGAGATTAGCCGCCAGCTGAAGGAGGCCCGGGCCAGGAACTCCCTGCAGACGGCGGGTCTTGAACAGGAGGAGAGCCGGCTGGCGCGCAAGGCGTCGGCATCCTCTGCCCAGCTGGGGGAGCAGGCACAGAAGAGCTTTTCTGAATCAGCGCGCGAGGCACTGAAGAGAGGGGCCTCCCTGTTCCAGAAAGCATCGCAGGCGATGAGGCAGGCCAGGGAGTCGCTCAGCGAAGCACGCAGGGAACAGGCCGAGCAGTCCGGAAGGGAGGCTGGCGCTGCTCTTGAGCAGGCCAGCAAGGAGCTGCAAAAAGCAAGGGAGGGTCTTGCGAAGCGTTCAGAGGAAGAAAAGCGCCGTGACCTTAGCAGGAAACTTTCCCGCAAGACGGAGGAGGCAGCGAAAGAGGCCGATCGGCTTGAACGGAAGCTCCGGCGCAAGGACCAGCAGGAGCCTGGACGTCTCCAGGAAATTTCCAGGTCCCTGGAGCAGGCTGCCAGCAAGATGAGGGATTCGGCCCAGGGCCGCAGGGAGCTGAGCCGTAAGAAGCAGGAAGAAGCTCTTGAGCAACTCAAGAAGGCTGAAGAGGCTGTTGAGGAGGAGAAAAAAGAAGAGCTGGCCAGGCTCGAGCGGCGCAAAAAATTTGAGAAGGAGGCCCAGGAGCAGGAAGAGCTGTCGCGGCAGACCTCGCAGGCTGCACGGCAGAGCAAGTCATCCGGGCAGCAGCAGCGCTCTCAACAACTTGAGGAAGCCTCAAGGGACATGAAGAAGGCCTCTGAAAACCTGGAGAAGGATAACCCGGAAGAGGCTGAGAAGAACCAGGAGGATGCCCTCGCGAAGCTGCAGCAGCAGGAGGAAGAGCTTCGTAGAGAGGAGGAAAGCCTCGCGGAGTTAAAGCGTGAGCAGGAGCTTGTCTCGATGATCAACGAGTTGACCGAGGCAAGGGATGCCCAGCTGGAGATCAATGCGGGGACGGCCAAGGCCCAGGAGAGCAGGCCCAGCGGGCGCTTGAGCCGCCGCAGGAGAGCCTCTCTGCAGCGTCTTCTCGAACCTCTCGCGCAGGGTGAAGGGGAGCTGGCGCAGAAGGTGGTCTCGTTGATCGGGCGCCTTGAGGAAGAGTCCTCCAAGGTCTTCAGCTTTATGCTGAACAATGTGAGCGCCGATATGCAACAGGTTCGGGATCTTCTCCTGGAGCTTGAGACGGATTCCTTTACCCAGTTTCTGCAGAAGGAAATTGTTGTCGACCTGGAGAGGATGATGGCTTCCCTGCAGGAACAGCTCGAGCTGATGAAGCGCCAGCAGCAGCAACAGCAACAACAACAGCAGCAGCAACAGCAACAGCAGCTGCAGCAGCAGGGAAGGCAACCCCTGGTGACGATCCTGGCAGAATTGCTGATGCTCAAGAATCTGCAGCTTGAGATCAACCGGCAGACAGGGCAGCTTGAAGATTTCCGCCAGAGCAACGATGGCCAGGGTTCAGAGCAGTGGTCGCGGACGCTTGAGCGTCTTCATCAGCGCCAGGGCAATGTCGGGCGCCTGGTGAACGAGCTGGCAGAGGATTTCAAGAAGGCCCAGGAGCAAGCCGGCGGCGCTCCGGAGGCCGGTGGCGAACCTGCGGAGGAGGGCAGCCCGGAAGGGGTTGAGCAGGAAGGGCCGGAAGCGGGTGAAGATGCAGATAAGTAAGCGTTTAGAAGGGGTTGCAGATCAGGCAGCTCCCAGGTTAATGGGTGCACTTTAGCAGAGGTAGAATTGGACGCACTGCTGGCGTATGGACATTTCTGGCTGGTGGTTTCTCTCGCATTCATTGCGGCAGGGCTCTTCATCTCTATCTGCCGGAAGGCTACCGAACGGTTTTCCCGGAAGGCCTTGCTGGAGAGGTCTGTTGATTGGAGCCAGGAGCGCGTTGAGCGCTTTGCCCGCTTCAAGGAAGATTACGAAGGCACCCTGGGGAACCTCGATATCGTCCTGAGGTGCGTTGTGTCCTGCTGCATACTTCTGGATGGCCTGCCAGGGGATGGTTTTCGGCTGAGTACGGAAACAGCTCTTCTTTTCGGGGGCCTGGTCCTGAAGATTGCCGGGGTGCAGATCCTGGTCCTGGAGCTGTTGGCTTCCATCATCGGCAGGCTCTGGCCGGAGGCCTGGTTGGCGCGCTTTTCCAGGCTCATTCGTTTCCTGCACGCCTGTTTCGCTCCTGCTCGCTGGCTGCTGGAAGGGATCCTGCGGCCGCTTGCCCGGATTTTCGGGCGCAGCTCGCACAGAGACTCGGCCTCTATCCTGGAGGAAGAGCTGCTCTCCAAGGCGGAAGAGGTTGAGCGCGAAGGTTTGCTGGAGTCCGAAGAGATCGACATGATCGAATCGATCATTTCCTTTGGCGATGTTTCCGTTTCAGAGGTGATGACTCCCCGCACGGAGATGATCTGCCTCGAGCTGGAAGAACCCCTCGATTCAAACCTGGAAAAGGCCATTGATTGCGGGCTCTCAAGAATTCCGGTCTACAGTGAAAGCAAAGACAACATCGTGGGCATCCTCTATGTAAAGGATCTGCTCAAGAGCCTGTACGGCAAGGAAGATATCAGTCTTGAATCCATCGTACGCAGCCCCTACCGGGTAAGCGGATCAAAGAAAATTGACGATCTGCTCCAGGAGTTCAAGCAGCACCGTCTTCACATAGCCATTGTGCTTGATGAGCATGGTGGGACTGATGGGCTGGTTACGATTGAGGATGTGATCGAGGAGATTGTCGGCGAGATCAGTGATGAGTACGAGCAGAAGGAGGACCTGGAGCCGATCCAACGCCTGGAGGAGGGCCTGGTCAGTGTCGATGCGGCGGTGCACATTGACGATCTCAACGAGGAGCTTGACCTCGGTATTCCTGAGAATGACAACTACGACACCATTGGTGGTTTTGTCTTTTCCAGTATGGGCAGGATACCCGCCATCGGTGATACCTTTGATTTAAACGGGGTACATTTCAAGGTAACCAGTGCGGATGGGCGGCGTGTCTACCGCCTGGAATTGCAGATTTCCGAAGGAGATGGAAGTGTTGCTGAGGGACCTGGATAAACAGGCTCTCCCATCCCCGGCAGAAGCCGGATTTGTGACTGTCCAGCTTAGAGGCTGTACCCAGAGGTGAAACGTAAGACCCTAGCTATTCCCATTCGCTGCGTAGACTACAGCAATACCAGCCAGGTTGTATCCCTTTTCAGCCGGGAGGAGGGGCTCCTGGAGGGGATTGCAAAGGGTGCCCATCGACCGAAGAACTCATTCCAGGGTCCATTTGATCTTGCGGCGATCTATGATCTTGTCTACCTGAAGCGGAGGAATCCCGGTCTGTCAATCCTTGCAGAAGCGGAGGTGGTTGATGGTTGGAGGGGACTTCGCACCTGCTGGAAAAGGTACATAGCTGCCAGCCAGCTCTTGGAGTTTCTACGTGGTGTCAGCCTGCCGGCTGACCGTAATCCCGAACTTTTTGATCTTGCGGTGCGAACCCTGACGTTCTTCTCGACTGATTCTGTGGAAAAGATTCCCTGGTATATGCTGCATTTTGAGATCCGCGCCCTTCACCTGCTGGGCTTCCTGGGATCCGTTGATGCCTGCGCTGTTTGCGCTTTGCCGTGGCCGGGTGGGAGTCGCCCCGCCTATTTTAATCCGCTGGCAGGAGGGCTTGTCTGCAGAGAGTGTAACGGGAAATCCCAGACCATCCCCGGTGGGTCAATTACTCTGCCGGGTAGCGGGGTCCGCCTGTTGAAGGACCTGTCGCAGCAACCTGCCCCGCCCTCGTCTAATGGGCTGGAGAAAAAGAATTTCAGACAGGTACATTTGTGCCTGGCACACAGTTTTACCGCCCTGTTGGAACGTCCGCTCAAGATGTTAAGATATCAGGCCAGTTGGTTGTAGCTTTTCCGGCAGTCTCTTTTTGCCGGACTCTCATGGAGGGATGCAGTAGATGATTTTGAAAGGTCGTTCTCTGGCGAGCCTGCTGTGCGTTTTGTTGGCGCTGGGCTGTGCCAGCCCCCAGATTCCGGAGGCTGATGACAGCCCCAGGATTGAAAACGGAGCGGGTGATACGAGGTGGACAGCAGAGAGCGGGTGGATCCTTCCTGCGTCTGGTGCATGGGGCTCCAGCGCGCGGGTGCGTATGGAGGCGCTGAAGGCCTTTGAGGCAGGGGCCTATGCAGATGCGCTGGCAGCTCTCAGGTTTCTTGACGATTCCACTGCGGCAGCGAAGATGCTGGACCTCCGATTCTACCTCGGGGAATGCTGCTACCAGCTGGGTCGCTACGAAGATGCTCTCGAGTACTACAGGAAGGTCTACCAGGAGGATTTCCCATCGCCGGAGCTCATCGACAAGGCTCGCAGGAGGGTCTTTGAAATCGCGCTGGCTTATCTCAAGGAGAGAAAGACCAGGTCCATGTTGAAGGTTTTCCAGGTGTCTTCACCGGATTACGGGATCGATATACTGCTGGACCCCGTCGATGGCCTGGTCACGGAGAATCCCTATCTTTCCTTTGCCGATGATGCCTACCTCGAGGTGGCCAATTATTATTATGACCAGGGAAAGTATGCGGAATCCGTTCTGCTCTATGACAGCATCGTGAAGATGTCTGAGAGCGAGTGGAAGGAGCTGGCTGAATACAAGTCTGCGCTGGCGGAGTACCTCCAGGTACGAGGCGCAGTCTATGATGAGAACAAGCTCCTGCAGTCCCGCCGGCGTTTCAAAAACTATCTTCAGAGTTATCCTCGCGGTGAATACTGGGAGGAGGCCAGGGGGAAGCTTCGTGAGATCAATGAGCTGGAGGGGGAAAAGAACCTGAGGATCGCCAAGTTTTATCTCAATGAGAGTGAGCTGCGCGCCTGTGATATCTACCTTCGGGTTGTGCTTGATAATTTCCCCAACTCCCTGGCAGCGCGTGAGGCCCGGGAAATACGCAGCCGGATCGAAAAGACAACGAGCCAGTGACCAGGCATCAAATAGGTATTCTGTTCCTGTTTTACGCAGCCACCCTCCTCTTGCAGGGTTGTGGTTACCGGCTTGGGGTACAGACTCCCAGGGGAGTCTACCGTATTGCGGTGCCGACCTTTACGAACCAGACCTTTCCATTAAGACGAGACATTGAAACCGAGCTGACCTCTGCCTTGCGTGAAGAGATCCAGGGGCGGACGGGACTGCGCCTGGTGGCCGATGGGGAGTCAGATATGACCGTCTATGGCTGGGTCCGGGAATTCAGGGAGCAGGTACTGGCCGAAGGCGAGCTGGATGAGAAGCTTGAGTCGCTGGTTTCCATCCGGATTGATCTCAGGATCGAAGACTATGCCAACAGGAAGGTTCGCGAGGAGAAGGTGGTGGAGACCCAGCCCCTTTCAGCTTCCCGGGGGGAGAGCATTGATGCGGCGCGAAAACGCGCGATCGACAACCTTGCTGAGAAGATTCTGCTCAAGGTGGAAGCCTGGTAGAGATGCCGGCAGCTAGAGGGAAATACGGATGGGAATTGAAGACCCTGGCGGACTCAACGGCATGACAGGCACTGCCCCTGGAGCTGAATTCGAGCTTGAGCTGGTGCGTGGCGGTACCTGGAAGATCGGCCCGCGGCCGGCGCTGATGGGCATCCTGAATTGCACCCCCGATTCTTTTTCAGACGGGGGCCGCTATGCAGATGCAGGGGCCGCCGTCACTGAGGCGCTTCAGATGGTCCGGGAAGGGGCAGATATTATCGATGTTGGCGGTGAGTCGACCCGCCCGGGAGCAGAGCCTGTCTCTGGGGATGAACAGCTGGCAAGGATCCTGCCTGTTATCAGGGGGATCAGGGAAAGCTCCGAGACGGTCGTGTCGATTGACACCAGGGACCCTGCGGTGGGGCGTGCCGCGCTCGAAGCCGGCGCTGACGTGGTTAACGATGTCAGCGCCTGTGAGGACCCCGGCTGGATTCCTGTTCTCAAAGAATACCAGTGCCCGGTCATCCTCATGCATATGAGGGGTACACCTTCTGATATGCAGGAGCGCACCCTGTATCCCGATGGTGTGATGAACGAGATCTGTGATTTTCTCAAGGGGCGGATGGATGAGCTTGAGGCGGGGGGGATTTCCAGGGGACGTATCGTCCTGGACCCCGGCATAGGCTTTGCCAAGGAGCCCGGGCACAACATCGAGATCATGGGGGGGCTGCGCCAGCTCTGTGATCTCGGCCGACCGGTTCTTTTTGGCGCCTCGCGGAAAATGTTTCTCTCGCGGATGCTTGGCGACCAGGGCGACCGTGGGCGGGAACCTGCACAGCGGGATGTGGCCACTGTTGCAGCCAATACGATAGCAGTACTTGAAGGCGCCCTGATCCTCAGGGTGCACAATGTCCCCTACACCCGCGACCTTCTCGATGTCTTCGAGGCGCTGCAGCTGAAATCGCCGGGAACATCAGCAGCCGGTGTGCTGCAGGGTTCGGAAGAGGGAGGTTCCTGAGTGACGAATTTCCTGGAAGGTTTCTGGAACGCGGTGAGCTGGATCAGGCTTGAGTACCTGGTAGAGATCCTGGTGATCTACCTGGTTATTTACGCATTCCTGCGTTTCATGGAAGGTACAAGGGGCGAGGGTATTCTCAAGGGCATCGCGCTGCTGATGCTGACCTTTCCAATCCTGCTTGCCATTGTTGCCGAGCGCTTCGAGCGTTTTGACCGCTTGCTCGTTATCATTCGATTTTTCGGAGCTGCCGCCATTCCAGCGATCGTGATCGTTGTCCAGCCGGAATTGCGCCGTGCTCTTGTTCGCCTCGGGCAGACGAGGCTGTTCGGGATGTTCCTCAAGCGGGAAACCAAGGGCGTCGTTGAGGAGATCGTTCGGGCAGCGTTTCGTATGTCCCGGAGGAAAATTGGCGCCCTGGTTGCTATCGAGAGAGAGGTGGGGCTGAGGAATTACATTGAGCATGGAACCCAGATCGATGCAGTGGTGACAAGCGGCCTGCTCTCAACGATCTTCTTTCCCGGCTCTGATCTTCATGATGGGGCCGTTGTTATTCGTGATGACCGGATTGCTGCGGCAGGGTGTCTTTTTCCCCTGAGTGACAGTCCCGGGCCGGGGAATACAGCCGGGACAAGGCATCGTGCAGGTCTTGGACTCAGCGAAGAGACCGATGCGATTGTTGTTATCGTTTCAGAGGAGACCGGAAACGTCTCCTTCGCCAGCCGGGGTGAGATTGAAAAGGTAGATACCGACCGCCTGCGCGAACTGCTCGTGCGTCATTTCGTTGAGCTCGAGGAGCAGGAAGAGATGGCAGAGATGGATGAGATGCCGGACAGTGCAGGTTACAAGGGCGCCCAGGGATGAGACTCCAGAAATTATTTTTAGCGAACTGGCGCAGCAAGCTGATCGCCCTGTTTTTTTCTGTCAGTATCTGGTTCGTGGCTTACCAGTACGAGGTTGAACGTGCCACCCTGAAATACTGGGTAAAATTCAAGCCCAGGGATGACGGCACCATGGCCATTGTCGGGGTGCGCAAGCCGCAGCAGAAGGAAAGCTACCTGGCGGAGGAAGGTGAGCACGAGGTGGACCTGACCATTGAGGGGCCGCGTGAACAGGTTGAGGAGTTGAAGGCCGGGCAGGGAAAGAAATTCGCAGTTGAGCTCTTTGTTGAGAAGGAGGATCTCGGCCACGAGTTCAAGCAGGAAGACTTCGGGTTCCCCAAATCAGGGGTTTCAGTCACGAGATTCCAGCCCGAGAAATATTTCCTTCTGCAGAGTGAAATCGAGGAGAGGGTCATTCCTGATCTTCCAGGGATTGTTGAGGTTGCCAATCGGAAGCCTGAGGACAAGGTGAACATCAAGGTTGACGGACCTGAGGCAGGATTGCTGATCCGGGGACCGAAATCGATCCTGGATGAGGAGAGGGTCAGCGTTAAGGTCACGGTTTCGGTGAATTACCAGGGCAGGGTGGACGGCCTTTTTGATCTGCGTCTTGTTCCGGACAACGCCAGGGTGCGGCAGACTGTCCAGATCCTGAAGAATTTCAACCTGGAAAGAGATGAGGAAAAGCGCTGGGTCCGGTTCCCTGAGCGGGTAAAGATCCAGGTCAATGCGTCCCTCCAGGAGAGCCTGGAGCAACACTCGGTTGAGAGGGGGCGCCTGCTTTTCCAGCTGCCCTTGACGCCGGCAGCTCTCAAGGTCAGGCTCAAGGATGTTCCCCTCGGTACAGAGACGATTCCGGTAGGCCTTAAGGGGGTCCGGGCGCAGATCGAGCAGCTCAGGGAGCTGCCTGAGATCACGCTCATCGTCCCGCCTCCTACCGGCCTTGATGCTGAAAAGGGCGGCACCTTTACTTTCCTGGAAGGTGACCTCAGGGTGAAGGATTTTCCAGAGGTAGAGGTTCTTCGCCATGAAAGTCGAAAAGAACAACAGGCAGCTTTCTGGTCCTATGAAATCAGTGTCCCTGCAAAGAAGGGCAGTGAAGAGGAATAGGGTTTGTCGAGGAGATAGAGGTGAGCATTTTCGGCACTGATGGTATTCGGGCGAGGGCGGGCGAGGGCCTGCTGTCTACCGATTCGGTTGAAGCAATCGGCAGGGCGCTGGCCTCGCTGCTCCAGGACCGTGGGGATTTCCCTCTCGATATCGGTCCGGAGCGAGGGGGCGCTGTTTATATCGGGCGGGATACTCGAGAGTCCGGTCCTGAATTACTCGGGCAATTATCCCGGGGCTTTCTTTCCGCGGGTCTGGATGTTTGTGATCTCGGAATCCTGCCGACCCCCGGTATTGCCGAGCTTGCACGCTCGTCGAAAGAATGCTGCCTCGCAATTGTCCTGTCGGCATCCCACAACCCTGCCCGTGACAACGGAATCAAGCTCATCTCTGCAGCCGGATCCAAGGTTTCTGATCAATTTGAAGAGGAGGTCTCCAGGAGATTCGATTCCGGCGTTTCAGCCGAAGCTGCCCAAGGCGGAACCCTGCGGGATCTTTCAGACGATGCCTTTGAAAGGTATGTCAATTTCCTGGTGTCAACCTCCGGTGGGGGGCTTGAAGGACGGAAGGTATTTATCGATGCCGCCAATGGGGCAGCCAGTGCGGTGGCGCCCGAGGCTTTTCGCCGCCTTGGGATGGAGGTCCGGTCAATCGGGGACCAGCCGGATGGTAAAAACATCAATGATGGCTGCGGTTCTCTTTTCCCCGGCAAACTTTCCGAGGAGGTTATAGGGTCGGGTTTTGATATAGGTTTCTGTTTCGATGGAGATGCAGACCGGTTAATCCCGATCAGCGCTACCGGAGCGATCTTTGACGGTGATCTCGTTCTCGCCCTCGGAGGCCGTTATTACCAGGCGGCTGGGAAGCTGCCGGGCAATGCAGTTGTTGCGACGGTGATGTCAAATATCGGATTGGAGCGTTCCCTTGGAGAATGTGGAATCGAGCTGATAAGGACCTCGGTGGGGGACCGGAATGTATACTGCCAGATGAGAGAGGGCAGGCATCCGGTTGGAGGTGAGCAGTCAGGGCATATTATCTTGATGGAGCATTCCTCCACCGGTGACGGTGTTCTTGCCGCGATCCAGATGCTGGATTTCCTCCGCGACCAGGACCTCGACCTTGACGCTGCGGCCGGGATCATGACCAGCTATCCGCAGGTCCTGATGAATGTGAAGGTGCGGGAGAGGGTGCCGCTTGAGGAGGTAGGGGCCGTGCAGGAGATCGTCGGAAAGGTCGAGGCCCAGCTGGGCGAAGAGGGAAGGGTCCTGCTCCGGTATTCCGGTACTGAGCCCTTGCTGCGCGTGATGCTGGAGGGGCCCCAGCAGCAACTGGTCGACCAGCTTTGCGGGGAAATCTGTGCAGTGATCAGGGATTCGATGGGTGAGCAGTGACCGCTTTCCTGCCCAGGCGCAAGGTGTGGGGCCTGTCAGTACCGATTCGGGGCCAGGGCATCATTGATGGACCTGTACGAGAGCCGCGCCTATAATGCAAGGCCTTGGGTGGCGGGAGAGCCACCAGCTCGTTTTCACGGAGACAGGTGATGTTTAACGGATCCTACGTAGCGCTTGTAACGCCGTTTAAAGATGGAGAGGTTGACCTCGAAAGGCTTGGCGGCCTGGTGGATTACCACGTCGAGGCCGGTACTGATGGCCTGGTGCCTTGTGGGACCACAGGGGAGTCGGCCACGCTCTCTCACCGTGAACATGAGCTCGTCATCGAGTTCGTTATCAAGAGAGCGGCCGGGAGGGTTCCTGTTCTTGCCGGAACCGGTTCTAACTCCACCACTGAAGCGGTCAGCCTGACCAAGTCAGCCCAGGCTGCCGGCGCGGATGGGGCACTGGTGATTACCCCCTACTACAATAAGCCGCCCCAGGAAGGCCTCTACAGGCATTTCGCGGCCATAGCTGAAGAATGCTCAATTCCTGTCGTTCTCTACAACGTGCCGGGGCGTACGGGTATTGATCTTCTGCCCGAGACGGTTGCCAGGCTCAGCTCGATTGAGAATGTCGTCGCAGTTAAGGAAGCCAGTGGTTCTGTTGACCGGACCGTCGAGATTCTTGCAGAGTGTGATATTACCATTCTCAGTGGAGATGACTCCCTGACCCTGGCGCTGATGTCAGTAGGCGCCAAGGTGGTTATCTCGGTGGCCGCCAATGTGGTTCCTGCACAAATGGCTGCGCTGGTACATCTTGCCGCCGCAGGTGACTTTGCAGCAGCTGCACCGCTCCACCATCAGCTCTACCCGCTGATGAAGTCCCTTTTCATTGAGACGAGCCCGATCCCGGTCAAGACCTGCATGGAGATGCAGGGGCTGATCGAGGGCGAGTTTCGCCTTCCACTGGTGGAAGCCAAGGAAGAGACCCGCGATATTTTGCGGGGAATCCTGGCGGAACTTGAAATCAAGGTCTGAGCTTCAGCTTCCACGTGCTCGGAGGCCGGGAGGGGGCCCCCTTATTCCGGATCCTTTCCCGGGAAGAAGAGCTTTCTTTCCAGGTGAGGCTTGTAGTCACTCCAGGTGGGGGAGCCTGTTGCAGTTGCCTGTGAATTGGCAGAGATCTCATTCTCGATAGTATCGAGCGTGCCCATCTTGGAGTCGAGATTGTCGAGATAATGGAATGCGATCGCCTCCGGAGTCATGGGGCGCTTGAGAGCTCCATATTCCAGCAGGCCATGATGGCTGGCGATGATGTGTTGCAATTGCAGCAGCAGGTTCCCAGGGAAGCCCGGGAGCTTCCCTGCCTTTTCGTTGATCATCACCAGGCCGATACCTATGTGGCCAATCAGCTGTCCCTCATCTGTATAGCTGAAGTTCTTCTGGAATGAGAGCTCTCTGCATTTGCCGATATCGTGAAGAATACAGCCGGCCAGGAGCATGTCCAGGTTGAGACGGCTGTAGTTGGAGGCCAGGTTCCGGGCCAGCTTGCAGAGCGAAAGGATATGCTCGAGCAGTCCTCCGATGAAAGCATGGTGGAGGCTCTTTCCTGCCGGGCAACGACTCAGCGCGAAAAGGATCTCATCATCTCCGATGAATTCCAGGAGCAGCCCCTTGAGATGTGGGTTGCTCAATGACTCAACGATTTCGCTTAATTCAGAAACCATCTCATCGAGGTTGCGCTCGCTGGCGGGCAGGAAATCCTCATAGGCGATGTCACGCGCAGGCAGCTTCTCGATACGATCGACAATAATTTGCCGGTTGTTCTGGTACTCTTCTACTCGTCCATGAACCCTGACGAAGTCATCCACAGAGAAGGAATTGTAGAGAGCCTCATCTGCATCCCATTTGATGGAGCGGAGTGATCCGGTTTTGTCCCGCAGGATCATCTGGATGAAATACTTCTGGTTGCGGGTCTGCTTGAAGTTGGAACTTTCAACCAGGTAGGTCGCGGCATTCACCTGGTCGCCTTTACGCAGGCTGGCTATCCATTGCGGGCTTTTACTTGCCGGTTCGGTGCCGGGAGGGCCATTCTGGGGTTCTGTCATAGTCGAGGTATATTAATCGCCGCTTTTAGGGTCGCAAACCCTTTTCCCTTAAAGGGTTTAAGTGCTTTATTAGGTATAGGTTAGGAAGATTACTTGTTGCATGTTACTCGAAAGAGTTACAATCTCTCATTACTGGCAGGCCAGAAGTGATCCTGATTTTACAAAGGATAGGTTTGTTCCCCCCTTCCAGGCAGTGTTCTGGGGGAGGGCACAAAGGCTTCGCCGGGAATTATTTATGTGAAGAGAGAAGCCTCCAGGTGGGGCTGAGGTAAGAATTGGAGCTTAAACCATTGGCAGGAAAACAAGGCGCTTACAGGCGAGCCGTTTTTCCCCTTGTGCTGGCGCTCAGCGCATTTTCTTTACCAGGATTTTCACAGGAAGATCCTGGCAAGCAGGCAACAGGTGGAATCGAAGGTAAAAGACCTCCGGCAGCCGGGCCGGATACTGGTCCCCCTGCACCTCCTTCGAAGAAAACGGTTTCAAGTAAATCCAGCTTGCAGGCACTTCAGAAGCTCGACAAGGTTCATCTGAGAGATGGATCGGTGCAGCATGGCAGTGTGGTAGAGCTCGGTGGGAATGCCATCTCGCTGGAGTACCGGGGTGCCGCAAAGCGGATCCTGAAGGCTGAGGTTGAGAAGATTGAATTCTTCAAAGGCCGGCATTCGCAGCAGAGGCTGGATACCGACCTGGTGGTCCTGAAAGTTAACCAGCACAGGGTTGCCTGTACGATTATCAAGGAAACCGGGGTAGAGATTCGGATCGAGCTGGCCAATGGAGCGAAGGTTACCTATCGACGTGACAAGGTTCTGCGCGTCTATTATCGAAACCAGATTCTCGAATCAGCTTCGGACTACTACACCATCGAACTTTCCGCTGGGATGGATGAGGCCATCGGTATTCTCTCAAAGGGAGAGCCGGGCGCTGCTGAGCAGGCTGAGAAGTTTCTCATTCGCTGCGGCATTTTCGCACTCGATAAGGTTCAGAAAGCCCGGGCCGGGCTAGCAGGTGCTGGTGATGCAGCCGGGGCGAAGACGCTTGTGGCTCTTGACCGAGTCCTGCAGGTTCATGACCTCAAGAAGGTTGTGACCTTCGAGATGGAAACTGCTGAACCGAAGATCTACCAGGAGCTGGTCTACGGAAACCTGGCGGTCAAGGAGTCGCTCCTGAAGGTTCTCTATCCGAAGTTCGTGGATGAGTCCGTGCCGCTTGCAAAGTACCTGATCAGCAGGCCGGAGGAAGATGTACGGCTGCGGTCCCTTTCGGTTGAGATCCTGCGCCGGCTGAATCAGAACAAGGCCCTCCTCGATCTTTATAACGAATCCAAGGGCGAACTGAAGATGGTTACTGCCGTTGCCCTTGTAAGGAACAGGATCTTTTTCCCGGCCCCTACTCTTATCGAGGCTCTCGAGCTGGGGGGAGAGAAGGAGGCAGGTATCCGGGCGCTGGCAGCAAGGGTCCTGCGGGATTCTACGCGGAACAACTTTGGCTTCAGGGCCGAGGGAACCCCTGCCGCGAGGGCGGAGGCTGTGGGGAAATGGAAGCAGTGGTGGAAAGAGAATTCAGAGCAAATGCGGGCAAAGTCACTCCTGGTCTTGAACAACCGGAAGATTGAGACGGATGCTCGTAAGGAGAGCCGGGCTTTCTGGCTCAAGGCGCATCAGTTCTGGGCGGAAAAACGCTATGACAGGGCAGCCAGCTACCTGAGGGAAGCACGCAGAAAGGACCCCAGCTTTCTCAAGGCCCACGTAAGCTACGCCACCTTGCTCTATTCGGAGCTGGCCCGGGTCGAGAAAGACCAGGAGAAGAAAGACTCCCTCTATCTCCAGGCCTCAGAGATTCTCAAGGGGTTCATTGACAGCTCCCTGCCGGAAGCTACAGAGCAGGATCTTCACTGGATTCACTTTGAGCTTGGAAATGTTCTTCGTCTCCAGGGCCATTTCAAAGAAGCTCTTGATCAATATGAAACCAGCCGGGTGCTGGATTCATCCAGCCTGCCTGCCTTGCTGGGGGTGGCGGACAGCCACTGGGGAATTGCAA
Source organism: uncultured Planctomycetia bacterium (assembly GCA_964615885.1). Classification (GTDB taxonomy): domain Bacteria; phylum Planctomycetota; class UBA8108; order UBA8108; family UBA8108; genus UBA8108. The sequence goes on along the minus strand of CAZTRG010000296.1, from coordinate 11,583 downwards.
CCGGCAGGAATGAGCTCACCAAGGCGGAGCGCAAACTCGAGGTCCAATCAGCGCTGGAAAATTATCTGCTGGCAGAGAAGAAGATCGAGGAGACCCTGGGAAATATCCAGGTCCTTGGCGCGACAGATATTCCCCAGCTTGACAGTCTTCCCTTCGAAAGACGCGCTCATAACCGGGCAGCCCTGACGATCCGTGAGGAACTCGAAAAAGAGAACATTCGCCTCTACCTGAAATATGCCCGTGTTTACCGCATGCAGGAAAAACCCGAGAAGGCGGTGGTGTCTCTCAGGCAGGGCCTGCAGGTTCTAGGGGCCAGTAACGAGCTCAAGGATACCAGGCTCCTGGAGGCTGATCTGCGGGCAATGATGGGGGTCATCTACGAATCGATGGGTGAGGATGTCCTGGCGGTCAGGGAATACCTGAAGGTGGTCAAGGAGCTTGATCGCACAAACCAGGTCTGCCGCCGCGGTTACGAGCGGCTCAGGAAGCGCCTCAGCAAGAAGAAGACAGCGTCCTCCGGCCGCGGCTGAGGTCTGCCTCTTCCAGGCCCCGGGTGATGCTGCCTTCCCGGCAGCAGTGCTGAACCCCTGCCTGTATTGTTTGCTGCAGGGCAGGCTTTTCGGCTTGTTGTGCAGGTGCCCATTCCTATAATCGACGCTTCTTATTCTGAGGACTGGATAAGTCATCGGCCCCTTGGCGGGCATCAACCAGATCGGGGATTCCCTTGAAGATTCACGAGTACCAGGCAAAAGAAGTTCTTGCCGCTGCCGGCGTTCCTGTGCCGGAAGGAACTGCGGTTGATACTGTTGATGGGGCAGTGGCTGCCGCTGAGCAACTGGGAGGATCCCTCTGGGTGGTGAAAGCCCAGATCCATGCCGGCGGGAGAGGAAAGGGTGGTGGAGTCAAGCTGGCGAGCAATCTCGAAGAAGTCCGCGAACACAGCGAGGCTATCCTGGGAATGCAGCTGGTAACTCCCCAGACCGGGCCAGAGGGCCGGACAGTAAAAAAGATCCTGGTTGCCAAGGCTTGTGATATTGCCAGTGAGTTTTATGCCGGTATTGTCCTGGACCGCCAGCTCGGGCTCCCCGTGCTGATGTTGTCCGCCGAGGGAGGTATGGACATAGAGGAGGTGGCTGCAAGCTCTCCAGAAAAGATCTTCAAGGCCTGCTTTGACCCGAAGGAGGGCCTGGCAGCCGAAGATGCGCGGGAACTTGCCGGGCATCTCGGACTTGAGGGAGAGCTCCCGGAGGCAATGGCTGAGCTCTTGCAGAAGCTGGCAAGGTGTTACCTCGACACCGATGCCAGCCTGGCCGAGATCAACCCCCTGGTGAGAACAGAGGATGACCAGCTGCTCGCTCTCGATGCGAAATTTTCTTTTGATGACAATGCTCTCTTCCGGCATGCGGACTTGCTGGAGTACCGTGACCCGGACGAAGAGGATCCCCTGGAGACCAGGGCTGCCCAGTTTGGCCTCAGCTATATCAAGCTTGATGGAAGTATCGGGTGCATGGTCAACGGCGCCGGCCTGGCAATGGCAACGCTCGATATCATCAAGCATTTCGGAGGAGAAGCGGCCAACTTCCTCGATGTGGGTGGGGGGGCCACAACAGAAAAGGTCACCGAGGCTTTCAAGATCATTCTCGAGGATGAGGATGTGAAGGCGATCCTGGTCAATATCTTCGGGGGGATCATGAAATGCGATGTGATCGCCCAGGGGATTATCGAGGCTGCAGGCACCATCGATATGAATGTGCCGATCGTGGTGAGGCTCGAGGGCACCAATGTTGAAAAAGGCAGGCAGCTGCTGGAGGCTTCGGGGCTTGAGCTTATTTCCGCAGCAGGGCTGGCTAGTGCCGCAAAGACGGTTGTCGCCCAGGTGAATGGAGGTTCAGAGAGTTGAGTATCCTGGTAAACAAAGACACAAAACTCCTGGTCCAGGGAATTACGGGTAGCACAGGCACCTTCCACACCCTCCAGGCCGTTGAATACGGTACCCGTGTTGTTTCGGGTGTTACTCCCGGTCGGGGAGGGGAGGCTGTCGAGGGAATCCCGGTATTTGATACTGTCGCGGAGGCAGTGGAAGAAACCGGTGCGAACGCCTCGGTCGTCTACGTGCCTCCAGCCTTTGCTGCCGGCGCAGTCCTTGAGGCAGCCGCGGCGGGTTTGCCGCTGGTGGTCTGCATTACCGAGGGGATTCCTGCTCTGGATATGGCGCAGGTGATGAAGGTGATGAGGAGCGATTTCCCGCAGACCAGGCTGGTCGGCCCAAACTGTCCGGGAGTGATCAGTCCGGGGGAATGCAAGATAGGAATCATGCCGGGGTATATTCATTCGCCCGGCACCATAGGGGTTATCTCCAGGAGCGGTACCCTCACCTATGAGGCCGTTCACCAGCTCAGTGAGCTGGGCCTGGGGCAGACTACCTGTCTCGGAATAGGGGGCGATCCGATCATCGGCACCAGCTTCGTCGACGCGCTTCAGCTGTTCGAAGAAGATCCGGCGACCAAGGGGGTCGTGATGATTGGAGAAATCGGCGGCACGGCCGAAGAAGAGGCTGCTGAATTCATCTCTTCCAGCATGTCCAAGCCGGTGGCTGCGTTTATAGCAGGCCGGAGCGCTCCTCCCGGAAAGAGAATGGGCCATGCCGGCGCCATTATCTCAGGAGGTAAGGGGACTGCGCCTGAGAAGGTGGCAGCCCTTGAAGCCGCCGGGGCCAGTGTCGCGGTGACTCCCGATCTTCTCGGAGAGACCATGGCGGCAATGCTGTCCTGAATCGCGGACGGCCTCTGCGAGGGCTTACTTTTTAGAGCGCGCCTTGCGTTTGGGTGAGCGGCTCCTGGCGGGCTTTTTCTTGCCGGAGGCGCGAGTCGTGGTCTTCTTTGCAGCCTTTCGGCGGCTGGGTTTTCTGCTGCCTTTTGAAGAGCCGGTGCCTGCAGACTCATCAACCTCCGCTTCAGGAGAGAGGATGTCTTCAAACCGCTCCAGGAATCCCGGGCCGGGATTTTCGACCTGGTAGTGGTAGAAGAGGAAGTGGAGCAGGCGAATGAGCTCCGGGGAAGCCTCAGGAAGAGAGTAGGCCAGCTCGCGAACAATATCAGGACTCTCCTCCAGGGCATCCAGGAAGGCTTTTTCTTCCCGGCTGATCTCTGTTCGGACCCTTGCAGGCTCGGCGCCTGCGCCCGCCTCCTGGCGGTAGTTAAGACCCTTGTAGGGATAGGGGATCTCTTCGTCGAGGAGATACTCCACCGTAACTCCCAGGTTCCGGGCGATTCGAAAGATAACTCCTCCACGCGGAGAGTTCTGGCCGGATTCGATCTTGGAAAGCGCGCTGGGAGTGATGTTGCAATAACGCGCCAGGTCCTGCTGGGATATGGATCGATCCCTTCGCAGGTTCATGATCTTGCGCCCAGTCTCCATGGCAGCCTCTCCCGGGTATTGTTTGGTGAACCTTGCCCTGCTCCTGCCTGCCTGGCTCAGGACGCGCATATTCTATTAGTCTTGAGTTTGAAAAAAAGACATTTATTTCTATCCGTCATAAACCAGCCGGGGCTGCACCCGGCCGCAGTTTTATTTTCATTCGGTGACAGCCTGCTGAAGATGCAATAGCATGTCCCCCAGTTATTTTCCCGCCTGAGTAAAAATGGAGTCATCGATAGTGTCCCCGGGTTCGCTTGAAAGATTGCCGGAAGATGTTTCCGGACGTCCCCTGGCCGAGGTGCTTGCTGAGCTGGCGGCGGTGCTGCGCTCAGCTTCAAAGGTACTGATTGCCACCCATGTGAGCCCCGATGGCGATGCGATCGGCAGCTCGACGGCTCTGGCCCTGGGCCTGCGAAAGCTTGGGAAAGAGGCGCGTGTGTTCAGCTCCACCGATGTTGAGCAGCGTTTTGAGGGAATCATCCCTTCCGGAATGGTAGAGATCGTCGATAAGGACAGTGCAGCGGGTCTGCAGGGGCAATTCGACCTGTGCGTGCTTCTTGACACCAGCGAGACCTCGAGGGCTGGAGTCCTGGGGCCGGTTATCTTTGCTGAAGGCCAGAAGCGGATCTGTGTCGACCATCACCTGCTCAATGGCGAGTATTCTTTTGATGCCCACCTGGTATTGGCTGAGGCGCCCGCCACAGCCTGCCTGGTCCTCTGCCTGCTCGATGAACTGGAGATCACTCTCGACAGGGATATTGCCGGTGCGCTCTGGCTGGCCCTCGCTACTGATACAGGCTGGTTTCGTTTTGCCAATGCAGGAAGGATTGCCTTCCAGTGTGCAGAGAGGCTGCTGGAAACAGGTCTCGAGACAGAGGAGCTCTACGGCTTGATCTACGGTTCGAGGAGCTCGCAGAAAACCCGCTTATGGGGAAAGGTTCTCGAAGATCACAAGGTCGAGCTGGAAGGCCGCCTGGTCTGGAGTTCTGTATCCATGGAGACCATGGAGGAGCTTGGTACGCTCCGTGAAGATCTCGATGGCGTCATTGATATTCTCAAGGGGGTGAGGGGAGCACATGCGGCGGCGCTGATTTCTCAACTTTCCGCTGACACCTTCAAGGTGAGCTTGAGGTCCGTCGAGAAGGTGAACGTAGAGGAAATTGCCCGTGGTTTTGGCGGTGGGGGGCATGCCAAGGCTGCCGGCTACACAGCTGGCGGAACCCTGGAGGAGATCGTCGAGGGATTGCGCGAGGTTCTCTCCGGCGTATAGCCTGCCGTCCTCAGAGGGTGGACTCGAACTCTTCCAGGAAATCCAGGTAGCGCGGATCCTTACGGAGATTGTCGAGATCGTCATCGACCAGCAACAGGTCGAAGTTGTCATAGCCCATATCGATTGCTGATTTCAGCTCTTCGAAGGCCTGCTCAATTTCCCCCACCAGGCTGTGGCTGCAGGCGAGGTTGTAACGGAGTTTTTTGTCTCCGGGGCAGAGCTTGACGAGAAGCTGGTCGATCTGGAGACCTTTATGCTTCTGCTTGAGTCGTGAATAGATGTCGTGGAGGGAGACGAGACAACCGACCTCACCTGCAGAAGGTGCAGCCGTGCCCGTTCCTTCCCAGTCTACGCCCGCGATCGAGGCTTCAAGAAGGTTCGCCTCGAACTCGAGACCCAGCTTTTCTGCTGGAATCCCGGCCGGATCCAGCTCTTTCCACGACCATTTTTTGAGGTTCATTTTATTGATTTGATTCACAAGGTATAGAAGCGCTGCCGGCCTGTTTTATCCGGGAATTCAGCCCTCCGGGTGTTTTACGACGAACTTCTGCATGGCTCATAAAGAACCATCTCGCCAACTCTTTCGCCGATACCCTCTTCTGCCTTCTATTTTACCATTAGTTCTATTTACCGCAAGAATCCCGTTTCAAGCTGCTCATCGAAGCTGATGGGCGCGGGGCGGTAGACTTGACTTGCGGGGTAGACCGATTACTATCGCCGAATGGTTTCATTAAGCAGGAACAGGATATAGATATGCGGTGGCTTCCAGTATTGCCGGCTGAAACCGGCGAGGAATCCAGCCCTCAATACCAGCCTGGAAAGACTGCAGCAGGTGAGGGGCTCCTGAGCGAGGGGGCCTGTGACGAGCATTCGATCCGGGCGGATGTCGAGCCGGCAGCCGGTACGGGTCTTGACCGGATGGTCTATTTCGAGGTCTTCGGTTGCCAGATGAACAAGCTCGATGCCGAGCTGATGCTGGGAGTGCTGAACGAAAACGGCTACCAGCTGACCGACCATCCTTCCCGGGCCGGGGTGATTCTCTACAATACCTGCGCGATTCGGGAGCAGGCGGAAAACAGGTTCTTTTCCAAGCTGGGCCATCTGAAGAAGTTGAAAGGGGAGCGGCCCGACCTGGTGATCGGGGTGCTTGGCTGTGGGGCCCAGAATCATCAACACGATATCTTTCGCCGCTATCCCCATGTGGGGATCGTCTGTGGCCCGGGGGAATTTTTGCGCCTGCCGCAGCTGATCGATGAGGCCAGGTCACAGGGCCAGGTGGCGGCTCTTGAGCTGGACACGCCGGTTCGTTTCGAGAGAAAAGAAAACCTGGGCCCACGGTCGAAGCATGCATTTGTTTCGGTGATGAGGGGCTGTGATATGGCCTGCACCTATTGTGTTGTCCCCAATACCCGGGGGCCGGAGGTCAGCCGGCCGGTGAACGAGATCATTGAAGAGGCTGAGGTCCTTGCCGCCAGCGGGGTGAAGGAGATCACTCTCCTTGGGCAGACGGTCAATTCCTACGGCAAGCGCCTTGCTCCGGGCAGAAGGATCGGCCTGCAGCATGTTCTCTACGGCCTGAACAAGATTGACGGTCTTGAAAGGATACATTTCATCACCTCCCACCCGAGGTTCATGAACCCTGAGCTGATCGAGGCCATGGGAAGCCTGGAGAAGGTTTGTGAGTATCTTCATCTGCCGGTGCAGTCCGGTTCTGATACGGTTTTACGCCGTATGCTGCGCTCCTATACCATGGACCACTACCGGAAGGTTATTGATCAATGCAGGGAGCTGGTCCCCGGCATCGCACTGGCGACGGATCTGATTGTCGGCTTTTGCGGTGAGACCGATGAAGAATTCGCCGAGACGGTGAAGCTGGTGGAGGAGGTGCGCTTCAACGGGGCCTATATCTTCAAATATTCTGAGCGCCCGGGAACTTCTGCGGCTGAAGAGCTCGAGGATGACGTACCCGAGGAGGTGAAGCGGGAGCGAAACCAGGTTCTGCTTGGGATCCAGAAGAGTATCAGCCTGGAGGCCAACGAAGAATCGATCGGCCAGGAGACGGAGGTGCTGGTTGAAGGGCTCAGCAAGAAGGACAAGAAGCGTTGGAGTGGAAGAAACCGCAAGCACCAGATCGTGGTGTTCCCCAGCCAGGGAGACGAAGACCTTGAGGGTGAGCTTGTTACCGTAAAGGTCCGCGAGGTGACTCCCGTTGTGCTGGTGGGGGAGCGGCCCGGGGAAGGAGCCTGAGTGCCGACCTTCCGTCCTGACCCAGTCTTTATGCAGGAGGCGCTCGAGCTCGCATCCAAGGGTCTTGAAGGCGCTTCTCCGAATCCCCTTGTGGGGGCGGTGGTGGTTCGCAGGGGACGTGTCATCGGGCGTGGATACCACCGAAGGCATGGTGGGCCGCACGCCGAGCAGCTGGCCCTGCGTGATGCAGGCAGGTGTGCAGGCGCCGATCTCTACGTGACCCTCGAACCCTGCGCCCACCACGGAAAGACTCCCCCTTGTTCTGAAGCTGTCCTGGAGGCTGGTGTGCGGCGGGTGATCTACGCGGCCTCCGATCCGAACCCCCTGACTCGCGGCAAGGGGCCACGCTGGCTTCGCCGGAAAGGAGTCGAGGTGCACAGCGGCCTTCTTCGACGTGAGGCCCTGTCCCAGAACGCCCCCTATTTTTTCTGGCGCAAGAATGACCGTCCCTGGGTGATCCTGAAATGGGCGATGAGCATCGATGGAAAGATAGCCACAGCGGGGGGGGAATCGCAGTGGATTACAGGCTCGAAAGCCCGCTCCCGTGCTCATTCGATCCGCAGGCGTGTCGATGCGATCATGGTGGGGACAGGAACAGCCCTCGCCGATGATCCCCTTCTCACACCCCGGCCGGCACGGGGGAGGGGGCCTCTGCGGGTTATTCTCGACCGCCAGGGACGATTGCCGCTCAAGCTCAAGTTGCTTTCAACTTCCCGGCCTGGGGGGGATGGGCCAAGGCTTTATGTCAGCACAGAGGGAGCTAACAGCCCCAGGCGCCTGGGAGAGCTGAAGCGCAGGGGGCTGGAGATTCTGCTGGTGCCGCAGCGTGCCGGCCGGCTGAACCTTGACCGGCTGCTTCGGGACTTGTCGGCAAGGGGTGTTTCCCAATTGCTGGTAGAGGGCGGAGCGGAGCTGGCCGGGGATTTTGCAAGACGCTCCCTGGTGCAGGAAATCGCGGCTTTTATCGCGCCCAGGATACTCGGTGGCGGCCGGGCTCTTTCTCCTGTGGAAGGCGCCGGTTTTAAAAAACTGGCCGATTCGCTTGAGCTTTCAGATTTGCGGCAGGAACCCCTGGGGCCCGATATTCTCCTCAGCGCACGGGTTTCCAGCGGCTGAAGTACGCTCCAGGATCCCCGGAGATGGTCCTAAGGTATTTCTTGCCTGCAGGTTGGGTGCTTTCATGATCTTCCCGGACTAAATCTTTCAGGGGAAATAGGTACTCGAAATCTGATTCCGTTTTTGTTTAAATAACCGACTTTCACCAACTACCAGATCAAGGAGGCAGAGGCCTCCATCAGGCAGGGGTAAGCAGTGGAGTTTGCTCATGATTAAGGTTCAAAATATTACGAAGACCTACGGGGCGACGGTTGCCGTTAACGACGTCAGCTTCGAGGTAGGCAAGGGCGAGATTCTCGGGTTTCTCGGCCCCAACGGCGCCGGAAAATCGACCACCCTGAAGATCATCACCTCCTACGTGGTGGCCGATTCAGGCAGCGTCCATGTTAATGGCATAGAAGCGCTGAAAAACCCCATGGAGGTCAGGAACGCCATTGGCTACCTGCCGGAGAGCACGCCGCTCTACATGGATATGCAGGTTCTCGAGTATCTCCAGTTTGTCGCCAGCGCCCGGCAATTATCAGGCTCCGAGGCGAGAGAGGCTGTTGACCGGGTGGTCGAGATGCTCAAGCTTCGCCGGTTCCTCCGCAAGAACATCGCGCATCTTTCCAAGGGTTACAAGCAGCGCGTTGGAATCGCCCAGGCGCTCGTTCATGACCCTGGCATCCTGATCATGGATGAGCCGACCAGCGGTCTTGACCCGCACCAGATCATCGAGATCCGCGAGCTTATCAAGAGGCTCGGAGAAGAAAAGCTGATCATTCTTTCCAGCCACATCCTCCAGGAGATCTCGGCGATCGGTACCCGGATCATGATTATCAAGGATGGGCGGATCGTGGCAGATGATACCCCCCAGAACATGCAGCGCTCTCTCAGTGACCGTTCAGGTCTCAGGGCCCGGATCCAGGGGCCTGAGCAGGAGGTCGTTGCTGCTCTTGGCAAGGTCGGTGGAGTCCACACTGTAGAGGCTGTCAGTGGCAGTGGGCCGGATACCGAGTACCGCTTGACGACCGGATCGGAGGGCGAGATCAGCCAGGGAGTATTCAAGGCAGTTGCGGATAAGGGCTGGACTCTCTCGGCTCTTTTGCCCGATGAGCACAGCCTCGAAGATGTCTACCTTGAGCTGACCAAGGACGGCGCTTCCCAGGAAGCTTCCGGGAACGGAGCTGCAGCGGCAGAGGCAGCTTCAGAGCCAGCGGCAGCGTCAGAAAAGGTGCAGCCCTCAGAGAGTGAGACCACTGCTCCAGTAGAGGCCGGGGAGGCCGTCTCAGAAGCTTCTGAAGACGAGTCCACGGCACAAGAGGAAGCCTGAGAAACATGAGAAACATATTCACAATTTTCCGGCGTGAGGTTTCGGCCTATTTCAACTCGCCGATCGCCTATATCTTCATCATCCTGTTTGTCTTTATCCTGGGGTTCCTCTTTTTTGTGTTCTTCCCCTTCTTTTCACAGACAAATCCGGATCTCAGAAACTTCTTTTTCTGGTTTCCATGGGTCCTGTCGATCTTCATTCCGGCCGTAACCATGCGGCTCTGGAGTGAGGAGAGGCGTTCAGGGACCATCGAGCTCCTCCTGACCTGGCCTCTGCAGGCCTGGGAGGTCGTCGTCGGGAAATACCTCGCCGGCCTGTTCGTGATCGCCGTCAGCCTTGTCCTGACCGTGGTTGTGCCCTTGAGCCTTGCCTCTGTTACAGACATTGAGTGGGGGGTTATCTTCACCTCCTACCTCGGAGCCCTGTTGATCTCCAGTGTCTATATTGCCCTTGGAGCCTGGGCCTCTACTTTGACGAGTAACCAGATCGTTTCTCTTCTGCTCGCTATCGCTTTTTCACTCGTGATGGTGGGGATCGGTTATCCTCCCGTGGTTAAATTCCTCAACGGAGTGGAGGGGCTGGGTAATTTCATTGGTTGGTTCGGAACTGATTCTCATTTCCGTGAGTTTTCAAAAGGACTTATTAACCCGGTGGGGCTGATCTACGGCCTCAGTGTTACGGTTTTCTTCCTGGTGCTGAACAACCTGTTCGTTGAAGGCAGGAAGTTCTAAGGAGGGGGTGCAAAATGGCTGACAGCAGACAATACAGAAAAAAATACTACCTCAGCAGTGGAATCACGCTGGTCCTCCTGGTCGCGGTTCTTTCGCTTCTCAGCATGACGGCCGATGAGACCAGTGGTCTCAAGATGGATTTCACTGAGGATGGCCTCTATACGATCTCTGATGCGACCAGGGACATCTTCGGCGAGCTCCAGGACAAGGTGGCGATCACCTATTACTGCAGCGAAGAGCTGCCGAGCTTTCTGACCACGATCGTCCGGGATACCGAGGACCAGTTCGAAGAGCTGCGTAAGATCTCCGATGGAAAGCTCCGCTATTCGATCGTCAACCCGGATGATCTTGCCGACCGGGCTGCAGCGAAAGCTACCGAAGAGTATATGAAGCTCTATACTGCCGGGGAACTTAAAGCGCTCCAGGAGCCTGAGCCGGCCATGGATATCCAGGCGATGATGGCCGGTCGCCAGCGTCCGAGCCCCGAGGATATCAGGAAAAACCGCGAGGCCCAGGCCAAGGAGAGGGCTGCGCGCGACAAGAAAAAGACCAAGGAAGAGGCCTACGAGGAGATCCTGCTGGCGGAGTTCAAGCAGAAGGAGATCCAGTCCCTGGCCGAGGTGGGGGTCAACCCCTATATCGTTCCTGACCGGACTGCCAATTCGGTCAAACAGCTGCGGGTCTACAGCTCCATCAAGATCTCCTACCTGGACCGCCCGGCGGAGGTCATTCCCTTCCACAGTTCGCTGGAGAGCCTCGAATACGAGCTGGCCTATCGAATCGTGAAGGTGACCCAGTCCGAGAAACCGGTGGTGGCCTTCTTCGATGCGCGCAAACCGCCTGCTCCGCCGATGAACCCGGCCCGCCCGACCCCTCCGCCTCCCTCAGAATACGCGGCGGTGATCAATTTCCTCCAGGAGCTGGTCGATGTAAGGCAGAGCTCCCTGAAGGATGGCGATTCGATCGATGATCTCGCCAAGAGCATCAAGGGTGACCGCGACCGTAAGGCGAAAGAGGAAAGAGGGGAAGAGCCCTCCGAAGAGGTGACCCTTTCAGCGGGAGACCACGTCAGGCTGGTTAAATGCCTGGTGGTGGCGCAACCGCATGCGCTTGAGGACCGCCAGGTCTACGAGATCAACAGGGCTGTCTCCATGGGGATCCCTACGATCTTCCTGGTTTCTCCCTATACGACTGACATTTCCCAGCAGACTGGCCTGTCGAGGGGCATTCCCATTACGATTCTCAACAGTGGGCTGGGCGAGCTGTTCAAATCCTGGGGTGTTACTCTCGGTGATGGAATGCTGGGTTCTAACGATTCCGGATCGATCATGGTTCCCCAGAGAGTGCTCGGCAACCTGACTGCCATGGTACCGCGGCCCGTTTCCTTCGTGGTTTCGCCCAGGGATGAAAGTATCGATGACGAATCAAGCCTGACCAACAGGATTCCCGGGCTGGCCCTTCCTGCCACCTCAGGGATGACGGTCGATCAG
>CAZTRG010000295.1:0-14597 GCA_964615885.1 uncultured Planctomycetia bacterium | reverse complement strand
CTGCATGGACTCAGCCGATGCCAATGACACCGGCGCCATCGAGATCACCGACGCCATCATTATCTTCGGGTGGCTGTTCACCGGCGGCAATGCCCCGGCACCCCCTGGCCCGACCTCCCCGGGCTACCTCTCATCTGATTGCGGAGAGGACCTCAGCGAAGACACGATTGGCTGCGCGAGATCAGCATTGATCTGCCAGTAAATCCACAGCCCTCCCGGATCGCTTGAGATCTGCTATCCGGGAGAGAGGTTTAGGCTTGCCACTTTTTCCCGGAGGATCAATGATGTTCCCCGGAATGAGAACCACGAGCCTGTTCGCACTCACCCTCCTACTCGCGAACCTGTCCCTTTCTGCCGGAGATGGACAGCTCACGGGGATTATTGACTCCCATATCGCAAGGCGCGCCGGCGGTGCCCTCTCCACCCTGAGCGATGATGCTGAGTTCTTTCGCAGGGCCCATCTCGATCTTGCAGGCATCATCCCGACCGGCGACGAGACCCGGAAATTCTTTGCCGACAAATCTGCCGGCAAGCGCGCCACCCTGGTGAACAGGCTCCTGGATAGCAAAGAATTTTCCATCCACTGGGCCAACCTGCTCAGCGTTGAGCTCCTGAAACGGCAGAACCTTGGCAAGGTTTCACTAGAGGAGTGGCAGGCCTATCTCCGAAGCAGCCTTGAGAAAAGCCCCCGCTGGAACCAGATGGTCCATGCAATGATTTCAGCAAGCGGCTCAGGATCGGACCGGGCAGCGATGAAGTTCCTCGGGACAGGAAATCATCACCAGATGACCAGGAACATCGCCCTGCTCTTTCTCGGGATGGACCTCGAATGCGCCAGGTGCCATGACCACCCATCTGTAAAAACCTGGGAGCAGGCTCACTACTGGGGGCTCTTTGCCTACCTGAACTGGACCAGGCCGGCCACCAGCAGCAAGGACAAGAAAGAGTACCTCGTCGAGGTGCTCGGAAAAAAGGAGATCGAGTACCAGTCGGTCTTCGAGTCGGTCAGCGACACCACCGGGCCCCAGCTACCCGGCCTGCCGGTGAAGGCCGTACCCGAGCTGGCCAAGGGAGAAGAATTCTCGAGCCCCGCGGCCGACGGCCTTCCCCCTGTTCCAAAATTCCTTCCCCGCAGGGAGCTCGCCGCAGACCTGACCTCACCGAAGAACCATGCCTTCGCACGAAACAGCGTCAACCGGTTCTGGGCCCGGCTCATGGGCAGAGGGATCATCCACCCGCTTGACCAGATCCATCCCGACAACCCTCCCTCCCATCCAGAGCTCCTCAAGAAGATGGCCGAGCTCTTTATCTCCCGGGACTACGACCTCAAATGGCTGCTTCGCTCCATCCTCTTAAGTAAAGCCTACCAGCGCTCCAGCCGCCTTCCCGGGAACAAAACACCCGTCGAGCCCCAGAGCTTCAGGGCGGCCCTGCCCAAGGCGCTGACTCCCGAGCAGTTGCTGCACTCGGTCCTCCGTGCCACCGGGAACCTTGAGAAGACCCGCGCACTCAAGAGCGATCCGGCAAAGAAATTCGACCGCAAAGGCTACTTCACCGGGACCCACCAGGACCTGCCGGAAACCTACGAGGAGATCCGGGCCATCTTTATCCAGACCTTCGGCCAGCCCCCGGGAGAACCCGAAACCGAATTCACCCCCGGCCTCAACCAGTCTCTTTTCCTGATGAATGACCGGCTGTTTCTGAGCTGGCTGCAGCCTTCGGGCAGCAATCTCATCAAGCGCCTTGGCGATCTCAAGACGGCCCCGAAAATCAGCGAAGCGCTCTACCTTGAAGTCCTCAGCCGCCCCCCGGCGGAATCCGAAACCGCCGAGCTCGAAGACTACCTGGAGAAAAACAGTGCGCGCCGAAGCGCAGCGCTCGGCGAGCTGGCCTGGGCGCTTATCAACTCAACCGAATTCCGCCTGAACCACTGATGAGCAGAGAAAAAACAAACCACGCCTGCGGAAGCCGGGCCCACGATCTTTCCCGCAGGCAGGTCCTCGGCGTCCTGGGTGGGCTGGCCGGTTTTGGAAGCCTGCTCAACCCGACCGTCAGCCGGGCCCTTGCAAAGAAAGACAAGCAGGTCTGCCTCATCTGGCTCGATGGCGGGATCAGCCAGTACGAGAGCTGGCATCCGCTCCCGGGAACCCGCTTCGCGGGCCCCTTCCGGAGCATAGCGACCAGGATCCCCGGTGTTCATTTCAGCGAGCTGATGCAGCACACCGCCCGGATTGCCGACAAGATATCGGTCATTCGAACGATGGAAACCAAGGACCCCAATCATTCCAGCGGGGTTCCACGGATCCAGCGTGGCGACCCGATCGACAGGGGAGTTGTCTACCCCTACCTCGGCTCGGCAATCTCCAAGCTGCTGGGGCCGGCCAACCCGGAGCTGCCGCCCTACATCTGGATCAAGCCGGGCAACGGGGGCTTCATCCATCGCGAGGCGGGGTTCCTCGGGGCGAAACACGGAGCCCTGGCCCTTGGTGACGGCAGGCCTCCGGTTCACATCCATCGCCCTTCGGACATATCAGGCGAAAACGATGAGGCCCGAAACGCACTACGAAAAAAAGCCAATGAGCGATTCCGGGCTGATCGCGGAGCCGCCGAGATCGATGCCTACGAAACCTCCTACGAGATGGCCGAGCGCCTGATGGCCCGCAAAGAAATCTTCGATGAGAGCTCACTGTCACCGAAGGACAAGGAACGTTATGGCACCCATCCCCTTGGCCGTCACATCCTGCAGGCGCGCCAGCTCCTTGAGGCCGGGGTGCGCTTCATCAAGGTCAACAGCTACTACTGGGACACGCACGGCGATAATTTCAACATGTCCCAACGCCTGATCCCGCAGGTAGACCGCCCCTTTGCCGCCCTGGTGGAAGATCTTGAGGAGCGGGGAATGCTCGACAATGTACTCGTGGTCCTCATGAGCGAATTCGGCCGCACCCCGAACATCAACTCCAGGATCGGCAGGGACCACTGGCCGGACTGCTGGAGCCTCGCACTGGCCGGCTGCGGAATCAAGCAGGGGGCAGTCATTGGGAAAACTGCAAAAGACGGCGCCTGGGTCGATGGTACCGGCTATGACATCGGCGATCTCTTCCACACCATCTTCAACGTCCTGGGAATCGACTCCAAGCGTGCCCGCTACGTGCACAAGGGGCAGCAGCTTGCGATTGCCCATGATGACTGCAAGCCGATCCGGGAGGTCATGTCATGAAGACGCCTCCCCTTGATATCAGGAAGACCCGGGTTTCAATCGAGCTCAAGCACCCCAGCCAGCTGTTCCGAGCCCGCTTCAGCCCCTGCGGAAAGCTCATCGCCGGCATCGGTGTCGACACCGCTGTCCACCTCTGGACTATCGAGGACAAAACGAAGAAATCCTTCCAGGCTCACAAGACCTGGGTGTCTTCGATGTGCTTCAACTCTTCGGGAAACGATCTCTATACGGCCGATTACCATGGCGTGATTCATTGCTGGAATTATACCGGCGGCGCAGGAACCAGGCCCCGCTGGACGATCCCCGCAGCCGACAAGGATAACGTCCGGGCTCTCGCGGTCGCTGGAAATGGGAAGTTCCTGGTCAGCGCCGGTGACGAAGGCGTGATCAGGGTCTGGAATACCGCCACGGGGAAGCTGCTCAAGGAATTGAAGGGGCACACTGAATGCATCTTCAGCCTGGCGGTCCATCCCGATGGAAAGACGCTGGTCAGCGGAGACCTCCTGGGCTCCGTCCGCAAATGGGCGATCCCCTCCTGGAAGGAAGCCGGCGAACTGGACGCCCGGGTGCTCCACACACGCGAGGACAAATTCATAGCCGATGTTGGAGGAGTTCGCACCCTGGCCTTCAGCCCCAACGGTAAGCTGCTGGCGGCCGGAGGTTTCCGCGATGCCAAGAGCAACAGCTTCTGCCCGGGGACCCCCGCTGTGCTGGTATTCGACTGGAGCAAGGGCACCCCGGCCAGTGAGCTTCGAGTAAAACCTAAATCTGACGGCCCGATCAATGGCCTCTGCTTTATCGAAGACAACACCCTCGCCGGCTATGGCGAGCACCTGCACAGCGCCACCGAGCTGTCTTTCTGGGATCCTGGAAAACAGGCCCCTGTCCATTCGCTCCCCGGACATTCGGCCTATGACCTCGATCTGCATCCCGACGGCAGACGGCTCCTGGCCCCGGTCTACGTATCAGGAGGAACCTCGGGCAATGGGGCCCAGAAAAGACATCGGGATAAATACTCTCCGAACGGGACCATCATCAGGATCTACGAGCTCTTCGCTGAGGAAAAAAAGCCGGAAGCCGGGAAATAGCACCGCCCCGGCCCCCTGGTATTCTCCCGCTAGTCACACCCCGCATAGCTCTCACAGCCGAGGTCTCCCCGCGCTCCGGAATCATCCGGATCCAGGCCGCAGCCCGGACCAGGAGCTGCCGGGGCCGCTCCACCCAGGAAGAGCCAGGTGAGCAGGTAAACCCCATCGCTAAGGTTAACCTGGGCATCGTTATTGGAGTCAGCGGTTTCAAGACAGCCGGGCTGTCGTGCGCCGCGGAACAGGAAATTGAGCACCTGGACAGCATCCGACAGTTCCACCCGCCCGCTGGAATCAACATCTCCGCGAATAAAGGGAGTCCCTCCCGCCTCGCCGGAGACATCCAGCCTGAAGGCCCCGGCCCCCCCGGGGTCTCTCGAGCTGACTGCAACCATATAGGTTCCCGGGCCGAGGTTGATGCTCATGCAGGCATCGAATTCAGCCACGGGACAGTTGCTGTTGAGAACAACGAGATCACAGAAATCGTTGAAGAAGGAAATGCTCGGCGCGAAATCATCGGATGTAACCGAGATGCTGCCAATGAAGAGGTCCTCAACCGTCAGCGAAAAGAGCTCTATGGGCTGGTCAAAGGGCTGGATAATACATTCGCTGGCCCCAAGTACACCATCCCGGGTCTCCCCTGCCTGGACACCCTCCGAAGGGCAATCAGAGCAGATGTCGTTGTTGCCCTCTACACACTGAGCCCTCAGGGTGAACTCGCCGGACTGGCCGCTAGCAAAGCTGCTGACCCCGACGAAATAGGTTCCGGGCGGGAGATTGCGGGCGATTCTTGATTGAACACCCTCTCCGCCATCGTCATCGCTTTCGATCAGTTCGCAGTTGTCATCATAGAGCTCCAGGAAGGTGTCATAGTTCCCCTCCAGGTCAATCACCACATCGCCTCCGGCTACCGACAGGCTGTAAATATCGAGGGACTGCCCCGACCGCCTGCTGCAGCCCGTCACGGGGAAGCCGCCCTGCAGGGGGTCCTCACAGAAGAGCTCTCCCACACTGCAACCTCCACAGGGCCCATCATTGAAATCACATGCATCTCCGAGCCCATCCCCATCGGTGTCCTCCTGGCCCCTGTTGGGAACCTCGAGACAATTATCCACCGCATCAGGAACCCCGTCAGAATCAATGTCCTCCTCGCCAGGGCCATTATCCTGGCAGGCATCTCCGACCGCATCTCCATCGAGGTCTGCCTGGTCGGGATTAGGGATACCCGGGCAATTATCCTCAACATCAAGGACCCCATCCCCATCCTCATCGCCTGGAAGAGGGGCACCCTGTGCACTGATGGCCAGCGTGAAATTTCCAAGGCTCTGGCCGAATCCATGAACAAGAACGAAATAGCTGGAACCATCCTTGGCTGTCCATTCCACTCCTGACTGCAGACCGCAGAAGTCATCGTTATTGGCTACACAGATGAGCTGGTCGCAGGTGCCTTCATACACGCTCAGGCGCGTATCGAAGCTGCTCCCACAGGTCTGGGCCCTCACCTGCTGCCCCAAACCCGCCAGCCGGTACCAGACGCCGGGGGCCGTGCTGGCTCCGCAGGCAGCGCTCTCAGGGTCGCCCTCAGCTCCATCGGCAGTGCTGCCGGAGACCGTAACCTCCAGGCCGGCAACGAGGCCAACTATCTCTGCCTCGGTACAAATATCGTTGGCCGGCTGGGCGAAAAGCCCCGAGGTGCCGAAAGCCAGAACGATCCCACAGAATACACAATCCCTCACAAGCCCTTTACGCATAACTGCCCCCTGTAGCCCCTGTGAAAACTCAACCAAGCGTCAATTATTAAGGCCGAATTTCAGTTTGTGGATATTTTCTTCTGAAAGCCTTTTCGCCCGGGAAAAGACCTGGAAATATCCTAGCGATCTTCGGCTTCCTGCTCGCACCAGCAGGGAAGAGCCTGCAGGGGGATGTTCGGCCCGCTGTACTGGACACTGAGGGCTTCGGCGCCACCGCTCTCGAAGTAGAGGACATTGATCTTCCGCCACCCCTTGCGGAGCTTGATCTTGCCGGATTTCTTGATCGGCGGGTGGATACCGTTGTTGTTGACGACCACCTTCTTGTCGACATACAGGGCGCTGCCGTCATCGCTGGTGGTCTCAAAGGTGTAAACACCGGCCTCCTTGACATCGAGATAGCCCTCAAAGAGCAGCACATAGCTGTCCGGCCTGTTGGCTACAGCCAGGGTGAAATCCTCGCAGATGCCCGTCTTGACGGGTGACTTGAGGCTGCTGATCCGCGGCAAGGTGGCCAGGGGCTTGCTGGTTTCGAAATATTTATAGCTCACACCGAGATCAAGGGTCTTGCCCCTGTACTTCCGGGGCTCGGCCTTGACGAAGGTCGCCTCGGCTACATTGCTCGCCACTCCATCGCTCCTGTAAAACCTGGCCCGTATGGTCGTCGTCTTGTCGACATTGATGACGTGGGCATAGAGAGGGGACTGCTTATCAGGAGGCGAACCATCGAGTGAATAGTGAATTGCTCCGGCCCCTTCTGTTGAAGCAACGGTGATACTCGAGAGGGTTGAAAACAGCCTCTTTCCGGAAATCGTTGGCGGATTGCTACCGGTCCGGAAGGGGAAAGCCGGGAGGCCCTCCTTGTTCTGCAGGTTGCTGTTGGAGGCGTGATGCCAGCCGAACCTCACCATGGACGGACTGGGAACCTCCTTGCTCGAGACCAGCACCGAATCGCCATCGATAACCGCCTTGGCGGGGAAATAATTTCCCTCACCCGCTATCTCAAAGGAATCGAGCGGCTTCTTGTCACGCGACTTAAGGCCGGAGCCTGCATTTTCAAAGCTTACCCGGATCTTGTCCTTCTCGACCTTCATCGATTTGAAGGTCGGCCCCCTGCAGACCACATCCTGCTTGTAGTCCCTGGCCAGGGCCAGCAGGGCGAGGCGCTCGCCAACGCCTCGTTTGTCACGGGGATGCACCACGTCTCCACGGGGATGGGAAGCTCCCAGTTTTCCGGGATCCCCACCGAGGTCGTTGGTCGTGGCGAGACCGGTATTCTTAACGGTCAGGGCGCGGGCCTGGGCCTCCCAGAAAAGGGGAAGAGGCCCTCCCAGCCCCGGAGCCAGCTGGACCAGGTAAAACGGGAAATCCCCCTGGCCCCAGTTGCGCCGCCAGGCATCGATCAGGCCCTTCTGCTTGTCGAAATAATTCGCCCTGTCGCCACCCCAGAAATTGGTCTCCCCCTGGTACCAGGTCGCCCCGCGAATCCCGAAGGGTATAACTCCGTGGATCATCCCGTTGTACCAGAAGGCCTGGCCTGAATAGGGGGAGAACTGCTCGATCGGCATACCGCCGACCGCAGCGGCGATCAACCCAACCGGAACATCGAGGTCCTTGACCAGCTTGCGTCCGAAGAAAAAGGCCGTCCCCGAGAAACCGGAAGCGGAAGTCTGCGAGGAGACTGCCCAGGCCCCGTTCACATCATCGATCGGTCCCCGCTGCCAGTTGGTATGAACCTTGAACAGGCGAAGCTTGGGGATGCTTGCGGCAGCCAGCTCCTTCTTGAAGTTGACCACTCCCTTCCACCAGGTCGCGCCAGGGGACATGGAGACCTCCATATTCGATTGCCCGGAGCAGAGCCACACCTCGCCCACCATCACATTGCTGAGGGTGATGGTGCTGCTGCCGAGCACCGTCATCACGTAAGGACCACCGGCCTCAAGGACCGGCAGCTCAAGCTTCCATCTCCCACCCCCATCGACCGTACCTTCAACCTTGAGGTCGAGCTCTTTGCCGGTCAACTTGACGGTAATGCTCTCTCCGGCCCCGGCCCAGCCCCAGACGGGTAATTTCATCCCACGCTGGAGAACCATGTGATTTCCGAAAACTTTCGGCAGGCGAACATCGCCAAAAACCTGGATTCCGGGGAGAAGGCCAAGAACAGCAAACAGCACGACCCGCAAGCAGCCGGATTGGATTGACGCCTTCATGCCTTGGCCTCCTGGTGAGTTGCCGGAGTTTTTCTGCACATTCTTCAAGAGCTAAGATTAATTCATCAATCGGACAGGGGGCAAGAGATGAAGCTGAAAACCTGCGACACAGAATCCCCTTTTTTCTCAGGGCACGTGCCTGCCGTCGGTGCTGGCCGAAAGACCGTTGCCTCCGCTGACCGTTGAGTGGTTCCCAGCTGCAGAATTGGAATCTCCTCCGCTGATCACCGAGCCCTGTCCCTGGGCAGTATTCCCGCCTCCACCGGAGATGGCCGAGCCCAGGCCGGAGGCCTCGTTTCCGAAGGAGTTGCCGTCTCCATCGACTCCCCCGCCGCCACTGACCACCGACACCTCACCGGCGGCAATATTATATTCCCCGCCACCGGCCACCGAGGCATAGCCGGAGGCCGTGTTCACCATTCCGCCGGATACCGTCGCCCCGTTCTCTACCGCATCGTTAAATTCTCCGCCACTCACCGTGGTAGAGGTTCCAAGGGCGTAATTGGCAACACCGCCGCTGACGGTGGCCCCTTCACCATCGGCAACGTTATGCGTCCCCCCTCCCACGGTTGCAAACACACCGGCAACGGCGTTCCTGTTCCCGACGACCTGGCTGCCCCAGAAGCTGTAGTTGTTCTGTGAGCCGACCACCAGGTTGTGGGAGCCGGTGCGAAGGTTCACATCCTCGGTGTCTTCATCTCCATCGTTACCCCGCAGCTCCTGGTAGCCCACGATAATGTTCCCGGTACCATTAACACGATGGCGCCCGAAATCATTATCGTCCGCCATAAAGTCATTCCTGGCCGCCTCGTTACCCCAGGTGACCCCAAGACCGTTTACCACCTGGAGATTCACCCCGGTCAGGCGAATGGTCCTGGCCGTGTTGCCGAAATCATCGACCGGAAGATCGACAAGACTCAGGTGGTCCAGGATCTCAGCCTGCTCAGGGCTCAACCCTCCGCCATCCTGGGCACAGGCCAGCGGAACAGGTCCCGGCCCTCCCCGAAAAAGCCAGCTGAGCATGTAGACAGCATCGGTGAGATCCCGGCTTCCGTCTCCGTTAACATCTCCATTATCATCGGCCTCGGCTCCGCCACCGGCCAGGGCGGTAAACTGGTGGGCGATGACGCCAAGCAGCGCTGCATTGAGTATCAGCGCAAATAAGATCATGCGTTTCATTTCATCTTCTCCTGGTATTGAATTTCGACCCGAAGCTACCAGCTTAAGGGCGCATCGAAAGCGTAGCAAGAAAGACGGAGGCTCCCGAGCTCCACCAGAAAGCTTGGCTGTTTACAGCTGGCGGGATAGACTACGCGCTCAGCAGATACGCGGTTCTCGCTGTTTACCTTTTACCCTCCCGAGGAAACAACAGATGAGCAGAACAAGCCCCAAGACGACGCGGCGGCGATTCCTGAAGACATCGGCGGCGACCCTCGCCTCCGTCACCATCGTCAAGCCCCATGTCCTCGGAGGCCCCCGTCACGTGCCACCCAGCGAAACCCTTGGCGGCGCCCTGATCGGGGTTGGCGGACGCGGCCCAGGGACCTACAACGATCTCAGCCGCAAACACAAGCTCAACATCGTCAAGCTGGCTGAATGCGATGTGAAATGGGTCGGCCGGGCGGACAACAAGAAACGCTATACGGATTTCCGCCGCGTCCTCGAACGCAAGGATATCGACGTGGTTGCCATAGCAACCCCGCCACACTGGCACGCCTTGATCTCCATTGCAGCTATGGAGGCCGGCAAAGACGTTGTGAGCGAAAAGCCCATGACCCGGTTTATCGCCGAGGGCAGAGCTGTGGCGGACGCAGAGAAACGCTACGGCCGTGTCTACCAGGTCGGCACCTACGGCCGCTTCGGCAGGCAGGGGGACGCTGGTGCCCGGGCCCGGCGAAAGCTCATGAAGAGCGGGCTCGTCAAGGACTGCAAGGGCGTGCTCATCATGCATCGCGGCTACAAGGTCAAGCAGTGGAGCGGGCTCGTGAACACCGAACCCCAGCAGGTCCCCGACTGGCTCGACTGGGACATGTACCAGGGTCCCAACGCCATGAAGCCCTTCCATCGCCATCGCTTTGGAGGCACCCACCGGGGCTATTGGGATTACGACGGCGGAGGTCTTGGTGACATGGGACAGCATTACCTCGACCCGGTGACCTGGGAGTACGGTCTCGACCACACCTCCCCGTCGGAGATTACTCCCTACGCACCGCCGGCCCACCCCGAGGCGGTCGGGATGTGGGGCTGGGTGGAGCTGAAATATGCCAACGGCTTCACCATCGTCCTGGAGAGCCGGGAGTGGGGAAAACGCTATGATCGAAAACAAAACCGGGACATCAACGCCAGGGACCTCTCTGCGGATGACCAAGGGAAGCTGGCCCAGATGCCCGAGCCGGAACGCCTGCTGGGCTTCGGCGAGGCGGTCAAGGCCCGCAAGCCGGCCGGGGGCAATGCCGAGGCCGCCCACAGGACGGTCACCATCATGCATCTCGCCAATATAGCGATCCGCATGGGTCGCAAGAT
Source organism: uncultured Planctomycetia bacterium (assembly GCA_964615885.1). GTDB lineage: Bacteria > Planctomycetota > UBA8108 > UBA8108 > UBA8108 > UBA8108. Next base: position 3,811 of record CAZTRG010000295.1, on the reverse strand, counting down.
CCACTTCGACCCCGTCACCGAGCAGGTTATCGGTGACGAGGAGGCCAACCGGCTGGTCAACCAGCCCATGCGCGCTCCCTGGCATCTCTGAGAAACAACCCCTCCCTGCCCCAGCCGGCAAAAAAGGAACTTCGATTATGAAAAAGCAAATCAACCTGGCGGAAATCCTCAACAAGCTTCCTGACGCCGATCGCGCCGGCACTGCGAGCAAGTTCACCGGCCCGGCCCCTGATGAAGCGAAGAAGCTGGTGGCCGCCGTTCTCTCAGGAGGCCGCGCGGCCATCCTCGAGCTGGCGGAGATGATCCGTGACGCCAACGGCAATGGAGAGAAAAATTTCAAGCCGGGCTATCTCCTGCACGCAGTCGCCCTGCGCGTTGGCGACAAGGGCAGAGAGAAGGAAAGGCGGGTATTCAGCGAGGCTCTCGCCTCCCTGCTTGGCGGTGCCAAGCCTTCCCCCGGGGCGCAGGAGTACCTCCTGCGTGAGCTACAATGTGCCGGCGGCCCCGAGGTCGTCAAGACCCTCGGAGCCTTGCTTGAGAAACCCGGTATCTGGGAGCACGCCTTGAGCGCCCTGGTTGCCATCGGAACGGGAGCCGGTGAACCATTACGAAAGGCCCTGCCCGATTCGAAAGGGCCCCGGCGGCTCGCGATCCTGCAGGCGCTTGGCACCCTGCGTGATGCAGCCTCCACAGGCGCCCTGGCAACCGCCACCGGGGACAAGGATGAAAACACCCGCCTCGCCGCCTGCCGGGGCCTGGCCAGGATCGCCACCCCGGCCTGCGTCGAGCCGGTCCTCAAAGTCGCCGCAAAGGCTGAGAGCTGGGAAAAAATCAAGGTGAACAAGGCCGCTCTCCAGCTGGCGGAAAACCTCGCAGCCGCCGGCAACAAGGACAAGGCCAGGGAGACCTGCAACCTCCTGGTGAACGCCAACCGGGAGGAAGACGAAAGCTACATCCGCAAGGCAGCTGAACGGATCATAGCCGGACTCTGATTCTCCCGGGGATCATTTGCCGCCGGGGGATACTCCATAGAGGTGCTTCCCTTTCCGCGCCGCCTGGATCGCCTCGTCGGTATCCACTGGTGCCCCCGGATCCGATTGCACCTTCAACCAGCGGTCCAGCTCCGCCCTCAGCCTCCCCAGCCGCTCCTGCTGAGCGGGAAGTCCCGCAAGGTTCTTCATTTCATAAGGGTCTTCAGCCGTGTGGTAGAGCTGCTCCGGTGGCCTGCGCATGTAGCGCTTCACCAGCTGGTAGGTGCGTGCATTGGCCCAGGTCTCCCGTACCCAGGTTGACCAGTAGGGATTATTCAGCTGCCCGTTGCCCCGTATGCCCATGAGGTGTTTCTCGATGTAGATTTCTTCGGGGAGCAGGTTGCGGATATAGCGGTATTTCCCATCGCTGACGGTGCGGATCGGGTAGGACGGGCCCTCAGGAATATTATTGTGAATCCCGTAGACGTAGGATCGGTGCTTTTCGCTCTTGCCCGCCAGCACGTTGAGGAAGCTGCTGCCGTCATAGTTCTGCCTGCCGGCATCACCGCCGGCCGCCTCCAGCAGGGTCGGCAGAACATCGGCGTACTGCACCAGCGCGTTGGTGCGTTTGCCCGCAGCCGTCTTGCCGGGCCAGCGGGCCACGAGCGCCGTATGCAGCCCGGTATCCCAGTTGGTCCACTTGCAACCCGGGAACTGGGAGCCCTGCTCTGAGGTAAAGAGAACCAGCGTCTCAGCTGCCTTTCCGGACCGGTCGAGAGCACCGAGGATCTCGCCGACCTGGCCATCCATGTAGGTGATCTCAGCTAGATACCTTCCAAAGTCCTCACGCGTCCTCCTGGTGTCGGCAATATTGGCCGGCAGCTTGATCTTCCTGGGCGGGTACTTCGACGCGTCTCCCATCACCCAGGGAACATGCGGCTCGACGAGGGCGACAACCAGGCAGAAGGGCTGCTTGCCAGGCCTCGCCATAAACTCACCGGCCGATTTCAGGTCATGGTTTCGAGTCGGATTGCGTACGCAGTTGGGATCGAAACCACCGACGCTCTCGAAAGGAAAGGCCTTCTGCGGCTTGACGTGAACCTTGCCGGCAAGCCCCACCCGGTAGCCCAGGGCCTCCAGGTGCTGAGGCATGCTGGTAACTGTCGGCCTGCTGGCAGAATGATTCCAGGCGCAGCCATTGCGCATTGGGTACTGGCCGGTGTAAAGCTCCGCCCTGCATGGCTGGCACATCGCCTCGCTCAGGTAGGCAAGGTTGAAGGTCAGGCCCTGTGAAGCCAGCCGGTCAATATTCGGAGTCTTAGCGTTCTGGCCACCGTAGAGAGGCAGATCGTTGTAGGTGCAATCATCGGCCATGATGATGAGGAAGTTGGGCCGGGAAGGCGGCGCTGTTTTCTCCTCTGCAGAAAGAAGCTGGGAAGAGAGGATCAGCAGGACCCCGGGTAAGAAAGCCGGGAACAACCTGCTGCCGCTTGGCTGGCCAGGTGATGAATGATTCATGCAGCACATCATAGCGACTCCAGCAAAAGAGAACACCCCCCTGCTCAACATCCGGAAGAATGCAGGACCCGGCCCAGGAAACCTCGTGTTCAGCAGGAGCAACAGGGCGGGTAAATTTGCTACACTAATTAAAGAGGAGCCCCTGAAGGTCGAAAGCAAATTGGAGAAATAATATGAACCGCGCCTGCTGGCAATCCTGCCTTGCCGTACTTATCTCACTGGCCTGCCTCAAGACAACAACAGCCGAGCCGCCCCGGCTCCTCGACAGCCAGTTCAACCTCCCTGAGGGCTTCCACATCTACAAGGTCGCCGACCGGTCACTCACCGGCGGCTCCTACGACCTGGTACTCGACGGCGAGGGCAGACTGCTGGTTGGCGATGGCAACGCGGTGCGGCGACTCGAGGACAGCGATGGCGACCAGGTCTACGACAAGAGCACTGTCATCGCCAAGGGGCTTGGCGGTCGGGGCCCGCAGGGGCTGGTCGTCTACGGCGACCACCTCTACGCTGTCGGCGGTGACGGAGTACAGCTCTACAGTGGCTACAAGGCCGGTGGCACGCTGAAGCGGGAGCGCCGGCTCGGGGAACGCTTCAACACCGGCGGCGACCACGCAGCGCACACCCTGCTTCGCGGGCTCGACGGCTGGATCTACATGGTCAGCGGGGATGGCGGCGGCATTAGTGAGCGCAAGCACATTACCGAGAAGAGCTCGCCGGTGCTCTACGAGCGGACAGCGTCGGTCTTTCGCTTCGACCCGACCGGAAAAACATGGGAGTGTGTCGGCGCCGGCGGCCGCAACCCGCCGAGCCTCGGCATGAACTACCTTGGAGAATTCTTCAGCTTCGACAGCGACATGGAATGGCACGTCGACCTGCCGTGGTACCGCCCGGTACGGCTCAACCACTGGGCCACCGGCGGCGACCAGGGCTGGCAGGGTGTCGGTGCCTACCCATCCTACTACCTCGATTGCCTGCCCGGCGTCCTGGATGTCGGGCGCGGCTCCCCCAACTGGGGAGTCTTCTACGAACACACCCAGTTCCCTGAAGAATACAGGGATGCCTTTATCGCCTGCGACTACCTGTGGAAATCGGCCACCTCCGGGGGCTACGCCAATCCGGGACGGCTCTGTTCCTTTGAGCTCGACCGTGACGGAGCCACCTGGAAGGCAAAGATGACCATCCTCGCCCAGGCCAAACGTGGAGCGAAGGATCACAAGGGGCGTGGCATCAACTTCGCCCTGGTCGATGTGGATGTAGCCCCTGACGGCAGCATCCTCGTGACCGACCACAACCAGGGTGTCTGGAGGATCTTCTACGACCCC
>CAZTRG010000294.1:0-2729 GCA_964615885.1 uncultured Planctomycetia bacterium | reverse complement strand
AGAAAGAGGATGATGTTGGGTTTGTTTGCCCCGGGTAGGGGCAGGAAGGGAAGGCCGGAAAAAAGGGACAGCAGGATCGCTGTGAGGGTTTTCTTCATGCGGAAACTCCTTTTTCCCAGTGTAGCAAATATCCCTGGCCTTTTTGGCCCGTGAGAGGCAAGGGTGGGTTAAAAGTTTGCTGGTTTTGTACCATGAAAAACCCGGGGCCAGCCCTTTCTTGCAAGCGTCCATGGCCTCCCTTAGGCTTAATGCGGATTCAAGCAATACCAGGAGCTGCTAAGACCATGAGAACCAGAGGCCTTTTCGTGACACCTGCAGTGGCACTCGCAGTGCTGGCGGTTTCTGCTGTGCACGGTATTGTCATTCGCCACGACCTCGATGATGCTGATTACATTGTTGCGGGGTCTGATTATCCTGCCCTGGTAACCCTCTTCGAGCCGGATGACTGCAGCGGGACACTGGTCCACGAGTCCTACCTGCTGACTGTGGCGCATTGCGCAGCGGACCTGGAGGAAGGCGACTCCCTGCTGGTGAATGGAGCTCCTCACGCGATTGCCGAGGTGATCCTGCATCCAAGGTGGCGCAGCAACCGGGATAATTTCGACATCGCCCTGGTGCGTTTTCAGCGCCCGGTTCGCGGGGTAGATCCGCTTCCGATCTACCGGGGAAGCGACGAGCTGGGCTCCTTGGTAACTTTGTTCGGGCGGGGCGTTAACGCCACCGGCCTGCAGGGGGAGCGACGTGCCACCAGCGATGGCAACCTTCGCCGGGCGACCAATGTTGTAAGCGAGGTAAACAACCACTTCATCGAGGTCATATTCGAGCGGCCGGGTGAGGATGGGGTTACAGACCTCGAAGGTGTCGGGGTCTCGGGCGACAGTGGCGGCCCGGTTTTTATCGACGTTGATGGGGTGCCTCATATCGCCGGCCTGAACTCCTGGGGTGAGGGCGGTAACGGTATCAGGGTGGGGCAGTATGGTTCCCGGGATTACCAGACCCGGGTCTCGCAGTATCTCGACTGGCTGGATAGCGTCGTTGATTTTCCGGAGCCGGTCGCTGCCGATGGTTTTGTACGGGGCGATGCCGACACCGATGGAAAGCCGGGGCTTACCGATGCCATCTTCATCCTCGGGCACCTTTTCCGCGGCGGGCGGGCGCCTGCCTGCCTGCCGGCAGCGGATGTCGATGACGATGGAGATGTGAACATTACCGATGCGGTCTACCTGCTCAACTTTCTCTTCATTGGCAACCGGACACCTCCTGCACCTTTTCCCGGCTGTGGGCCTGACCCTACAGAGGACGAGCTGAGCTGCGAGACAACTCCGGCCAATTGCAGATAAGGAGCGCCGGCACCATTTTCTTGCCAGCGGACAGGGTTCACCCTTAGTCTTATGGTTCAGGTTGTAGTTGGTATTTCGTGGGGTATAGAGAGGTCCGCAGGGCCAGGGGGCAAGAGGGAATGAGATATACGATCAACCAGCGGCAGGTAACACTCCTGCTGTGTACCTGTATCATGATGTTTTCCGGGGTCCAGGTTTTCGGGCACGGGACGCTCGTCTATCCGATGAGCCGGGTTTACCGGGTGTACCAGTCCAATCCGGAGAACCCGGATTTCGCCCTGGCGCGCTCAGCGATCGCCATGGATGGGACCGGCTCCTATTATTCCTGGAACGAGGTTTCACAAAATATCCCGGAGGCGGTGAGGGCAGGTCTTCCTCCCGGCTTTGACTATTCTCCCTGGGTAGGGGATGGCCATTTTGCCAGCGGTGGGCGGATCGACCGGGAGGCCTTTGCCCGTACCTATACGGGGCTTGACCAGGTCGATCCAGAGTGGCCGGCCACCGAGCTGAGTGCAGGGGAGACCATCGAGATCGATTTTCTCGCTACAGCCCCGCACGACCCCAGTGTCTGGGATGTCTGGATGACGACAGCAGACTGGGATCCTTCAACAGCGCTCAACTGGGAGCAGATGGAGTACCGCGGGCGGCCCAGCGTGCGCTTCTCTGAGAATCACTATTACTTCGATTTCCAGGTTCCCGCGGACCGCCGGGGGCGCCATGTCCTCTGGGTTGCCTGGCAAAGGGATGACCCGGTGGGCGAGGTGTTCTTCGCAACGGCGGACATTCTGGTGCAGCCGGTGGTGAAGCCCGGCTTCTTCATCCGGGCCGATTCAAATGGTGATGGCCTGCTCGATATCTCAGACCCGGTGCAGACACTTCGCTGGCTCTTCGGCCCCGATGGCCCGGGACCGGCCTGCATAGACCCCCTTGACGCCGACGATGACGGAGTGGTCGGCCTCACCGATGCGATCTATACCTTGTCCTTTCTCTTCCAGGGCGGGGCGCCGCCGGAATCTCCTTTTCCGGAATGCGGGGAAGATCCAACCGGGGATGAGCTAGGTGATTGCGGGAACAACCCGCCGGGTTGTTGAAAGTCGTCCTGTACCGGCTTTGAAGCTCCAGTGTGCCGGTTGCTGCAGCATGCCTGAAAGCACTCCCTGTTGATCTTAAGCGGAATAAATTAAGGGCTTTTCTGTGCGCTGCCGCAGAAAAGCCTGCTTTTTTCGTTATCGATGGTCCCTTCACCACACCGTGAGTAAAGACGACCCGTGTTGGTTCGTCATTCAAGCTCAGGTTTTTAAAGAAAGGATTTATCATGAAGACCAGGGAAACTTTCGGCAGTGGCGGGGGCTCTTCAACCAGGAAACTGCACGGGGGGGCATATTTGTG
>CAZTRG010000293.1:0-4336 GCA_964615885.1 uncultured Planctomycetia bacterium | reverse complement strand
GGCTGTCGAAGAGGCATAAAGCTCAGGCAGGGAGGGAAGGCAGGGCTGTTGACCAGGTTTTCGAGGTCGATGCTCCTTCGATCGAGGTCGGCAAAATCCCTGGGCAGGTTGGTGCAGGGGTCCAGGATCGTGGTGCCGGTCAGGAAGCCGGAGAGCCCGGCTGGTGACTGCATAGGGTCAATATGCAGGAAGAAGGTTCCTGTTTCACCTGCATGGCAGCCGCTACAGGTTGTCAGTGAAAAGAGGTGGCGGGCCTCGGGGTTGCTGACGCTGCTGCAACCCGGTGCTCCATCCCAGATCATTCCAAATGGGGTTGGAGCGCCGGCGCCGAGGAATGGAGCGCCGGCGGGCAGCGAGAGGGGGACATCGTAGGTTCCCGACAGGATGGCCGCCTCGTTCTGGTTGATGAAGTCGGCGAGTGTCGAGGTCTGGTTGAATGAGAGGTCCGGGGTCATGGCTACAGCCACGGAACGAAGGTGGCCGGAGTCGTAATGCCCGGGGCCCTGGATCCTGAATTCCCGCAGCTCCCAGAGGGGGTCCAGCGCGTTCTCATTGGTGCGGATCTGGTTCAGGGCGCTCTTGTTGGGCAGCTTCGCCGGGTCAGCACCGGCAGCGACGAATTGCTCGGTGATGTCTTCGAGGGCAGCGTTGTAGGCCGGTGAGCCGAGGACCAGGTTGTTCAGGTCGTACCACTGTGCGGCCCACTGCTGGAGCTCAAGGCAGTTGTCTTTCTGGATGCCGTACTCGAAGATGACCGCGAAGGGCATCATGAGGCAGCCCCCGCCGCTTCGGTCGGTTACGCCGAATACCAGCCTCGCCTCTCCGGCGCTGCCGGATCCGTAGGAAAGGTTTTCACGCAGGTCGACCCGGTTAACGATCGCGACCAGCTTGAAGGGTGCCTCGTCAAGGTCAAGAGGCTGGCCGGGCCCGCCACTGTTGAGCTCCCATGGTTCGATCACTTTCTGGATAATATCGCTACGGGCGGGAAGGAGATGGAAATTGATGCTGAGGTTAAATTTCCATTGCTGCAGCCAGCGCCTGGTGAATTCGGCCGCTGAGATGCCGGTTTCCTGCTGATTGGCCATTTGCTCCATGACATGGCGGAAGGTCCATATGCCCCCTGGAGTGCCGATGCCACTGCAGGGGTCGAAGGTCCGGGAAGGGTCTTCCACGACACCGAGGTCCCTGATGAGGAGGGTCTTTTCAGGATCCAGAACAGGGGGGGGTGGAAGAAGAACCGGGGGGAGTGAGCTCACGTTGGCCGCCCGGCACACATCGTCGGAGAGATCTTCAACCGGGGCTGGCCGCAGTGCCTGCCGGTTGAGAGCGCCAGGGGCCACTGCTGCAGGAGCATCGGCCTGGTTAACAGGTTCGCTGCCGGCCAGGGAGCGGCCGTTGAAGCGCATCACCTCAGCGCCTTCCAGGGCCGCATCGTTGATCATCTCGCGCCACTCTGCCAGCCCATCAAGGTCGAGATCGGCCAGGCCGGCGTAGGATCCATCTCCGGCGGTTTCATCAAAGCCCTTCCCATCGTCTCGAAGCACGATGGGCCTGCCTTCAGGTGCCAGGTGAATCACAGCGCCGAGCCGGTGGTCACCCTTTGCATACTTCACGTAAAGGATCGCGTTGTGCTCTGCAGTCCGGCGCCCGAGGGCTTCATAACAGATGCGCTCAGGGCGCGGCGGGTTTGCCTGGAGTCGTCCGGTGGGTGTGTCGATGGGCACTGGTTCGAGTCCATCGTCGATTTCAGCAAGCCCGGCCTGGAGCTGCCTGTTGACGGTTGCCCTGGTTTGTTTTTGCAGGGAGTGTTTTTGTTTGTCGATGTTCCGCAAAGCTTTTTTACCCCGGCCGGCGCGGTTCTGCGCTGTGAGCTGTTCCAGCGGGATGGAGCAGGCCAGGATAGCCAGCACCATTGCGAGTGCTGTTTTTGTCCGGGTGAGTGAATAAGTTGCATGTTCAGTTGGCATTCATCCTCCTTGCAGGCTGCCAGGTGGCAGGCCGCTTTCTGTAGCTTCAAAATGCAGGATTGGAGCCATGCTGGCAAAGCCAGTACACCCGCCCTGTTTCCCCGCAGGACATTTAAGCTGCAGTTCAATGCAGCCCCTGGAGGAAAACAACGGATGCCCGACAGGGCTTTGCAGGCCACCCCTGCTGTACAATCATTCGCGCTGCAGCTGATTTTGCCCCGGGCCTAACGGCCCCGAATGCAGATCGTGAAATCGTAATATTGAATTTCACGGATCCGGCCGGCACCCAGAACTCCCCGGTTCTTTTCGAGGGAAATTTCCGGTTACCAGGTCGGCTGCTTGGTGCAGCGCAGGTGATCTGTTTTCTTTCTCGAATCTCGAATCTTGATTCTCGAAGATTGAAACGTGCACGGTTCTTTTCAGATCATTGGGGATTATGGGTGCTGGTTGGCCGATTGCATCCCCTTCCCATATTTTTTCTTTCCTGCTTTGCCGATGAGCAGGGGAAGTTCGGTTCTTATCAGGGTTGGCAGCTCTGCGGGGACCGGGGAGAGCTCTCAGAGCTCGGAGAGCTTCGGCAGCTTCCAGGGGGCGCGGTATTCGGCCCTGCCGAGGTAAGGGGCAGCCTTCCTGTTGCCTTTGAAGCTGGTCGTGGCCGGATCGAATTGGAGGGTCGATCGCGAGCGCCAGGATGCGTTGGCAAGGTGGCAGAGCATGCTGGAGGGGTGGCCGACAGTAACCAGGTCGGCCGCGGGCTTTTCCCTGCTCTTGATGCAGTTGAGAAAATCCTGAACATGGATACTTGTCTGGTCGAGATTCGATCCGCCTGATGATTCTTTCACCAGCGCACCGCCCTGGCGGAATGCGCGCCAGCGTCCGTTGGCAAGGATGACGTAGCCCTTGTCGCCGTAGACCGCAGCGCCCTCGGCTTCGCCGTGAAGCTTGTAGGGTGACCAGATCCGCATTTCATAGGTGAGCAGGCAATTGCCGTAGTCAAAATTCGCCATCAGGGTGTCCGGCCATTCCTGGGCATCATTGAAATAGAATTTTCCCCCGGTGGCAGAGACACTGCGGGGCAGCGCCGGCAGCTTTTCACCCTGGGCTTCGAGCCCGGTCTGCAGTGCCCAGCGTGCATAGTCGATTCTGTGGACGCCATCGTTGCCGACATCGCCGGTGCCGTAATCGAAGAACCAGCGCCAGTTACCGTGGAAGCGCAGGCGGTTGAAGGGCCTCTTCGGAGCAGGGCCCAGCCACATGTCGTAGTCGACTCCAGCGGGAGCTTTTCCGTCGGCGGGTCGTCCCAGGCTGCCCTGTTTCATGCTCTCCCAGGCGGTCGCATAGCGGACCTTGCCGAGTGCGCCGCTGGCGATGTACTGGTTGGCCTCCTTCATATGGGGGCCGCTTCGCGCCTGGGTTCCCATCTGGACCACGCGCTTATGCTTTCGGGCAGCGGCCGCCATGGTACAGCTCTCCAGGATGTTGTGGCTGTCCGGCTTCTCGGTATAGACGTCTTTGCCGGCCATACAGGCGTAGATGGTCGGGAGGGCATGCCAGTGATCAGGTGTCCCGAGGACAATTGCATCGATGCTCTTGTCATCGATGGCCTTTCTGAAATCACCGAGTCCGGCGGGGTTGTGGCGTCCGCCTTGTTTGGTTTCCGAGACTCTCCTGTTGAGCACGCGGGAGTCGACATCGCAGATCGATGCAATCTCGACCTCTTTCTTCGAAGCAAAGGTCCTCAGGAGGTTGTTGCCCCTGCCATTGACTCCGATGACTGCAAGCCTGACGCGCTCGGATGCCGGGAGCCTTTGTCCTGATGCGCAGACCTGGGGGAATCCACCAGCCATGGAGAGTCCGAGAAGAGCACCGGTTTTTTCGAGGAAAGTTCTCCGTTTCATCCGTAAAAGCTCCGGGTCTTGTTCTTCTGGATTTCAGCCTGCCAGCAGCTCTTCCTAGATGGAGACCTCCCAGCCTTTCCTGAAGGAGGAGTGGGTGTAGGCCCTGGCTTCCGGGGTCCCGACGGCCTCGAGTTTTTTCGCGTTCCAGTCGAAGCTCTTGCCGCAGCGGTAGGCGGCATTCCCCAGCAGAACGGTTTCTGTCATGGGGCCGGAGTAATCAAAATTACAGGTGGCCGCTTCGCCTCCCTTGCAGGCGATGATCCATTCCTTGTGAAATCCAGGAGATTTCGGAATGAAGCTGTCCGGGCTCTTGAAATCTTTGAATTTCTCTTCCGGGTAGAGCTTCCGCTTGCCGAAGTCGCACAGCAGCATTCCCTTTGACCCGATGAAGAGGGTATTGCCGGAGCGGGGAAGATTGTGTTTCTTGAGAATGTCCGGTCCCCTGCTGGAGTGGTACCAGTGCAGGGATAC
>CAZTRG010000292.1:0-3612 GCA_964615885.1 uncultured Planctomycetia bacterium | reverse complement strand
TCGTATCTCTCAAGCGGCGTAAATACCATCCTGCTGAACCTGCAAGGGGCGGGACCAGGTTACCAGGGCGCACTCAACTCGGCCTTCAACCCCGACGGGTCTCTTCGCAAAGATGACCTTGCAAGGGTCTCCCGGGTTATTGAGGCCTGCGACAAGCAGGGAGCCGTGGTCGTCCTGGGCTTCTTCAGCTCCGGCCAGGACCAGGTCCTGAAAGGAGCTGGCGCTGTAGAGGCCGCAACAAAAAACGCCTCGGAATGGATTCGCAATAAAGGCTATGCCAATGTCCTTGCGCAGGTGGCCGAAGAGCACACCTCAAAGAAATATGACCATGAACTCATCTCGTCCCCGGCCGGCTGCGCATCCTTAATCAGGATTGCACGGACCGCGCACCCGAAACTGAAGGTCTCCGCAAGCGGCCCCGCCAACGGCCGGGTTGCAAATGAAGTCGGCGATGAGGCGAATGTGCTATTTCCTCGTTTCAACGGCACCCCCCTTGAGCGCATCAACCTGATGGTTGTCAAGCTCGCCAAGAGATCGAAGGCAATCTTCTGTGTTGATGATTCCAAGTCCGGACAGGAGGCCCTCCAGGCCCTCGAGATTTGCGTCAAGTCTCTGTGTTCGTGGAGCTATTCCAGCCCCAAGAAGAATCAACACTACCCATTCACCTACCGGGGCCCGGACGATGACCAGGCGGTTTATTCCGGAATCAAAAAACTGACCCGGAAATAGCACGCCAGGGAAGACCTTAAATTTCATTTCCTGCCCGAAAATTCATGCTTAAAGATCTTATCACCGTAGCTATCGGAGGAGGACTCGGGGCCAGCGGGAGATACCTTGCCGGGATTCTTTTCAGGAGCCTTTCTTCCGGGGGCTTCCCCTGGGCAACCTTCGCAGTGAACATTACAGGGTGTTTTCTAATCGGGCTGGTTGCCGGGAAAACAAACAACTTTGAGGCAACCCCTTCCCTGTTTCTTGTTGTGGGCATACTAGGCGGCTTCACCACCTTTTCGGCATTTGGCTACGAGACCATCCGCCTGCTGCAGGCCGGCAACACTGCCGGCGCTGCATTCAACGCAGCTGCCCAGGTCCTGCTGGGGCTCGCCGCTGTCTGGTCCGGGCTGGCGATTGCAAAGACCTTCTGCGCCTCCCTGCCGGCGGCCATCCTTCAATCAAGCTGCTCGTAACGGAAAATCCAGGTTGAGCAATGAACCTCATCTCCGTTTTCAAGCGGATACCATTCCGTATGAGGGATTGTTCGACCGTTAATGCCCACGGTCCCATCGACAATCACCTTCAGGTCATTGGGGCTGTCATCTTTAAGGGAATGATAGAGACGAAAATGCTCGGGCTCTATCCCCTCGGCTTCTATAAGCACATCGGCCCTTGCGGGATCGCTGCCAACAATAACCCGGACAATATCCCGCTCAGGGTCCCAGGGGGATCGCCGGCGCACGAGGGAAACCTTATGCCCAGGCTCGGGGACCTTTCCTTCAACCAGGATCTCTCCGGTTTCAGATTTTCGTGAGCCCTGGTAGACCAGGTTCCGGACTGGCATGTCTGAGAGTTATTAACCTGTAGGCCGTCCCGGTTTCCGTCGAAGCCACATCGATCATTTGCGAGCCCACCCTGCTCTCCTCTTCACCAGCGTCCTCCCCTCCCTCGCCTGAGCTGAAGAAGATATTTACAGCGAATACCAGGGCGAGGGTTCCTATCCAGAGAATCAGGATTCCTGCGAGGATACCAAACCCGTTTGCATAAGGCTCCGAATGTGATGACATTTTGAAACTCCGGCTTTGAAGATCCTGGTTACAGGGTAAAGGGGATGCTAAGGGCCCATACCAGGAGCACCAGCAGAACAACAACCCCCGTGGCCTTGAGGAAATCCTGGGTATCAGGGCTTTCTTCGCCAAAGAGATCACTCAGCTCGTAGCGATCACTCACCTCTACTTCAACTTCGTGTGTATCTGCCGAATCGCTCATCAGGCATCTCCGTTAAAAATCTTATCCTTAACGACGGGAAGTATAGTCAAGGGCCCGGATACTAACCAGATGAAACCGGTAAAAGTACCCCCTTCGCAGCCAGCAATTACTTGTCGACTCCCGAGGCTTCCTCGTTTTCTGGGGAATCCATTTTTTTAACTACGGACTTAACAGAGATCGCCAGTGCCAGGGAGAAAATGACCGCAAAAAGCAGGATGGAAATGACAATATAACGACCTGGGATTCTCTTTTTATCCAAAGAACACCTCGACAGTTAACAGCCTGTTTATATCCATTGTTATGATTCCACTCGCTTCACATAGTCGCGGAATGAAAAGGTGTTATAGAGCACCTTTGAGGCAATAAAAGCTGAATTTTTCGCGGTTAAACACGAATTACAGGAAGAACGGGAACTATAGATATGTGGTAAAGCCATAGACTAAATTGAGGCTATGACTTAATCTTTTGTATTGAAGGTAAAGTGTGGGCCAGGAGTCACGGTGGCTCCAGACCGTAATTCACGACTTTCTGCTTTATTCAATCCAGGTCACGATTTCCTGGACTGAAGCCCCTGGGGGGCATACGACTGCTTATCAAATCTCTAAGGAGGAATTGTTATGCGTAAGGGTATCGTTTTCACTGCGGCCGCAGCTCTTTTACTGGGGCTTGGCTTCACCGCTTTTGCTGATAATAAGAAATCTGCAAAGGCCCCTGTCAAAGTAGAGGCCAAGAAGGGCTTCTGTTCCAAGGCCGCCACCAAGCTGGCTGTCAGTGTCCGCTCCAACAAGTGCGACAAGTCTGCCGCCAAGCTCCTGGTGACCGGCATCCCCTCACTCAAGTGCAACAAGGCTGCAGCAACGCTCGTCGCCTCTGTTCGCGCCGCTGGTTGTGACAAGAGCGCCACCGCCCTGATCGTCAAGGCCGCCTCCGGCTGCGACAAATCCAAGACCGCCCAGGTTGCCGCCAAGAAGAGCTTCTGCTCCAAGGCCGCCACTAAGCTGGCTGTCAGCATCCGCTCCAATAAGTGCGACAAAGCTGCTGCCAAGCTCATTGCCACGGGCATTCCCGCGCTCAAGTGCAACAAAACTTCCGCAACCCTGGTCGCCTCTGTTCGCGCCGCCGGTTGCGATAAGAGCGCTGCCGCTCTGATCGTCAAGGCCGCAGATGCCTGCGCATCAGCCTGTGACAAGTCGAAGACCGTCAAGGTCTCCGCCAAGAAGGGCTTCTGCTCCAAGTCCGCCGCCAAGCTGGCTGTCAGTGTCCGCTCCAACAAGTGCGACAAGTCTGCCGCCAAGCTCCTGGTGACCGGCATTCCTTCTCTCAAGTGTGAGAAGAGCGCTGGAACCCTGGTCAAGGCCATCCGCGGAGCAGGCTGCGAAAAGAGTGCCGCAGCACTGATTGTCAAGGCAGCTCAGCCTGCAGCAAAGAAGGCCAAAGAGGCCAAGCCCGCAAGCTGAACCTGCAGCTCGAAAATTGATCTGCGGCTAACCGTTCAGGCCGCGATCTGAAAAAGGCGGCAACACAACTGCTCGTGTTGCTGCCTTTTTTTATCCGAGGTCGATTTCGACCTCTCCCCCGTTGACCCTGGCAGGGTATACGGCAACCCTGCTTTCACTGGGCCCCTTGGTGCAA
>CAZTRG010000291.1:0-6301 GCA_964615885.1 uncultured Planctomycetia bacterium | reverse complement strand
ATCACCAGCTTCAAGAGCCGCACCACGCTCGTGCCGGCCTGGGCCAACACCATCGGCCCCGGCCTCTTCCTGCAGGCCGCCTATGGAATCGGCGGAGCCGACGGGGTGCTGGGCAGGGGAATGCAATGGCAGGGCTTCAGCCTGTGGTCAGCGCTTCATTACGGCCCCGACCCCTGGGTGCCCGCCAGCTTTATGCCGACCATCCCCGGCCGCCTGTTCTACCACCGGGAGCTTGCCGGGCCGCTGGAACCCGAGTGCAATTAAAAAGGCTCCTGGTGTATGCTTTCCAGCCCGCAGGTGAAAGCCGAAATGCGCTCTGAAACCGGAAAACCAAGTCCCTGGACCGCCTGAAATGTCCCTGAATCTCGCCAGTTCTGCCCATATTTCCTGTCGCCACTTCGGCGAAAAAACGGCCCTGATTCATGACGACAGAAAGCTGAACTACAGGGAATTCCTCAAGCAGCTGGTGGCCTTCGCTGCCCATCTCAGACAGCTCGGGGTGCAACCCGGGGACAATGTTGCGCTCTTCTGCCCCAACCGGATGAGCTTCACCATCGCCTACTACGGCATCCTGCAGGCCGGCGGCACCGTCGTACCCGTCAGCTACCTGGCTGTGGGCCGCGAGCTCGGCTACTACCTCGATGATTCAGACGCTGTAGCCCTGGTCGCCTGGTCAGAATACTCCGAGGCCGCCCGGGTGGGATTTGAGGCCGCCGCCGGCTGTGAGCACCTCCTTCTTTTCGATGAGAGCAAGGGGCCCCTCACGATGGTCGATTCACCCGCGGTGGACCCCGATGGAGAATGCGACCTGGCCCTCACCTCCAGCGAGGACACAGCCGTCATCCTCTACACCTCGGGAACCACCGGCCAGCCCAAGGGTGCTGAGCTGACCCATTTCAACATGTACTCCAATGCCCAGTTCTGCACCGAGCAGCTCCTGGGAGAGCCGGGCCGGCACGAGCTCTTCGGGCCCGGCAATGTCAGCCTCTGTGCCCTGCCGCTCTTTCATTCCTTCGGGCAGACCTCCAACCAGAACACGAGCATCATGGGAGGCGCAGCACTGAGCTACCTTGAACGCTTCGAGCCCCAGGCCGCACTGGAGGTCATGGAGCGTGACAGCGTGACCCAGTTTGCCGGCGTCCCGACAATGTACTTCGCCCTGCTCAATTTCGAGGGAGCCGGACGCTACGATCTCTCGAGCCTGAAATACTGCTACTCCGGTGGAGCACCGATGCCGGTTGAGGTCATGAAGGACTTTGACGAGAAATACCAGGTGAACATCCTCGAGGGCTACGGGCTCTCGGAGACCTCCCCGGTGGCCACCTTCAACCTGATGTACCGCCCCAAGAAGATCGGCTCCATCGGGCTGGCCATCAGCGGCTGCGAGGTCAAGGTCGTCGATGGGGCTGACAAGGAGGTCCCCCCCGGCGAGGTCGGCGAGATTGTCATCCGGGGCTACAACGTCATGAAGGGTTATTACAAGCGGCCGGAGGCGACCGAGGAGGCCTTCCGCGGCGGCTGGTTCCACACCGGGGATATGGGCACCATGGATGAAGATGAATATTTCTTCATCGTCGACCGCAAGAAGGACATGATCATCCGCGGCGGCTTCAACGTCTATCCGCGCGAGGTGGAGGAGGTCCTCTACGGCCACCCCGCCATCCGCGAGGCCGCGGTGGTCGGCGTGGCTGACGAAAAATACGGCGAGGAGATCAAGGCCTTCGTTTCTCTCAAGGAGGACTGCGAGGTCTCTGTTGAAGAGCTGCTCGATTTCTCCAGGGAACAGCTCTCGGCCTCCAAGTACCCGCGGCTCTTTGAAATCCTCGACGACCTTCCCAAGGGTTCGACCGGTAAAATCCTGCGCAAAGCACTCCGTGCAGATGCAGGCGAAGAAGAGGCCTGAGAGCCTCTCTGACGGCCCTGGGAGCCCCTGGGTGCCTTCAGTGCCCCGTAGACCGGGATATCCCCATAGACAGCAGAATGCGTCTGAGGCGAACTGTGGCCCTCTCAGACGAACGCAGATCTTCCAGTGTTCGGGCCTTACCGGAACGTTCAGACCCCTTTAAACCCCTCCATGGGGATCGGGCTCAGCTCTCCGCTCTGGCGGTCGATGCCGCGGAAAAAGCAGGAACGCTCACCTGTATGACAGGCAACACCCTTGCCCTGCTGCTCAACGAGCACCAGCAGGCAGTCCTTGTCGCAGTCAATCCCGACCTGCACCACACGCTGGGTATTGTCGGAGGTCAGGCCCTTCACCCAGAACTCCTGGCGCGAGCGACTCCAGAAGCAGGTGTGCTCGCCCTCGAGGGTCCGGCGCAGGGACTCGCGGTTCATGTAGGCTACCATCAGCACCTGCCCGTCAACGTGATCCTGCACCACCGCCGGTATCAGGCCATTGTCGTCATACTTCAGACCGTCGAGAAGCTCATCCATTTCAATTACCTCTGTTCCTGGATATTGATTTCCATGTTTCAGGCCGCTCCCTCGCCCCGCTCTCTTGCCAGCTCGACGGCACCCTGCAGCGCCACCTGGCCCTCGTAGAGGGCGCGGCCGACCACGACCCCCTCCAGCAGTGGATGCGACAGGCTCAGCAGGCTGTCGACATCGGCAAGGGAGCCGATCCCCCCCGCCGCGATGACCCTGATATCTCCCTCGGAGAGCACCCGCTCGATGAGCTCGACCCGCGGGCCACTGAGCGTTCCGTCCCGGTCGGTGGCGGTCACCAGGAGCCGGCGAACACCGGCGCCACGCACCAGCTCGATGCCGGCGGCAAGATCCAGGCCGCTCTCCTCTTCCCAGCCGGCCACCTGCACCTGGCCATCCCGGGTATCGAGGCAGGCGACAACCCGGCTCTCTCCATAGCGCTCCACCTGCCGGGCGAGAAACTCCGGATCCTTGAAGGCCCTTGTTCCAAGCAGCACCCTGGCCACCCCTCCATCGAGAAAACGGCTCACCGCATCCGCGTCGCGAATCCCGCCGCCGGTCTGGACCGGCACATCGACCCGCGAGGCGATCTCGAGGATCACCTCGGAGCTATCGGCCTCGCCAAAGGCCGCGCCAAGATCGATGATATGCAGGCATTCGGCACCCTGTTCAATCCAGCCGAGCGCTACCGCTACGGGGTCGTCTCCATAGTGGATCTCGGCATCGCGCCTTCCCTCCACCAGGCGCACGAAGCGCCCCCCCCGCAGATCGATGGCGGGGAAGATCCTCGAGTATTCAAAATCAGGAAACAGGCTCATTCGGCCTCATCCTCCGAGGTCTTCCTCGACTCGTCTTCGCTCAGGCTCCCCTTGGTGGAGGGGACCTCTGCAAGGCTGCCGTCAAGCTTGACAGCACTCCTGAGTGCCAGGGCGAAGGCCTTGAAAGACGCCTCCAGCTGGTGATGGGCGTTGTGGCCGCGAATGAGGTCAAGATGCAGGTTCAGGCGCGCATTGGCGGTGAGAGCTGTAAAGAACTCCAGCACCAGGTCAGTGTCGAAATCACCTACCATCGGCCTGCTCACCTCGATTCCGTAGTGGAGGTAGGCGCGGCCGCTGATATCCACGACGGCTCGCGCCAGGGCATCGTCCAGCGGTGCGTAGGCGGCGGCAAAACGCTGGATTCTCAGGTCTTCTCCAAGCGCCTCCCTGAGCGCCTGGCCGAATACGATCCCGACGTCCTCGACAAGGTGGTGCTGGTCGATGTGGAGGTCTCCCTCCGCCTCAAGCTCAACTCCGATGCGTCCGTGGACGGCAAGGGCCTCGAGCATGTGGTCGAAAAAGCCGACCCCGGTTGCGATCTTCGGCTCTCCGGCCTTATCGAGGTCCAGACGCAGGAAGATCTTCGTCTCCTTTGTCTCCCGCCTGACCTCTGCCTGTCTTCTGCTCGACATCTTATTTTTCCTTTCGGCTCAGCCCAGGATCTCACGCAGAGAGTCCAGGAAGCTGTCGTTTTCTTCAGTCGTTCCGGCGTTGACCCTGAGGCAGTTCTCAAGGCGCTCATTGCCACCCTGCCTGCGAATGAGGATCCCGCGTTCCTTCAGCCCATCGTGTACCCGGCCTGCGTCGGCAACCTTGAAGAGGAAGAAGTTCGCCTCACTGGCAAAAACCTTCACACCTTCAATCTCAGCTGCCGCCTCCTGCATCCGTTGGCGCTCGGCATTCAGTGTTGCAGCACGCTCCTCAAAGAGCGCCTTGTTCTCCCACAGGACATCACCGAGCACAGCGGTGAAGAGCCCGAGGTGAAAAGGCGGCACCAGCTTCGACAGCTCGGTGGCGAGCGCCACCGGCGCCAGCAGGTAGCCCAGCCGCATGCCCGCAGCAGAGAAAGCCTTGGAGCAGGTTCGCACAAGGACCACGTTGTCGAATTCCTTCACCAGGGAGGTTCGGTCGAAGTTCTCCGCACTGAACTCCCGGTAGGCCTCGTCGATCACCAGCAGGCCTCCATACTCCCCGGCCGCCGCGGCAATCTTCCTGACCTCCTCCCTTGCCAGCTCCGATCCCGTCGGATTGTTCGGCAGGCAGAGGACCGTTACATCCGGGCGCCCCTCGCTGACAGCCGCCAGCACCGCCTCCGCATCGTAGGACAGGTCATCGGCAAGCTGAACCTCATCGAGCCGCGACTCCGTCACCCTGGCCCAGAGCGGGTAAAGCGAGAAAGATGGTGAGGGGACAAGAACCGATCTCCCGGGACCGGCAAAGGCCTCGAAGACCCACTGCAGGATGAGATTGGAGCCCGAAGCGGCCAGCACGCTGCCGGCCGGAAGGCCTGCATCGGCGGCGATCCGGTCGAGAAAGTCCTGGGGGATACCCTGGTGGTAGCGGTTCCAGGGAAGCTCCCTGATCCGCCCGGCGATCTCGTCCTTGAGCTCCACGGGGATATCCCAGGGTGACTCGTTCTGGTTGAGCTTGGTCTCCCCTTCCTCCTCCACCAGCTGGTAGGGAGTTACGGCCTTCAAGCCGCTGGGGACCCGCTCCGGGGCGGGCACCTCGCGCCTGCGGGCAACCGAATCGGCATGGGCGGGAAGTCCCTCCCCCAGCGCCAGCTCCTCCACATCCCGGCTCGCAGCCTGGGTGAAATCGAGGCCCATGCGCACCAGGTTGGAGCGTTTCATGAAGTCCTCGACCGAGAGGCAGGAGGCAAAACGTGCCGTTCCCCCGGTGGGAAGGACGTGGTTGGGGCCGGCGAAGTAATCACCGATGGCAACCGGGCTCTCCTTGCCAAGGAAGATAGCCCCGGCGTTCTTAACCAGGGGCAGAATTGAAAAGGGGTTGGCCACCTGGATGGACAGGTGCTCCGGGGCAATCTCATTGATCCTGTCGGCAGCGCGCCGCGGGTCAGTGACCACCTCGAAGCAGCCGTTTCGCTCAAGCGAAATCTCGATCGTCTCCCGCCTCGGGCTCTCCACCAGAAGCTCATCGACGCACTGGCGAACAGCCTTGAGGACTCCCTCGCCGGAGGCCAGGAGGGTAACCCGGGTGCTCTCGTCGTGCTCGGCCTGGGCGAGGAGGTCGGCTGCGGCCCAGCCGGGGTCGGCACTTTCATCTGCGTAGACCACCAGCTCGCTGGGGCCGGCGAACATGTCGATACCCACCTCGCCAAAGAGCTGGAGCTTGGCCTCGGCAACAAAGGCGTTGCCGGGGCCGAAGATCTTGTCGACCTTCGGTATGCTGTCGGTGCCGATCGCCAGCGCGGCAATCGCCTGCGCTCCGCCCACCCTGTAGACCTCCTCGATCCCGAGGATCTTCGCGGCCATCAGCACCTGGGGGCTGATCTCTCCATCGGCCCCCGGGGGAGAAACGACAACGATGCGCTCCACCCCGGCAATCTTTGCCGGCAGCGCCGTCATCGCCAGGGTCGAGGGATAGGCCGCCTTGCCACCGGGGACGTAGAGCCCGACCGAGCGAATCGGTGTCCAGCGCAGTCCCATCAGCACGCCCTCTTCATCTTCGAAGAGGCTCGTTCGCGGCTTCACCCGGCTGTGAAATTTTTCGATCCGGGCCGCTGCCCTGGTGAAGGCCGCAGCGAAATCACTCTCCTCCACCGCAGCACCGCGGAGCCCGGCGCCGACGCGCAGGCCCCCTTCCTCCAGGCGCACCCCGTCCCAGCGCTCGGTATAGTCGAGCAGTGCCTGGTCTCCGCGGGCGCGGACATCGGCAATGATCCCCGCTACACTCTCTGCGATTTCACTCATCACGAAGCCTTCCGGAGCAAAACAGTCGCTCCCCTCCCCTGCGACCAGGGGCTTTCATTCGACCTGTTAATCAATCACCTTGTTCAAGGGGTACTCGATGATGTCCCTGGCCCCGGCCTCCTTGAG
>CAZTRG010000290.1:0-4834 GCA_964615885.1 uncultured Planctomycetia bacterium | reverse complement strand
CACCAACTACGCCCTCGAGACCTCTTCGGGAACCTTTCTCTACCGCATCTGCAGGCAGAAATCGCCGCTGGAGATCGCTGGGGAGCTATCGGTACTCGAGCACCTCGAGTCCAGGGGCTTCAAGGCCGCCTTTGCCATCCGCAGGACCGATGGCAGTGTTGTCTCCTCCACTCCTTCCGGCCCGGTGGTTCTCTACCAGTACATCGAAGGTGAAAACCCCGGGCTCAACCCGGAAACGGTTGCGGAGGTTGCCCGTACACTCGGTGAATTACACCGGATCGAAGCACCGCAGGGCTTTGACAGGCTGAATTTCGTGCAGCTCAAAGACAGCCAGGAGCTCGCCTCGCGCTTCGGGGGGGATGTTCACGGCGGATCGGTCCATGGTGAAGGGACCATCCTCGGCCGGTTCCTTGAACAGACAGCGGTCCTCAGGGAGATGCTCGGCGGCGAACAGCTGCCGCGCGGCCTGGTCCATGCCGACCTGTTCCCTGAAAACACCATCTTCCAGGGTGGAAAGCTCGCCGCCGTGATCGATTTCGAAGAATGCTGCATCGACAGCTTCCTCTTCGACATCGGTACCGCGATCAATGGATTCTGTTTTGTAGAAAACCAGCTGGAGG
This sequence comes from uncultured Planctomycetia bacterium, assembly GCA_964615885.1. Classification (GTDB taxonomy): domain Bacteria; phylum Planctomycetota; class UBA8108; order UBA8108; family UBA8108; genus UBA8108. The sequence goes on along the minus strand of CAZTRG010000290.1, from coordinate 4,214 downwards.
GCGAGCTGCTCGCCTGCTTCCTGCGGGAGTATGACTCCATCCGCGGCCTGGAGGAAAACGAGAAGCGGCTGCTGCCGGCCGCCATCCGCTGGGGCGCGCACGGACAGATCTGCTGGCACCTCGACCTGCTCTCAGCCAGGAACTACCCCAGGAGCCTCGAGCGCACCGGGGAGCTGCTCACCCGGCTCGAAGCTCTCCGAGACCTCGACCTCCCCGCGCTTTGCGCTCTGAAAGACTAGCCGGCCATGAGCCCCGAAGCGAACACAGGACTCCCCGGCGGCCTCGACCCCCTGGCTCTCTGTGAGACCTGGGGAACCCCCCTCTATGTCTACGATGCCCGGATCATGCAGGAACAGCTGGCCACCTTTCGCGCCGCCTTCTCGAAGCTGCCGCACAGGATCCTCTACGCCGCGAAAGCCCTCAGCAACATCGAGGTGCTGCGGCTGTTCAGGAAAGAGGGAACGGGTCTCGATGCGGTCTCGGTCGAAGAGATCGAGCTGGGGCTGCGGGCCGGCTTCAGCCCCTCCGGCATCCTCTTTACCCCGAGCTTCCCCTCCGCCGCCGACCTCGACCGCGCAGCCCGGCTCGGCGCGCGGATCAACATTGACTCCCTCAGCACACTGGAGAAATTTGCCGGCTGCGATGGGGCGGACAAGGCCTGCTGCCTGCGGCTCAAGCCCTGGCTGCGGGCGGGCGAAAGCCCCGAGGCTGTCGAGCGCTGGCGGGCCGATTCGAAATTCGGCATAGCCCTGGAGGAGCTCGACGCCGCCTGCGAGCTGGCCCGCAGCAGCAAGGTCCGGATCGAGGGGCTGCATGTGCACTCGAGCTCTGTCATCCTCGATGCAGATGTTTTCCTGGAGGCTGCAGGAGCCCTCTTTGAGGCCGCCGGGAGCATCCCCGGGCTGGAGTACCTCGATTTCGGTGGCGGCATCAAGGTCCCCCACCGCGAGGAAGACTCGGTCATCGACCTTGCCGGGATCGCACGGTGCCTCGAACCCCTCTACAGGAACTTTTCACAGGAACACGGCAAGGAGCTCGAGCTCTGGTTTGAGCCCGGAAGGTACCTGGTCAGCCGGGCCGGCAGACTGCTGGCCCGGGTCACCGGCCTCAAGAAAAACGACGGCGAGGTGCTGGCAGGGGTCGACACCGGCTTCCACCACCTCCTGCGGCCGCGCCTCTACGGAGCCTGGCACGAGATCACCAACCTGTCCAATCCCGGCGGCGAGCCGGCCGAGTACAGGATCGTCGGCCAGCTCTGCGAACCCGACGACCTGGCCACCGCGAGGATGATCCCGGAAATCCGCGAGGGAGACCTGCTGGCCTTCCACAACGCCGGCGCCTACGGCGCCTCGATGGCCTCGAACTACAACTCGAGGCTGCGCCCCGCCGAGCTCCTGCTGCAGGATGGGGAGGCGAAGCTCATCCGCCGGCGGGAAACCCTGGAAGACCTGCTTCGCACCCAGGCCGGAGCCTGAACCAACAGCCGGACCTGCCCCGGGAGACCGGAATCAAAACGGGATATCCATCCTGCGCTCTGCTAATCTTACGGCTTCGAACCGGGCCCGATTTTCGCGTCCCGGGCGCAGCACTCCCTAAATCGATCCGATGCCTTCCAGGACCAACCAGAGAACTCACACCGCGGCCCTCATCCTTGCCCTCCTTCCCCTGGCGGCCAGCGCGCAGGAGGAGAAAAACAACGAGGCTCTTTTCCGCCGCCCCTCGATCACAGCCCTGCGGGTGGAAACTCCGCCGGTGCTCGATGGAAAAATGAACGATGCGGCCTGGGCGAAGGCCCAGGTCTCCGAACCGCTTCGCCAGGAGCAGCCCGAGGAGGGTGCGCCGGCAACCGAGAAAACCGTGTTCCGTGTCGTCTATACCTCCGAGGCGCTCTATATCGGGGTCTGGTGTTTCGACCGGGAGCCGGAGAAGATCATCTCCCGCCTGATGTCGCGCGACTCACCGCTGCCGAAGGACGATGCGGTCTGCATAGCGCTTGACCCCTTCCTCGACCGCCGCAACGGCTACTGGCTCATGGTCAACCCCAACGGTGCCCAGGGAGATGCGCTCGTCACCAACAACACCGACATCAACGACGACTGGGATGGCATCTGGAGCGTTGGTGCGCGGATCGATGAGGAGGGCTGGAAGGTCGAGGTCGAGATTCCCTTCAAGAGCATCAGCTTCGACCCGGAGGCGGAGACCTGGGGAATCAACATCTCCCGCCATATCCGCCGCCGGCATGAATGGGGCCGCTGGTCGCGCCCGCTGATGGACTTCAACACCTACCAGGTCTCCGAGGCCGGCAACCTGAGGGGAATCCGCGGAATCGAGCAGGGACTCGGCCTCGAGTTCACTCCCTACGCGATCACGAAATTCCGTGACCAGCGCGAGCTTGACGACACCGACCTGCTCATGGACATCGGCGGCGACCTGCGCTACCGGATCACCCCCAACCTGTCGCTGAGCATGAGCTACAACACCGATTTCGCTGAGACTGAAATCGACAGGCCCCAGATCAACCTGAGCCGGTTCAAGATCAAGTACCCGGAGAAACGCGATTTCTTCCTCCAGGAAGCAGGGATCTTCAAATTCGGCCGCAACAGCGGCGGGCGGCGGAGCGGACCGAGGGGCTCGAGCAAGGATGCGGAGCCCATCCCCTTCTTCAGCCGCGAGGTTGGACTCACCCCCGACAGGAGGCCGAGGTCGATCGTCGGAGCCACGAAGCTCACCGGCCGGATCGGCGAATACAACATCGGCCTGCTCGACGCCTATGTCGATGACTACGAGGACCTTCCTGCAAGCAATGTCTTCGTCGGCCGGATCTCCCGAAACATCCTCGAGCAATCCTACATGGGGATCATCGCTACCCACGGCGACCCCAACTCCAACAACGAGGACTTCCTCTTCGGCGCGGACCTCGGGCTGCGAACCTCTGACTTCCTCGGCGGCGATGTGCTCCAGGGCAACCTCTGGATGCTCGGCAGCTGGAAGGAGGAAGAAGATGATGGAGACCCGCTTCTTGAGAGTCCCGACAGTGACAGCAGCCTCTCCTTCGGCGGCAACATCGAGCTTCCCAATGACCAGTACAATGCCAATCTCCAGTTCTTCCAGGTTGGAGAGGATTTTGACCCGGCTCTGGGCTTTGTGCGCCGCGAGAGCGTACGTGCCTACATGAGCGAGTTTGGCTACAAGCCGCGCCCGCGGGATTTCTACGACATCCGCCAGCTCTTCTTCAGCTACTCCAACTCTTTTTACACCGACCTCAATGACGAGCTCGAGACGGCAAGCCACTCCCTCTACCCGCTCTACATCCTCAGCAACGAAGGCGACCGGCTGTGGAGCAAGGTGACCTACGAGAATGACTCGCCGACGAGCGATTTCGAGGTCTCCAGCAGTGAGGGAATCTCGATCCCGGCCGGCGACTACTGGTGGCCGACCTACCGTGTCGGCATCGACACATCGAGCAAGCGGCTGGTGGAATTCGAATTCTCCCACAGCTTCGGCGGCTACTACGATGGCGACCGGAGCTCCTGGCAGACAGAGATCGCCGTGCGCCCATCGAAATACTTCAGCGTTCGAGCCGACTACGAGCTGGAGTCCATCAGCCTGCCCCAGGGCAACTTCAAGGAGCGGCTCGCCTCGATCAGGACCCGGGTCAGCCTCTCCCCGCAGCTCAACTGGTCCAACCTCCTGCAGTACTACAGCGACGGGGACCAGGTCGGGTTCCAGAGCAGGATCCACTGGGAATACGAGCCGGGCTCGAACATGTACCTGGTGCTCAACCAGGGCATCGACCGCAACGAGGGCCGCCTGCGCTGGACGGAATCTGACCTGACCTTCAAGATCGGGCTCAGCCTGCGCTTCTGAGAAGAACACCGGAGACATCTGGAACCGGCCGCCGTTCTGTTGGACACTCAGCGTTTGGCGAAGAGCGCTTCTTCGCAGAGAAGACCCCACCTGAAACCAATCCAGGATAACAGAATCGTGTCCATTCAAAGAAAACTCCTTGTCCTGTCTTTCGCCCTCGCACTGGCGCTGCCCTCTACCGTCGCCAACGCGCAGAACGAAACGAAGAAACAACAGCAGAAAAAAAACACCGCACGGAAAAAAAATCAGCAACGCAGGAAGCCGCTGCTGAGCATCCCGGAGGTCGAGAGAAAAGATGTCATCTGCTTCGCCCTCTACACGGTCGAGGACAAGGTCCTGAAGCTCAC
>CAZTRG010000289.1:0-3167 GCA_964615885.1 uncultured Planctomycetia bacterium | reverse complement strand
TCGGTCTACGGCCTGCCGGAGGCTGCTGTTCTCGGACCCGTCGACGAGGAATCCCTCGATGACTTCGGCAGCCTCAGCGACCGGGGCGAACGAATCACCCTGCAGGATGGCCTTGGCCGGACCGCAGACACCGTGCGTTATTTTGACGGTGGAGACTGGCCACGCTGGGCAGACGGCCACGGCTCCTCGATCGAGCTGATCGACCCCTTACAGGACAACCGCTTCGGCACGGCCTGGGATGCCAGTGATGATTCCGACAAGTCCGAGGTCAGGCGATTTTCCTACAGCGGCCGGCACATCAGCAGCGGTGGCGGCTGGTTCGGGGGCGGCGATGATTCCGAGCTTCACCTGCTTCTTTTAAGCCGTGGGATCACGGTGGTAGACAATGTCTCGGTTCTCCAGGGTGGCTCGGCGAGTGAAGACACACCCATTATTGATACCGATGAGGAGTGGAGATATTTCAAGGGCAGGGTGGCACCTCCGGTGGACTGGACCGCTATAGACTTTAATGACGCTGCCTGGCTGCGAGGGCAAACCGGGATCGGTTTCGGCGACAATGATGACCGGACCGTTCTCACTGATATGCGCAACAGCTATGTCAGTATTTTCTGCCGCAAGACCTTTACGGTTGAAGACATCGATGAGATCACGGAGCTGGTAGTAAAGATCACGGTCGATGATGGCTTCATGGCCTATTTGAATGGAACACGAGTAGCCTCCTACAATCTCAACTCGACCTCTCATACCACGCCGGCAGCAAACCCCGGCGAGCCGGTTCTGCAGGAGCAGTCGATCACCAACTTCAGGAACCTGCTTGTGGAGGGAGAGAATGTCCTGGCCGTGCAGGTTCACAATGTTTCCCTGACGAGCTCGGACCTCAGCTTCATTCCCAGCCTGGTGGACCGGGTGCCCTCTGATGTGGTCCGGGGAGACGAGCGGATTGTCAACACGAGCTTTGATACCAATACAAGCGGCTGGGTGCTCGAGGGTACCCATGTACGCAGCGGCCGCACGACCACCGATGCGATCACCGGTGCCGGCTCGCTCAAGATTATCGCCTCGGGCCGTGGTGACAATAAGGTCAACCGGATCGAGAGCACCAGCAGCGGCACCCGGGCCTTTGCCACGGGGCAGGACCTGCTGGTGGTTTTCGATGCGAAATGGCAGATCGGGTCCCAGACGCTCAACACCCACGGCCACAAGCTCGAGATGGCCAAGACCCATGAGCTGCATGTTCCTGACAACCTCGGCAGCCCCGGGGCGCCCAACAGCGTCAGCCGCAGAGAACTGGAGAACGGGGCCGGAGCTACCTTGAACCTCGGGCCTGTGATGGCTGACCTTGACCAGAGTCCACAGGTGCCGATCTCCGGAGAGAATGTCCGCGTCAGGGTGCGGGTAGATGATTCCGATGGGGTTGAGAGTGTGAACCTGCGCTGGTCTCGAAACAACCCCACCACGAATCCCTCAACTGTAGCCATGACGGATACCGGTGCAGGTATCTGGGAGGGAACGATCCCCGCCCAGAGCGTTAACTCACGGGTTATTTTCTTTTTCGAGGCAAGGGATGCGGCCGGCAACGAAGGGCGCTACCCGGTGGACATCGCCAGGCGCTCCCATCCCATGGTGCTCAACCCGCCCTCGACCGGGATTCATGACCGGCGCTATTTCGTCTATTCCCAGGAGGCCACCAGGGAGCCAAGCACTCGTTTTCATGATTACCGTTTCCACACGAGTGCTTACAACGAGGGACGTCTCACCACTCGCAAGAGGCTTTCCAATGACCTGATCGATGGCTCCTTCAGCTTTGGCGGATCAAAGATCTACCACGAAGCAGCGATGAGGTTTTCAGGAAGCCCCTGGGCGCGCGGCAGCTGGAACGGGAGCTTCCGGGTTGTCGCACCGCGGGACAAACCGATCAACGGCTGGATCAGGAAGTTCAACCTCGAGGATCATCACAACAGTCCGACCAATGCACGGGAACGGATTGCCCATTACCTCTTGCGCCTGAACCAGGGGACCATCTCGGTGCCCTATTCCGAGGTTCAGTCGATGGCCCGCTGGCAGGTCAACAACAGGCTCACGACGAACCGGGAGCATGTCTGGGTGCCGGATACCCAGTACATCGGGCTCTGGTTTGATGAGTCCGATGGGGACTTCCTCGAGATGGATGATCGCTTTGTCATCAACGACAACGGAGATCGTTCCGGGAGTGCCGATGGGTATATTCGCTATCCCACCCCGAATGACCGCCGCCAGGGAGACGGCTCCAACAAGGAGAACTATCGCTGGTTCTTCGGACTGCGCGCGAAGAACGGAGCAGATGATTTCACCAATTTCATCGAGTTCTGCCGGCTCATGGATCCAGCGGTAACCAACAATACAGTCTTTGCCGAGGATGTCTGGGACAAGGTCAACGTAGAGGAGTTCCTCCGGATCTGGGCTATTCGTTTCAACCAGGCGGATTGGGACACCTGGGGAACCGAGCGCGGAAAGAACTGCTATTTTTACCAGGATGGGCCTGATGGAAGGTGGCACCTGCTGGCCTGGGATATGGAGAATATCTTCGAGACCAACCGCCTTGGCCAGTTCATGATTCCCTCCTCTCCCAACTCGACCTTCCGTCCCAGTAACGGCAAGTTCACCGAGGTCGACAGGTGGTTCAGTATCCTGCCGATCAAGAAGCTCTACTACGGCATTCTCGACACCATGGTGAACGGGGAGAGGGCCTTCTACACCTCTGCTCGCCTGAATGACTATATGCTCAAGCTGGACCGATTGGGGATGGGCAATACGCAGATTGGCAAGCCCAACGGTTATATCGACCAGCGCAGAAATGCGATCCGGGGCCGGATCTCATCGGTGTCGAACACGGCTTTCCGAATCACGACCCGGGGCGGAGCCGACTTCTCAACTGAGGAAGTGAGTGTCCAGCTGGCAGGGTCGGGACCGGCCCGGCTGCGCCAGGTGCTGGTGAATGGAGAAAACTACGACCTGGTCCATACCAACATGACCGGCTGGAGGCTCGATGGGATTCCCCTGGGGCCCGGCCCCAATGCTCTTGACCTCCTGGCCTTCGATCTGAATGGCGACCTGATCAGTGCGGACTCCATTACCGTTACCAGTACAGCGGTTGTTGATCCGCCGGAGATCACCGCCCTCGAGCCTGC
>CAZTRG010000288.1:0-9710 GCA_964615885.1 uncultured Planctomycetia bacterium | reverse complement strand
GGACTATTATCTACTTCTTCATCAATGGCGTCGCTGTCAGCCACTACATCTTTCCCCAGAAAAACTCTTTGGGAGAGGATGTCTTCATCAAGGAGCTGAACCCCCACATCGACCAACCCTACCGCACTGTTGCCGCCCGGTCGGGGCGCGGGCTCGAAGGCTTTTCCCAGGGCGGGCGAGGCACGACGCGGATCATGTTCCGCCACCCGCAGCTCTTTGCATCCTGCGCCCCGGGCGGGGCGGGCCACGCCACCGAGAAGCGCATCAGCGAAGAAGGTGGCCGGGAATCGGCCAGGCTCAAGTTCGCACCCGGCTACAACACCTACGATCTAGCCCGGGCCTATTCGAAAAACCCGGTGCCAAAACTGAACATACTGATTCATGTCGGGACCAGGGGGTTCAACTACCAGAACAACCTGGCCTACATGAAGTTCCTGGACGAGCTGAAGATCCCCTACCAGAAGCTGATTGTTGAAGACGCTCCCCACAGTGCCTGGACCATCTATAAAAAATCAGGATTGGACCTGATGCGCTTCCATGCCCGGCATCTCCTGAAAAACAGCCCGGAAACCAGGAAAGCTAATAGGCAGGAAAAACGGGCTGGCAGTTGATGCCGCCCCGGGCAATCGCATAGGCTGGTGCGACGAAATCGTTTCTAATATATTTTTGAACAAAGAAATTACAGGAATGAGCGGGCTGTGAAGCCTGTTACCGATGTGCTCGAAACCATTAAACTCACCAAGCGCTTCAACGACCAGACCGCGGTCCACAGGCTGAACCTGAACATCCAGGAGGGAGAGATCTTTGCCCTGCTCGGCCCCAATGGAGCCGGCAAGACAACCACGATCAACCTCCTGCTCGGATTTCTCTCACCGGAGGAAGGCGAGGCGAGAGTTGATGGCGCCAACGTTGCCGATGACCCGATTGCCGCAAGGAAGAAGCTCGCCTATATTCCCGAGCAGGTCATGCTCTATCCCCGCTTCACCGGGATCGAAAACCTGGACTACTTCAGCTCCCTGGGGGGACGCCGCAGAAGCCGCGCAGAGCTGCTCGAGCTCCTGGCGAAGGCCGGGCTGCCGGAAGAACCTGCCCTTCGACGCGTCTCGACCTACTCCAAGGGAATGCGCCAGAAGGTGGGCATCGCCCTGGCGCTGGCCACCGAGGCCAAGGCCCTCCTTCTCGACGAGCCGACCTCCGGCCTTGATCCGGCCGCATCGCATGAGTTCTCGCAATTGCTGAGACAGCTTGCCGGAGATGGAGTAGCCGTACTCATGGCAACCCACGACCTCTTTCGCGCCCGTGAAGACGCCAGCCGCATCGGAATACTTCGCGACGGCCAGCTCACCGGGAGCTACACGGCAAAGGAGCTCAAGGATGTCGATCTCGAACAACTCTACCTGAAGCACCTGGGAAAATGACCTTCTCCATAGCACGCAAGGAATTCCAAGACACCTGGCGAGACGGCCGTTTCCGCTGGGCAGCGGCCATCGTCGTCGTCCTGCTGGGCGTTGCCTTCCTGCTGGCCCGCCAGCAGGTTGAACACCAGCGTACTGAACGCAATGCAGCAGCTGACCTGGAGCGGGACAACTGGCTCAACCAGGGCCGGAAGAACGCCCATGCTGCCGCCCACTACGGTGTCTATGTTTTCAAGCCCGTGGCTCCGCTGTCGGTGATCGACCGCGGGCTGCAGCCCTTCGTCGGCAACACCGTCTTTCTTGAGGCGCACCGCCAGAACCAGGCTGCCTTCCTGCCGGCACAGGATGCGACCAGCATGCGGCGTTTCGGTGACCTGACCGCTGCCGCATGCCTGCAGCTCCTGCTTCCGCTGCTCATTATTCTCCTGGCCTTCGGCACCCTGGCCGGAGAGCGTGAAAGCGGCACCTTGCGACAAGTGTTAAGCCTCGGCGTACGCCCGGCCTCCCTGGTCTTCGGCAAGGCCCTGGGCCTTGGAGCCGCGCTCTCCCTGCTGCTGGTACCGGTAGCCCTGGTAGGAATCTACTCCCTCTCCGGAATTTCCGGAGCGGATGCTGCCGGCGAGGAAAGCTGGCTTCGGCTCTCCATGATGGCCTGTGCCTACCTGCTCTACCTCGGAGCGATCCTGGCAATCGCCATCACTGTCTCCGCCCTGGCCCCCACCTCGCGCTCAGCACTCTCAATCCTGCTGGTGTTCTGGGCTGCCAACGCCGTTCTTGCTCCGCGCCTGGCCTCCGACCTCGCGCAATGGAAGCACCCGACACCCAAGCTCGCTGATTTTGATGCAGAGCTCCTGGAAGCCCGAAAGCAGGTCCTCAACAGCCACCAGCCAGGCAGCGAGGCCATGAAGAAATTCCTGGAAGAGACCAAGGAGAAATACGGCGAGGTGCCTGCCAATTTTCGAACCCTGGTGCTGCAGGAAGGTGAGCGTCAGACCAACCAGGTCTACGACAAACACTTCGGTGGCCTCTGGGATCTGCTAGAGGCCCAGGACAAGGTCGTAACCTGGTCCGGGCTGGCCGCGCCCCTGCTGGGAGTGCGCTCCGCCTCGGTCGCACTTGCGGGAACCGACTTCACCCATCACCGGCACTTTTCAATCGCCGCAGAAGGCCACCGCCGGGAATTTATGCGAATGCTCAACAGCCCCCATGGCCAGGCCTCGGGCCGCGCGCTCTGGGAAAAGCTGCCGCCCTTTCGCTACCAGCCGCCCCCCTTTTCGCAGGCCTTCTCCGCGGCCAGGGCCGGACTCACCGTCCTCTGTCTCTGGGCAGCCGTGAGCATCGCTGCACTCTACTTCGCCTCCAGGAAACTGAAACCAAGCTGACAGGTAAGCGGTTGTTGATATGAGCATTCACATATTCCTTCTCGAACTCAAGATGATGGCGCGGGAGCGCGCCGCCTGGCTGCTGCTTGCCCTCTTCGCGGGAGCCCTGGGCTACGGGATCTGGAATGGATCCCAGCTTGCCGAACGCAACAGCGAAGCTGCCGAGACAGCCATGAAGGGCTCCAGGGAGCTGCAGGGAAAAATCCGTGACCACCTCAGCCAGCCCGGCAATACGATCCCTGTAGGAGGAATTGCCAGGGTCGGATTCCTTGCCCAGCTGCCGCCGGCGCCTTTGCCTGTCCTTGCCACCGGCCAGTCCGACCTGGTGCCGGGAAGCGAAAACGTAGCCCTGCAGCGCCTGGCTGCACCGGTTGACACGCGCTCTGAGATCGAGAACCCCTCGCACCTGCTCGCCGGTCGCTTTGATCTCGCCTTCGTGCTGATCTGGCTCTACCCCCTCTTCCTGCTGGCCTTCCTCTACGACCTCATGGCCGGAGACCGGGAAACCGGAACCCTCCGCCTGGCCCTTTCGCAGGGAATCTCTCCCGCCGGCTGGCTCTGCCGCCGGGCCATCGCCCGTGCCCTCCCGGTCCTGGCCCTGGCCCTGGCCGCGACCTTCCTGGCCGGATCCGATGGGCTTGAGCTGCGCCTGCTTGCAGCCCTTGCCGTGGTTCTCCTCTATGGCCTCTTCTGGGCAACCCTCGCCGTGGCCATCAATGCGATCTCAAGCAGTGCTGCCGGCGCAGCCGCCTCACTGGGGGCTGCCTGGGTTGCCATCGTGCTGGTCGCGCCGACCCTGCTCAACCTGGCCGCCGAGAGCCTCTATCCGACTCCCTCGCGGCCGGAGCTTGTCGCCGAAGGCCGCAGGGCCTCCGGGGATGCCGAAAAACGCGGCGATGAACTTCTCGACAGCTTCTACAAGGAGCATCCGGAGATGGCCCCGCCCAACAAAAGAGCCGATTACGTCGCCTTGAAATTAACGGAGCAGGAGGAGGTGACAAGGTCTGTAGCCCCTGTTCTCGAGAAATTTGACAAGCAGCTCGAGCTGCAGCAGCAGACCGTTGGCCGCTGGCGCTTTATCTCACCGGCCATTGTTGCCCACGAAGCTCTCACCGACATAGCCGGAACCGGCTACTGGCGCCATCACGCCTTTCGCGACCAGGTGAAGGAGTTCAAAAAGAACATCTCGAAATTCTACACGCCAAAGGCGCATCGCCGCGAGCCGCTGGTCCTCGCTGACATCGATAACATGCCCAGCTTTACCTTCGTCGAGGAAGAGGACTCCGAATGGCTTGCCAGGGTCGGCCCCGGCATGCTCGGGATCCTGATCGCCTCCGCCCTCATCGGCACCTGGGCTCTGCTCCGCCTGCGTCCCCGGCAGCTCGGGGCTGTCGCAAGCTGAACCTTTCCCGCTTGCCCTGGTCTCTTTGGCCGGGACCTAGCGCGCCCCTGCTGACCACAAGATTCCTTCAAGAAGGTGCTGGCGGCCAAACTCCGTATCGAGCGAGGCCTCGTTGTGGCCAAGCTCGGTATAAAAGAAACGCCCTCCACCGTAGACCCTTGTCCAGGCCACCGGGTGATCCGCCCCCATCGCCTCGCCACCCCGCGGCTTGAAGTAATCGCGCACCGGGTCGTAGGTCGACTCATCGACGCGCAACAGGACCTGCACCCCCTCCAGCCCCGTCACCGACTTCGTATGGTTGGTCCAGTCTGCGGTGTACCAGAACTCCGAGCCGTGCCCTCTGACCGCAGGGTGGTCAAGAGCACCAGGGTCGACAAGCACCCTGGCACGCAGGAACTCCGAGTCACTGTTAAAGTCGCACCCTCCGAGGTCGAGCAGCCAGGGCCAACCCTCCTGCCGGACCAGGAGGGCGTGTAGCCCCACAATCCCCCCGCCGGCAGCGTACCACTCCTCGACTGCTTTTCTCTGCTTCTCGTCGAACACCTTGTCCAGCGTATTTGAATTGTTGAACAGGATGACCTGGTAGTTTTTGAGAGACTCCGTAGTCAGATCTTTGCCGGTCTCACTGACATCGACCTCCAGGCCGCTGTTGCGAAGAAACTGCGTAATCCAACCGTTGATCTTCGGAATCTCAGGATGCCGGTACCAGCCGGTTCCAGAGAAGAGAAGCACGCGTGGCGGATTGGCAAGCCCAAGCTCCTGCTCCGCCGCCGACTTGCCGCCGGGAACCTGGCAGGACACACCGCAGAAGGAAAGCAACAGAACAAAAAAGACTCGCAACATTTTCAACTTCCTCCGTTTTCTCAAGCTCTAGCGAATTCAGATCCCAGGCCGGGAGAGAGCCCCGGCCGGCAAAACCTCGCGCCCACAGAATACCCGGCTTCGCTGAAAAGCGGAAGGTGAAGGCCACCTGCCTACGTTTCTATTCCTGCCGGACCCCCTCCTTCGGGACCAGGTCTTCCACCAGCTCAGCCTCCTTCTTCGGCAACCAGGCCCGAAGCTCCCTGGTGACACCACCGAGCTTTTCCCGGCCATCCTTTGCGAGAAGATTGTGCCAGTCGTTCGGATCGGCCTCAGCGGAGTAAAGCTCGCTGCTGCCATCTGCGTAGCTGATGAAACGCCACTTCGAAGAGCGGATCGCATGGTTACCACGGCCCCAGGTCGTGAGAACCGGCCGCTTGCGTTCAGCCTCGACGTCCCGCAGCTGCGGAAGGAGGCTGGTGCCTTCCAGCTCCTTTCTTTTCGGCAGCCCACAGAGCTCGATGAGGGTCGGGTAGATATCGAGCAGGCTTACCGGCTGCTCGCAGCGTCCGCCGGGCACTGCCTTGCCCGGCGCAACAACAATGAGCGGACAGCGCGTCGACTTCTCCCAGAGGGCAAATTTTTCCCAGTGCTGCTTTTCGCCAAGGTGAAATCCATGATCTGACCAGAGCACCACGATGGTGTTCCCGGCATAGGGCGACCCGGCCAGGCCGTCCAGGAGACGGCCGACCTGGGCGGCGGCGAAGGAGGCGCAGGCCTGGTATCCCTGTACCGCATTGGACCACTGCTTGTTGGCTACCATCGTCTTGAAGAGGAAGGGCTTCCCATCGGCCAGCATCTTGCGGCCACCGCTGGGGAGGTCTTCAAGATCCTTTGAGAACCGGCGCGGCAGGACAAGCTCATCGAGCGGGTAGCGCGAGAAATGTTCAGCCGGCGCGTACCACGGGGAGTGCGGGCGAAAGATGCCGACGGCGAGAAAGAATGGACGGGCGTGCTTGCGGGCGAGAAACCTCCGCGCGTAGTCGACCGTTTTGACATCAGGCGCATCAGCCGAGCTCTTCGGCCAGGGCCCCCAGTCGTATGGCGGAGCGGTCGGCCCACCGCCCCGACCTCCCACCCAGTTCGTGATCCCGTTCAACTTTTTCGGCGGGCGAAGATCCTTCGCCAGCATCTGGAACTCGTGAAAGGAGGCCTTGTCATGGAAGGCTCCATCAAAATGGTGATGAAAGATCTTCCCGGCTCCGGCAGCATGGTAGCCATTCTTCATGAAGTGTCGCGGAATGGTGACCGCATCCGGAAGGGCCCTGCGCCAGTCGCTCTTGTTTCCGTAGACACCCGTGGTGGTCGGCCGCAACCCGGTCATGACAGCCACCCGGGAGGGATTGCAGGCCGGCGAGGCACAATAGGCACGCGAAAAGAAAACCCCGCGGCGGGCGAGGCGCTCAAGGTTGGGAGTCCTGATTGGATTCCCCGGGGCGTAGAGCGAGGTCCAGTCATTCAGGTCATCGATGGCGATGAAGAGAACATTGGGGCGCTCTGCAAAACCGGCGTTTGAGACCAGGCACAGCAGCCCGGCGAGCGAGAAAAGAATCGTGTACTTGCGGCTCATGAAGCCAATAGCCTATGCGAGGCCCCTGGCGGGGGCAAGGAGAGCGTTCCACCCGGGGGCCTCCCCGTTTTGGCCTGTAATTCAAATGCAGCAGGGAGTACTGTCATCTGCAGGAGGAAAAACGATGAACGGAAAAACATTCCTGCTGCTGGTCTTGTTGGTATCTCTTCCAGCTCCCCGTCTCCCGGCAACGGTGTTGCTTTTCGAGAACCTCGAGCTGCCCCCGGCGCGTGAAATGGATGGCCTGCAATCGGTAAAAGACTACGGCGACCATGTTACCGGCATCAGCAGTGGCGGCTTCACCAGGTCCTTCGCCAGGGGTAATGGCTGGACGCCGAATATCTCCCTCGATTTCAGTGCAGGAAAAGACCGGAAGACCGTCAGCTCCTGGAAGCAAAGCTGGGACGGTGGCGATGGCGCCAACTACCTGCTCGACGGGGACCCACGGCCCAGGGGCGCAGGCCCCCCCTGGTATTACTGGTACACCTTTACCCCTCGCAGGCAGGCAGGAGTCACCGTCAACTCGCTCGATCTCGATGGAGTCGGGAACCACACCAACCGGGTGGACTGGAAAATCTACGCCGGCTCCAGGACCGGCAAGGTGCTGGCCAGCGGTTCAAGCGGGGACTTTTCCGGCGACAGGAAAAAAGTCAAGCTGGGCATGAAGAGCCCGCACTTCGGGGTGGTGGTCCTCGAGATTATCCGCAGCGGGGCGCGCACCACCCTGGCCATCGACAACCTGGACTTCGACGAGGCCCCACCCGGCAAGACGACCGACCCTGCAGTCGAGGTAGGCAACCGCAAGCAGCTCCTCGTCGACGATTACCTGATCTCCGGGATGACCGGCATCTCACGTGAGCTCGGCAGGCCGGTGAAGCTCAATGGAGGCAAGCCCGTCTTCGACGGCTGGTTTTACGGAACGGTTCTCCATGACGAGGGCAAATTCAAGCTCTGGTACAGAGGCAATCCCTATGGCTACGCCGAATCAAAAGACGGAATCCATTTTCGCAGGGTCGCAAAGCTCGTCGGTCTCGACACTGCCCGGGGCGACAGCGCGACCTTCTATATCGACCCCCATGAAAAAGACCCGGCCCACCGCTACAAGGCCTGCTACGCGCACGCATCGATCCGGGCAGCCCTGAGCTACTCAGCCGATGGAATCCACTGGAAGCCCTACAACAATGGAAACCCGGTGACCGGCAGGGCCGCTGACACCACCAACCACATCACCTGGGATGAGGATGCGAAGCTCTACCGCCTCTTCACCCGCACCGACTACCCCCGCCCACCCGATGGCCTCGAGGTCCGCGGCACGCGCAGCATGACCAACCCCGACATCAAGGCCGACCCCACCAACTGGACACTGGTGCGCGACTGGAAATTTTCCAGGGAAGGCCCTGAAGAGTGCAGGCGCCGCCAGATCTACGGCCTGAGCGACTGGATCTATCACGGTGTTCACTTCGCCCAGATGATGATTTTTGAATGGCCCGGCGATATGAGCGAAGGCCCCACCGATCACCACAAGCGCCACAATCGCGATGTCCTCGAATACTACATAGCCACCAGCCGGGATGGAGACAGCTGGGATCTCTCCTGGGTTTACGCCGGCAAAAAGATGATCGCCCGGGGGCCGTCCGGCTCCTGGGATAAGGACATGGTTATTCCTTCATCGGAGATCATCACCCACGACGACAAGCACTGGCTCTATTACTCCGGCTCCAATGAACGCCATGGAGCACCAAGACCTGTACAGGGAATCGGGGTGGCCACCTTGCGACTGGATGGCTTTATCTACCTCGAAGCAGGAGAGAAGGTCGGAACCGTCACCACCAAGCCTTTCAGGCTGGAGGGCAAAGGTCTGCAGGTTAACGTTGCCGGAGAAGAATTCCGGGTCGAGGTGCTGGATGAACAAGGCAAGCCCTTGCCAGGTTTCTCCGGTGCCCGGGCCCCGGTCTTCAAAAACGTGGACCAGCTGCGGCTGGAACCGCAATGGAAAGGCTCACCTTTAGAAAGGCTCAAGGGCCGCATCGTCCGGCTGAAATTTCACCTGAAGAAGGCTGAATTGTATTCCTTCCAGGTTCGCCCCTGAAAAAAGCTCCGGGCCGAAACAGGCTCCTGGTCTTTGTTTTTTGAACAACCTAGCGAGAGGAAGCGGCAAGTTGGAACAACGCGCGGATTATGGAAACAAGGCTGCTGGGTGGTTCGCTGCCCTCGATGGCTCGATCGCCCCCCTGGCAGAGGATTTGCGCGCGCTCATTCAAAAAACGGTTCCGGATGCGACCGAGTGCATCAAATGGGGTACTCCGAATTATGAAAAGGACGGGGGCATTTGCTCGATTCGATCCGGGAAAGGATTTGTAGCTCTCCAGTTTGGCCCGATCGGGACAAGTCTTGAGGACCCCGATGGCCTGCTCGAAGGCACAGGCAAGGCCATGCGGCACGTAAAGATCCGGGCAAAGACGGATCTCAAAAAACAGCTGTTCACCTCATGGATCAAGCAGGCCGCAAAGGCTAATCTGAAGTAAGAATTCTTCCATTTAACAGGTCGAAAAGGTGATGAACAAATGAGGGCACTTCTCTTAATCCTGGCACTTAGCTGCTGGACGATTCCCAATCCCCTGCAGGCTGCGCCTCCTAACATTGTCTTCATTCTTGCTGACGACTTGGGCTACGGCGACCTCAAGGCCTACAACCCAGCCAGCAGGATCTCCACCCCGCACCTCGACCGGATGGCGGCCGGTGGAATGGTCTTCACCGACGCGCATTCCGGCGGCTCGACCTGTGTGCCATCGCGCTATTCCCTCCTGACCGGGCGCTTTGCCGCCCGGCGCAACAAGCTGAACTGGAGGGGCGGTCCGGTCATTGCCCGCGGACGGCTCACCTTTGCCGGCGTCCTGCGTGAGCAAGGCTACCGCACTGCCATGGTCGGCAAATGGCACCTGGGCTTCACCATGAAATCCCCCGGGGTCTTTGATTACAGCAAGCCCCTGGCCGGCGGCCCCGTCGATTGCGGATTCGATTCCTATTTCGGCATGCCCGCCTCGCTGGATATTCCGCCCTATTTTTACATCAAAGATCGC
>CAZTRG010000287.1:0-6038 GCA_964615885.1 uncultured Planctomycetia bacterium | reverse complement strand
CCTGGCAACCCGCGAAGGGAGCAGGGCTTGCCGCGCCGGTAAGCACGTTACCGAAGGATCCTTCAGCTCCTGGAGCAACAGCAAGTTCCGCTGTGACCTCGTAACCTTCGACTTCGAGTTGGTAAGCGGCGGGGTTCCAGGGTGGCCCCTCAGCGGGGCCGCCCCGGAGCCCCTCGATCACAAAAAATCCGGACGGAAGAGTCTGGCCGCAACCTCGCTCGCCACCTCTTACTGCGGCCACCCGCACCCCGCCGAGAGGCTCTCCCCGTGAATCACGAAGCAGACCGGAAACCGCCGCGCTGGGGTGGGCTGAATCTAGCTCTGTCCAGGCCGTATGAACGGCCAGTCGCAAAGCCTCCTGGACCGAGGCCGGGTCCCGGCCGCGCAGGGCGAGACGAAGGGATATCTCTCCAAGAGCCTCTATGCCTTCCTCCAGCGTGGAGCCCAGCACATTAGCCAGCTCTGTCCAGGCTGCCGCGGGAACGGAAGCCGGTTTCGCAAAGGTCACCGCATTACAATTCGCCGGCTCCAGGCACAGGGGGTCAGCAGGGAGGGGTGCAAGCTCCTCAACAGTAAATTCGATTTCTTCCCCCACGATCGTGGTGATCATGTAGATAAGATTTTTTCCCCCGGATGCGCCTGGAGGGAGCAGGCCGGGATACCCGGCCGGGTTGACGGTAAGAAGATCGACAGGGTCTCCCTCATCTGAAAATTCGGACTCGCTTTCCAGCCTGAGCTTGACCCCGGGCGGTGGATGGATCCTCAGCAGCCGGGGCCTGAGCGAGCTGCCGCCGGTGTTTTCGTAGAAAACCTGGAGAGGCCTTGGACGGTAAGGGCGTACCCGGCCGGCAGCGACCAGCCTCACATCAAGCACTCCAGGGTTGCCTCCCTCCTCTACCCGGAAAGCGTCTGCAAGTTGCGCGCTATCGGCGGCGCCATTACCGGCCTGGAGTCCATAGCTCCCCGCAAGAGTCCTCCTGCTCAATTGCAGGGTGAGCAGCACGTGGCTCGAGGAGACAAACAGGGTTTCGACAACGGGGATTCCGGCTCCTCCCCCCCCGGTAAACAGGAAGCTCGTCTCCCGGGTGAATCCACCCCCGAAAACCGATGTGACGATGCGGCGGGAGGCTTCCTGCACGGGGCGGGTTGCTGAATCCACAGACAATTCATCGAGAAAGAGGCCCGGAAGCTCACCCCTGAGGGTGATGGAATTATCGCCATCTCCATTCGCTCCACCTCCCAGCGCCCAGGGAAGGATATAGGCAAAGTCATCACGGGCAAAAGGAATCACCAGTCTCTGGCTGGCCTGGCCGCGCGCATCGGCTGCCAGGTCGTAATCTCCCGGAGTCGGAAGCCGTCCCCATGCCATGAGAAGAATGTTCTCATCTCCTTCCTGCCCTTCCAGGGAGAAAACAATGCTGTTGCCGGGCGCGCCGGCATCCCTGTGCGCCCTGAAAAAATAGGGCGCCGAGTCCCGGCCTTCAACTCCAGGTTGGAGGAGAACTTCACGCGGCTCTCCGAGCGGCAAAAGGGTAATTCCATCCGTCATCACGTTGTCATACGCAACCCGGGTTCCGTTACTCCAGACCCAGAATCCTAAATAGCCGCCCCGGTAGCGGCTGTCAGCGACTTCCATGATAAGTTGGTCATCAGCCCAGACACGAATCATGGTGGCATCGACTGTAACCCGCCAATTGAGCGGCGGCCCACGCAGCGCGGCAACGTTACCCAGAACCTCCTGCTCCCCTCCATCTATTCGAAGAAGCCGGACCCCACGGTCATTCGGCCTGTCAATCCAGTCCAGGCAGTAGCCTCCGATTCCCGCCTCCCCGTCCCAGCGATGAGTCGGGCTCGTAGAGCAAAACATGACCCCGGCATGGCGGCCAACCCCATCGACGGTATTGGGTCCGGTGAGGAAATTCATGTCGAAGGAAAATCCCATGGTGGAAGGCATTTCGACCGGTGGGTCCCCGGCCCAGATCCATGCCTCACGGAGTGTATTACCATCAGCTTCACTGGCCTCACCTACCAGGGATCACTCTGAGATTCCCCATTCCCCTCTGAATGCAGTCCAGCCGGCAGGCGGAACATCCTGGCTGGGACGGTTGAAATGATCGATGATCCCCTGTGCACCAGCCTGCGAACCCGCCAGCCAGGCGGCAAAGATGAATCCGGTTAAAAAGCAACAAGACCTGCTTTGAAGCATTATTTCCTTTCTGGAATATGCCTGCGGAAAACTTCTGAATCGCCTGTCCTGCTAACCATGCTCCCGGCACTGAAAAATGCCGTTGATTGCTGAAACAGACGATTATCTAAACTGGCCTTTGCCAATCCATGGACCCATTTTCACAAGGTTACCGCCTGAATGAGCAAATAACAATTTATAGCGATCTGCTGGCTTGAGCCCTATCTACCGGCTGCCTTGCTGGTACATAAGGGCAATGCCTCTGTTCCAGGTCTTCCCAATTCCCTCGCTACAGCTGGTAACCAGCTTTTCTCCAGCAGGACTGGAGGCCAGGTCGGTAATTCCCGCTCATGCCGATCGACCAGGAAAGAAATGGAGGCGCCTGGCCTTATTCAGACCCCTGCTCGCTACCGCGGTCCCGCGAGCTCCTGCCGCGGCTGCTGCGGCCGAAGCTTCTGGAGCGTGAGGACCGGGTGCGGTACTCGCCCCAGGAGGCGTTCTGGTCGGCGGTAAGGATTGTCTCGATGCGGGCATCGGTGTTGGCCTTGATCTGCTTCTGAGATGCTGCGAGGGCTTCCTTTTCAAGCTCCTGCCCCCTCAACTCATCGAGGGAGGTCCGCTCCTGGGCGAGAAACTGTTTCATGGTGTCTTTCTGGCCGTCATCGAGCTTCAGCTCAAGAGTCCGGTCAAAGCCCCTGATGGTCCAGTCATCGCGCTGGCCCTGGAATTGCTTGGTAAGCTCTTCCCGCCGCTTCTGCTGCTCCGGGGTCAGCTCACCGGCATCTCCACTGAAGAGAGTCCTGAGCTCCGAGAGTCGGTTCAAACCACTCTCACGCTCGCCGTTGGCGCCGGTGCCCCTGCCGCCGAGGAAACGATCGGCAGCCTGGTCAAACGCGCTGCTGACCTGCGACGAGCCCTTGAGGTCTTTTTTCAGCTGGGCGATCTCCTTATCGTGGGCAGCGAGCTGCGCCTCGAGCCCGGAGAGATCAACCGCCGCGCCGGCAGAGCTCGCCTTCTCGCCTGCGTCTCGAATGCCTGCGAGGTCTTTTTGCAGAGCCTTGATCTCATCATCCTGGAACTTATCTTTATTTTCTGACGCCCGCGCCTTGGCAAGGTCCGCCTGGGCAGAATCGAGCTCAGTACGCAGGCTGTCAACCTGGTCGCTCAATTCGAGGTTCCCCATGTAAAGAAAGCCTCCAAAGAGCACACCCACGGTCGCGATTGCAGCGATGGCAATATTCATCTTTTATCTCCGGGTAAATGGTTCACTGAACCTGGCAGCAACACCCTCTGCCTTTAAGGAACCATAATACTCCAGCTTTGCCCTGATGGCTGTCGAGACTTGTCGGATTCTTAAGATGCTTCCAGGGAAGGCCTTCTGGGAAATCAGCCTTCTTTTTTCTTCTGCTTCTGGCGCCGTTGAGCCCTGGGTTTCTTCGATCGGTTGGGATCATACTCTCCGCCGTAGGCATCACGAAGCTCATCGCAACGCGCACGCATCTTCTCGAGAATTGCTGCAGAGCCGGGGTCCGACACCAGGTTCTTCAGCTGCGAGGGGTCTTTCTCGAGGTCGTGCAGGTACTCGTAGACCGGCTTCTGTTCGAAGTAGCGTGCGTAAACATAACGCGCCCCGCGAACCCCCTCCCACTTCGGGATCGCAGAATGGTTCATCAGGTGCTCAGCGAAGGTGTCGCTTCGCCACTTTCCGGGAGCACGCCCCGCCGCGAGGGGAACCAGGCTGCGGCCCTGGTAGCCGGCCGGAACATCGATACCTGCGTAGCCGAGGATCGTTGCCGGGATGTCGATATTGAGCACCATCGGGGCTGACACCTTGCCGCGCAGTGGCTTCTCAGCGCGCGGATCGTAGATGATCAGGGGTACTCTCAGCGACTCTTCATAGTGCGACCACTTGCCGGCGAAGCCGCGTTGCCCCTCGTAGTAGCCGTTGTCTCCGCTGAAAATGATGACGGTATTGTTATCGAGCTTCTTCTCAGCGAGCTTGCCCCTCACCCGGCCGATCACCCCGTCGATCCCGCTGATCATGCGGTAGTAGGCGCGCAGGTTGGTGCGATACTTCTCCGGCTTGTCCCAGCGCCAGAAGAAGCGCTGGCGGTTCATCGATTTTTTCATGAACTCCGGGTGGGCCGCGAAAATCTCCGGTGCGCTGTAGAGCGGATCGGGAATCTCAACGTCCTCGTAGAGACCGTCAACCGCCTTCGGCCAGGGGAAGTGCCCGATACCGGGGCGCTTGTCGCCATCTTCAGCATGCGAGGCGTTGAAGCTCACCGACAGGCAGAAGGGCTTGTCCGCGGGATTGGATTCGATAAACCGGATGGCCTGGTCCCCACAGAGCTCACTCTCATGACGCAGGCTTCCATCCTTCTGCTTCTTGAAATACGGCCCTCGGCCGATGCCGACAAAGAAGTCGAACATCTTCTCGCGCTCTCCGCGCTCGATCTTGACCCCGAACTTGCCGATGAAGCCGGTGCGGTACCCTGCCTTGCGAAGGAGCGCCGGGTAGCTCTCACCGGTCAGCTTCGCGGCGATCGGCGGAGTGCCGAAGGTGAAGCGGTGCGAGCGCTCATAGAGCCCGGTGAGAATGGAGGCCCGGCTGGCGGCGCAGATCGAGGTGGTGACGAACATATTGCTGAAACGAACTCCGCCGGCGGCGAGGCTGTCGAGCGTCGGCGTCTTGAGAATCGGATGCCCGGCGCAGCCCAGCCGGTCCCAGCGATGATCATCGGAGAGAAAGAAGATGATGTTGGGTTGCGAAGCCGCGCTCAGCCCCAGCGGGCTGCCGGCAAAGAGGACAAGTAAAAACAACAGGCGTGTTATCGATACGGTCATGGCGAGCTACTTCTTCTTCCTGCCCCAGCGGTTTTCCCAGATCTCCTCCAGCGCCGCCACCATCGAGGGCTCCTTCTTGGCGAGGTTGATGGTCTCGGTGCGGTTCTTCGCAAGGTTGTAGAGGTACCAGGGCCTCTTGCGGCCCTCGCGCACCAGCTTGTAGTCGCCCTTGATCACCGCATGGGTGCCGGCATGGTTGAAAATATAGGCGTGGTCGCGCGGCTGCTTTCCGCCGGTGAGGACCGGCACCAGGCTCAGGCTCTCGTGCGGGTCGACCTTGCGGCCATTGCGCTCAGCGGGATACTTCGCCCCGGCCAGCTCGATGCAGGTGGCCATCATGTCGACAACATGGCCACGCTGCCGGGTGATCGTGCCCGGCTTGTGCTTGAGCCCCTTGGGCCAGTGAACAATCGCCGGGGTGCAGGCGCCACCCTC
The DNA here is from genome assembly GCA_964615885.1 of uncultured Planctomycetia bacterium. Taxonomy (GTDB): domain Bacteria; phylum Planctomycetota; class UBA8108; order UBA8108; family UBA8108; genus UBA8108. The sequence goes on along the minus strand of CAZTRG010000287.1, from coordinate 571 downwards.
GTGGACATTCATCTTGTAGCGGCGAAGCGGCGTGTTCTGCGAGTGGGCCCAGTTCTGGCCGACGCTGCCGTAGGTGAGCGGCCCACCCATCATGACATTGAAATGGTCGCCGACGTAGACCTTCTTGCCGGCCTTCTTCGCCTTGGCGAGGACGTTGTTGGCCGTGTTCCAGCCGTTGCCGCCGAGATGCTCCGGGCAGGCTCCGTTGTCGTGAAAATAGATAATCAGGGTGTTGTCGAGAGCGCCTGTGCGCTTCAAGGCGGCGACGATCTTCCCCACCGCCTGGTCCATGTGATCGACCATGGCGGCGTAGATCGCCATGTTGCGGATGCGCCACTCCTTGTGGTCGATGTCCTTCCACTTCTTGACGTTCCACTCGGTGGCGGGAAGCGGCCAGCGCTCCTTGTCGATGATCCCCATCTCGAGCATGCGCTTGTAGCGCGCGGCACGGAGCTCTTCCCAGCCGCCCTGGTAGCGTGGAATGTATTTCTGGATGGTCTTTTCCGGGGCGTGAAGCGGCCAGTGCGCCGCGGTGAAGGCGACGTATTGGAAGAAGGGCTTGTCCTTGTTC
>CAZTRG010000286.1:0-5992 GCA_964615885.1 uncultured Planctomycetia bacterium | reverse complement strand
ATTCGAGCGGGTGCGGGTCTTGAGCGTGTCGCCTGAGAAGCCGAGATTCCTGAACACCAGCTCGTGCTTCGGGTAGGCGGCGTGGAGGTAGGTCTCCAGCCAGGCGTGGTGCTGCATACGGTCCGCCAGCGTGTTGCCGATATAGCAGACGTGGTCGCCCTTCTCGAGCTTGAGGGCGGGCGCTGCCGCCTGGGCGGCCTGCCCGGATCCGAACAATACAAAGGTTAACAAGCCGACGAGGATGAGAACGCGAAGCTGCAGAATCATGCGCATGTGTTTCACCAGTATCTATAGGATGTTTCAGGGCCCTGCGGCTAATGGCAACAGGGCATTGATCAGTTACTACTCTTTCAAACCGAAGAGCACATTATTCTTCAAGAGAGGCTTTTTGCCAATGCCTCATTCCGGGCTGAAAGCATCTTCAATGGCCCGGCCCTGCCGGCTGCAGGCAGGGAAATCAAAGTTAAAAAGGGTCTGAACCGGCGACGGCAGGGCGTCCCGTAAAACGACTCTTTGAAAAAATGGTCGGGGTGAGTGGAATCGAACCACCGACCTCTACGTCCCGCACGTAGCGCTCTACCAGGCTGAGCTACACCCCGATACCAGGCGAATGATGCAGCCCACCGCAGCAGGCTGCCCGACTTGCTGACTGCCTGGGCAAATCAGCGAACGCCAATCCTAACCTGCAGCGAAAACACATCAAGACATATAGCTTCATATTCAGAGCGAAAGCCCCCGAAACGCCCTCCTGCGAGACTTTTTGCGGCCTCTCATTAACTCGGGAAACTGGCATTTCAGCCTCCGGTACCGTAGTCTTGAGTATCTTGAGTTCCGTTAATAAGGGGCTGTGTAAGGTGTCTTTCTCCAGCGGCAGCTGGACGGTCTTTGATGCGCCGTCCATGCACCCCGTGGGTATTTTCCCCGCTTTCGGACCTCATCCAGAACTATTCACTTCAGGTACTGAAAACCATGCCCAGACTACACTTGAAATACCGTCTGCCAACCAGCTGCCGGACAGCCCTTGCCGCTTTCTTTTTCATCGCGGCACTTCTGCAGCCTCAGCCTGCCTCGGCGATTATTATCACCGAGATCATGTACAACCCTCCGGCTGACCTGGAAGCGGCCAACGGAGATGCAAACCTCGAGTGGATTGAGATCTACAACGATGAACCGACCGTGGTTCACCTGACGGGTTATTACTTCTCAGAAGGCGTGAACTTCACCTTCCCGTTTGACACCTATCTCGAAGGCCGCTCCTACCTGGTCATCGCCGCCGATGCCGAGGCCGTGCGGGCGGCCTACAATATAGAGAATGTCATCGGGGATTTCGGCGGGCAGCTGGACAACGATGGCGAACGCCTCACCATCAACATCTACGGAGGCGGCCCCGATGTAAGCCTTAATTTCTCTGACCGCGGCCAATGGTCCCGGGTTGCCGATGGCACCGGCCACTCCCTGATGATCAAGGATGTTTACGGCCCGCAGTCTGACAACGACAACTGGACCTCGAGCATCGTTGTCGGCGGAACCCCGGGGCGTGCCAATTTTGACGAGCCACGGGTCATCGAGACCGTGATCATCCCGGAAGATTCCACCTGGCGCTATCGAAAGAACACCACCGAGTACCCCAATGGCTGGCAGCAAATCGAATTCGATGACTCCGGCTGGCTTGAAGGAGCTACCGGCATCGGCTACGGAGATGATGACGATGTGACCATCCTCGACGACATGCGCGGCAACTACACCTCCTTCGCCAATCGCAAGTCACTCGAGCTGACCAGGGAACAGATCGACTCCTTTGATGATATCTCCTTCCAGATCCGCTACGACGACGGCTTTGTGCTCTTTCTCAACGGCCAGGAGGTCACCCGCAACCGGGTCGGAAGCCCTGGCGACCCACTCAACTTCGAACAGCGCGCGCAGTCCCACGAGGCGCGGGAATTCGAGGCCTTCTCCATCAGCAAGGACCGCCTGCGAGCCGGAACCAATGTCTTTGCCGTCGCTATCCACAACGCAACGGAAAACAGCTCAGATGCGAGCTTCCAGCCGCGGCTGGTCAGCAGCCGGATCGAACTTCCGAACCCGGCTGGCGAGCCGGTTCCCGTGGTCTTTAATGAATGCTTCGTGCGAAGCGGCGAGGAGGGCTGGCTTGAGCTCTACAACACGGCCGGCCGCCCGCTCGACCTCTCGGGCTTCTTCCTCAGCGATGACAACAACACCCTGGACAAATGGGCGATTCCCGAGGGAAGCACCATCGCGGCCAATGGCTACCTGGTCTTCACCGACTCACAGATGAGCCTGGACCTCTCCACGGAACAGGTCTCGGTCTTTCTCACCCGGCCCAACCTGCAGGAGGTCCTCGATGCGGCCCATTTTGAGAACCCTGCAGAGCTCGCCGCGGCCCTCAACGGCACCAGCGATGCCCTCTATCCCGATGGGGCCGACCGGTTCATGGCCACCACGACTCCAACCCCCGGGGCGCAGAACCAGGTTGCACTTGAAGAAGATATCGTGATCAACGAGATCATGTACCATCCTCCGCTTGACCCGCAGCTCGCCCGGCAGGAATCCCGCCCCGGCGTCTCCTTTGTCGAGCTCTACAACCGCAGTGAGCGCGACATCGACATCAGCGGTTTCCGCTTCAACAGGGGGATCGGCTATACCTTCGAGCCGGGCACAATACTCGGTGCCGGCCGCTACCTGGCCGTGGCCGAGGATCCCGAAGCCCTGAACGCCGCCCATTCCGCCAAGCTGCTTGTCGTCGGGCCCTACTCCGGCGACCTGAGCCACAAGGGCGAGCTGATTCGCCTGGTCGACACCCGCGGCAATATCGCCGACGAGGTCCGGTATTACGATGGCGGCAACTGGCCGAAATGGGCCGATGGCGGCGGCTCGAGCCTCGAGCTGCTCGATCCTCACCAGGACAACTCGGTGCCGAGCGCCTGGGAGGCCAGCGATGAATCCACCAAGTCGCAGTGGGAGGAGATCTCCTACAACCTGAACTACTCCACCCAGTCTGAATCGGAATTCCAGATCCGCATGCTGGCGGCAGCCGAGGTCCTCGTCGATGACCTCCAGGTGCGGAGAAACAATACCCAGTACATCCGCAACGGCAGCTTCGAAAGCAACACCAGCAGCTGGATCATCCAGGGCAACCACATCCAGTCGGTGCGCACCACCGAGGACAGCACGGCGGGTAACGCCTCCCTCAAGATCATTGCCACCGGCGATGGAGACACCCGGGTCAACCGTATTGAAACCGAAACATCACCCCGGATGACCTCGGGAACCCACCAGGTGTCGCTCCAGGCACGCTGGCTGCGCGGCGGCAATCTCATCTTCTTCAGCTGCTACAGCCAGCATGCACAATGCCAGCGCCCCCACTGGCTCCAGATTCCACTGAACCTCGGCAGCCCCGGCATGGCCAACAGCGTGGCAGAGGACAACCTCGGACCCGTGGTCAGCGAGGTTACCCACCGGCCGGCCGTGCCAACATCCGGTCAGGAGGTCACGATTCTCGCACGGGTAAGTGATTCAGACGGGGTGGCAAGTGTCCATGCCCACTACGACCCAGCAGGTAATAACCCCGCCGGAGAAGTAGAGCTCTTCGACGATGGAGGACACCAGGACGGCACTGCAGGAGACGGGCTCTACGGAGGAACGGTCCCGGGCTTTGCAAATAACATCAAGGTCACCTTCTACGTTGAGGCGACCGACTCTCTCGGTGCCACACGCCGTGAACCCCGCAACGCGCCTGCAAAGACCAACGTCTACCAGCACTCCACGCCGCTGACCGCGAACTCCTTCACCTACCGGCTGATTCATGATGACGCAAACTGGAGCCAGCTCAGCACCCGCCAGCTTCACTCCAATGAGCTGCTCGATGCGACCTTCATCTTCAACGAGGAAAAGGTCTTCTACAACGTGGGCACGCGCTGGCGCGGCAGCCCCTGGAACCGTCCCGGCAACCCGCGCATGTACCGGGTCACCTTCCCCAAAGACCAGCCCCTTCGAAACCGGACAAAGATCAACCTGAGCCGCTACGGCAGCGCCCAGCGCGAGAAAGCCGCCGGCTACTGCGTCTGGCGTAACTCGACGCCCTCGACCACCAGCCCCTACAACCGCTCGACCTGGGCGCGGGTAAGAACCAATGCGGGAACCTACATCATGGAGAGCATCGAGCCAACGAACTCCGAATACCTCGATCTCTGGTTCCCCCAGGACGCTAACGGAATTCTCATGAAAATCACCGGCAAGCAGACCTTCAATGACTCCGGAGGCCACCAGTCGAACCTGCTGCGGTGGGCGAACTGGAGCAACCGTGGAGCCGCCAAGACCAGCTATCGCTGGAACTTCAACTTCCGCACCCGGGAGCTGGAAGATAATTTCGGCCCGCTGATCACGCTGGTCCAGACCATGAACGGCAACTCGAGCGTCCTCGACAACCAGCTTGAGGACATCATGGACGTCGAACAGTTTCTCCGGGTCTATGCCGCCCGCTGTGCCCATGACGACTGGGACACCATCGCCATAGGAAACGGGCAGAACGCCTACATCTATTACGCATCCAACGAGGCGCGCTGGAAGCTGCTGCCCTGGGACATGGACCACAGCTGGGGTAATACCGGCGCCCGGGTATATCCTGACAACGACGCCACCTTTAGACGGATTGTGGAACGACCGAAATACCGGCGCAAGTACATGGGCATTCTCAATGAGATGGTCAACGGCCGGGGCAACAACCCCGGCCACTGGTCGGTGGGCGAGATGGTCACCAAGTACCTCGACCGCAACACAGCGGCTGTCGGAAGTGATGGCGTGGGCAACTCATCTCCTGTTCGGAACTTCGTCAACAGCCGCAGAAACACCCTCTCGCGCCAGGTACCCAACCGGGTGAATTTTTCCATCACCACCAACAGCGGAAATGATTTCACCGAGGATGATGATACCGCCAGGATCTCCGGCACCGGCTGGGTCGATGTCGATATGCTGCTGGTCTCCGGCGAACCCATGGAGCTCACCTGGACCAGCACCACCCGCTGGCGAACGGACGTACCTCTCCAGGCCGGCGAAAACCAGCTCGACTTCCTCGCCCTTGACGTCGAAGGCAACGTAGTTGGAAACGACAACATCACCGTAATCAGCACCTTTGGCTGGCAGCCCCCGGCCATTACCGGCATCTCGCCTGCAAGCGCACAGCCCGGCGACCGGATCACCATCACGGGAACGGAATTCCACCCTGGAATCCGGGTCTTTATCGACAACCAGGAGGCCGAGGGCGTTGAGTTCGACGAGGCAAACCCCCAGAGCCTGAGTGCTGTCGTCCCCTGGCACCGGCCGGGAGTCTTCGAGGTGACCGTACGAAACACCGACGGCCGCTCGGCACCCCCCGCAGATTTCACCATCCTGCCTCCCCCACCCCAGTTTATCCGCGGCGATGCGAACACAGATGAGCAGCTGGACCTGAGCGACGCCGTCAAGGTCGTTCGCTACCTCTTCGCCGGCGCCACGGTTACCTGCCTCGATGCAGCCGACTCCAACGATGACGAAGCCATCAATATTACCGATGCCGTCTACCTCCTGGAGCACCTGTACCGTGGAGCAGCGGCACCACCTGCTCCCTACCCCCTCAGAGGCGGAGACCCTGCAGGCGGAGAGGCGCTTGGCTGCGAAGAGGGACTGGACCCCTTCCCCTTAGCCCTGGCCCGCTAGGGACTGGAAAGCCCGGAACCGCTCAGAGGCCAAACTCGTCTGCCTTCTTGCGCAGGGTGTTTCGATGGATGCCAAGCAGGTCGGCCGCCCGCAGGCGAACTCCATCGCAACGGCCCAGGGCCTCGTTGAGGAGGGTACGCTCGACCACCTCCATTGTCTCTGTCCAGATTCCCCGGGTGGAAGAACCCAGGAGACCCTCGAAGTGCTCCGAAACCGAGGAGTCCAGCCCGGCTGCGGCCCGAACAACCTCCTGGCCAAGAACATCATCCCGCAGGGGCGG
>CAZTRG010000285.1:0-11753 GCA_964615885.1 uncultured Planctomycetia bacterium | reverse complement strand
TTTTCTCGCCATCATGTAGAGGTAGCCGTCATGCACGACCTCTATGCTCATTCTGATTCCACTCCTGGATTCAGAGATGGGCTGCATGGCCAGCAGGTCGTCGATGTAGTCTTGAATCGCAGATGGGGCAGCTGCAAGCGGCTCCGGTTCACATCGAAGGTTTTCAGCGGGAGCGGTCAGCAGCAGGATAACTGCTAATCCACAGGTGATTTTAGTGAAGGACATTTGGCTGATCCCTGTTGATTATAGGATTCCGGTTTCAGAGTCAGTTCTTACGGCTCAAATAAAGAATTCGGCCTCAATTGTAGGGTATTTTTGAATCAGATTTTACCCAATTAATAGAACCAATCCTGAAACCGCGCAAAAGCGTTGTTTAAAGCCCCTTATCAGGGTTTTTCCGGCTGTTTACCCAGGCAGTAAAGCTTTTCGCTGCGCTGGCCGTTCTTTCTGAAGGCGCAGCGAAGATAGATCCTGTTTGCGCAGATGGCAGGTGTGGCAAAGACTTCATCGCCGAGTTTATTGGCGGCAACAGGTTCAAAGCCGCTGGAGGAGGCCTCGAAAACGTGCGTGGTTCCCTTGTCGGACCAGGCGTAGATCCTGTTGCCGGCGATGATGGGGGATGCGGTAAAGCTCTTACCGATCCTGGCCTTCCATTTTTCTTTCCCGGTTTCCGTTTCCCAGCAATAACCGATTCCCCGGTCTGTCACCGTGTAGAGGTGGCCAGCGAAGGCCAGCATGCAGGGGACGTAGGTCCTGATCGGTTTTTTCCAGACCACCTTCCCCGGGTTCCTCGCATTGACGCAGACTGTCAGGTTGTCGGGATAGCCGCCACTGGCAAAGACGAGGTCACCGGCGGCCACCACGGTTCCCACGCATTCGGTGGTGGTCGTCTTGGAGGTCCAGAGGGCTTTGCCTGTTGCCGGGTCGTAGCCGGCAAAAAGATTGCAGCCTGATATCACCAGCTGTTTGCGCCCGGCGACATCAAGGATGGCGGGGGCTACGTAGGATGGATCAGGCGGGCGCTTCGTCTTCCAGCGCAGGTCCCCGGTCTCCAGGTCAAGGGCCGCAAGGTAGCCGCCCTTCTTGTGGTCGGCAGAAAGGACCAGGCTTGAGCCGAAGATCACGGGCGAGGCAGAGTATCCATGATGAGAGACAAAGTCGCCGACGGTTTTTCGCCAGACCTCTTTTCCTTCCAGGTCAAGGGCCGTGACGATGATCCGGCTCTTATGGGAGAAGACCAGGTAGACGCGTTTCCCATCACAAGCTGGTGAGGAGTTGGCCCAGCTTCTGCCTTTCATGCCGGGTGAGTCCCAGCCGCTCTCATGAAGTTTCCGGTTCCAGAGGAGCTTGCCGCTCTTGCGGTCGTAGCAGAGCGCGAATTGCTCCTTTCGTTTTTCATCAGCCGTGGTGAGGAAGATCCTGCCGCCCACCACGGCGGGAGAGGAATGGCCGCGGCCCGGTACATCTACCGACCAGATGACATTCTCAGTTTCACTCCATTTAAGAGGAGGGTCTGTACACTCGGCGATTCCGTTTCCATTAGGCCCCCGCCAGTAGGGCCAGTCGGTCCCGGGGGAGGCCGCCTGGTCATTTGCCTGCAGGACAGGAAGGGCTGGCAGGGCTCCTGCCAGCAGGAGCAGCAGAAAGGCTCCTGGTTTAAGATCTGCAGTTCTGGGCATCTTGATCAGTGTCCTGGTGAAAAGTTTCAGCCGGGCGGCTGTGTAAAAATACCAAGAGGTATTCTCTCACAGCTTGCTTCCGGGTAGAACAGTGACTTGAGGTTTCGGGAGGAAGAAGCCGTAGGCTTTGAGCAGGTCATTTAGGGATCAAAAAAATGGGAACAGGAATGTCTTGTCTGAAATCTTCTGTGCCGGCGCTTACAGTCCTGGCTTGCCTTGCACTTGGTGGGTGCGTTAACCGTTCTCAGCGCCAGGCGGCTGACCGGGATCCGGAGGTCAGGGTCTGGGCTGCCGGTTCTACCGAGAAGATCCAGCCGACCGGCCGGTCGGAGCTCCCTCACACGGGGCCCTGGGATGCCAGCCTGCGCAGGGTGCGCATCGAGGGAGTTCGGGGTGAACACGTCCCCTTTCACCTGGTGGTCACTGCGGACCGTATGGACATCAGCGGGGTAACAGTGGAGCTCTCCGACCTTCGCTGCGGTGAAGCCGTTCTTCCAGCCTCGGCGGTTAAGGTCTACCTGGAATATTTCAGCAAGGTGTATGCTGCCTCGGGGAAAAACGGGCGCAAAGGCTATTGGCCCGATGCCCTTGTTCCGCTTACGAGGCCTTTTGCGGTCAAGTCCTCTCGCCGCGACAGGGGCCCTGTCCTGCGCAACCAGCCCCTCTGGGTTGATGTGGAGGTGCCTTCTCAACAGCAGCCTGGAGTCTACCAGGGCCAGCTGGTCGTCAAGGTTGAAGGTAAAGAGGCCGGAAGCCTCTCCATTGAGCTGAAGGTCTGGGATGTAACCCTGCCGGTGAAGCGTAACTTCCCGGTCCAGTTCGGCTTTTTTTACGGCAGGGAGATCGCCCGGATTCATGGAGTCGAACAGGATAGTGATGAGTTCAGAGAGCTCTTTTTTGAGTACCTGGGATACCTGCTGGATCACCGGGTTGACCCTGCATTTATTTCCATCGGCCTTGACGGTGGAATTAAAGACGGCAGGTATGTCCTGGAGTGGACGGATCCCCGGATGGAGAAGTTCCTCTTTGAGAGGGGGCAGTGCCGGTTCCTGATCGGGGCCGGGCCGCCGGGCTTGAGCCGGGAGGGCCTGAGGAAAGAGCAGTACGAGGAATATGTCCGGCAGTACCTTCGCCAGGTCATTGCTCACGCCAGGGAAGCCGGCTGGTATGAGCGCTTGTCCTTTACCGGTGCCGTCGATGAGCCGCAGACCCGCAAAGAGTACGAGGCGGTGCGCTACTGGGCTGACCTGGTTCATTCTGTCGATCCGGATGTTCCGGTTGCTGTTACCGAACAGCCGATCCCCGATAAGGCCGAATGGGGGACCCTGGTGGGCTACTGCAGCGAATGGATCGTGCATGGCAATGTGCTGGATCGAAACCGGGCTGCGATTGCTGCAAGGCAGGCAGCCGGGGAGCGGGTCAGCTGGTACATCAGCTGCGACCAGCTCTATCCGCAGCCGAACTATTACATCGACCGTTCCGCGGCTGACTGCCGCATGATCTCCTGGATCACCTGGCGCTACAAGCTCGGCGGAATGCTCTACTGGGCTACAACTCTCTGGCGCGAGGTTCGTGACCCCTGGGCCGATGCCATCTCCTGGAAGCGCTCACACTGTAACGCTCCCGCTGCCGGTGAGGGAATGCTGCTCTATCCCGGCAACCTGGTTGAAAAATACACCGGCCAGGAGAACGTCTACGGGCCGGTCGGATCTCTTCGTTTTGCCCTTCTTCGCGAAGGCCTCGAAGAGCTTGAATTGCTCGAATTGCTGGCTTCTCTCGGTGGCAGGGAAACCGCGGATGCGATTGCCGCCTCTGTCTGCCGGGGTGTGAAGGACTTTTCGCGCAATCCTGAGGATATCGAGTCTGCACGCCTCCGGCTGATCCGGGAAATTTCAGAGCTGCAGGGAGCAAAGCCCTGACCGTCATTTTTTCTCTTCAACAGTGGTTTTCGCCCCGAGCTCTTTGCGCCAGGCCCTGAGCTCAGCGAGCAGCCCATTGCCGGTCTCTTGCTGCTGTGCGAAGAGGTTGTTCTTTTCCGACGGGTCATCCTGCAGGTTGAAGAGCTCAACCTTTTTCGTGTCGAACCATTCAATCAGCTTCCAGGGCCCCTTGCGGATGGCGCCACCTGAGTGGCCACCAAGGAAGTGGGGCCTGGCGAGGGGGTAATGCCAGAAGAGGGGGGTGGTCCGCGGACGGTTTCCGGGTTCTTTCAGGTGGGCAAGTATCGAGTGGCCGTCGAGCTTCTGTTCTGTCGATGGGGTGATCCCGGCGGCATCGAGGAAGGTCGGATAGAAATCGATGTTGCTGGTCGGTGTGGAGCAGGTCTTTCCGGCGGGTACGGCAGCGGGCCACCGCACCACGAGGGGGACCCGGATGCCTCCCTCGTAGAGAGAGCTCTTTCCTCCCCTCATCGGCGCGTTGCTGGTGACCTGGGATTCCCCCCCGTTGTCGCTCGAGAAGACCACCAGGGTGTTGTGGTCGAGCTTCAGCTCCTTGAGCTTCTCCAGGATCATCCCGACGCCGTCATCGATGCTCTCGAGCATGGCGGCGAGGTGGGGGTTGTGATCAGGGGCCCAGTGGTTGCCGGGATCGCCCTGCTGCCCGGCGTCCTGGCAGAGATAGCAGCGCTTGCGGGTGCTCTTGCCGGGAGGATGTTTGCGCCGGTATTTTTCAACGATGGAGGGCTTGCCGTTAAGGATGGTGTGGGTGGCGTAGTGGCTGAGATAAAGAAAGAAGGGGCGCTTCCTGTTTCGTTCAATGAATTGAACAGCCTCGTAGTTCATCCGGTCGACGAGGTATTCCTCTTTGCCAAGCCGGTTCTCACGGATATTGAGCCAGCGGATCGGCTGGGTGCGGAAGACGTAGGGCCAGAAATTGGCCCCGTTACCGACCCCCTTGACCTCGCTCGCGAGCTCCTCATCGAAGCCATGGTCGGTGGCGCGCAGCTCCTTTTCAGCACCATGGTAGCGGTAGCCGCTGAGGTGCCACTTGCCGACCATGCAGGTCGCATAGCCGTTCTTGCTGAGCATCTCCGCGAGGGTTACATGGTCGACAGAGAGTGGCCTTGCGGTGTTCGGCCGCAGGTAATCAAGGATCCCGTGACGCGCAGGGTACTGGCCGGTCAGGAAGCTGGCACGGTAGGGTGAACAGACCGGGGCCGCGGCATAGGCTTCGGTGAAGCGGATCCCCTGCCTGGCCATACGGTCGAGATTGGGGGTTTCGTTGAAGGAGTTCCCGTAGCAGCCGAGCTCGGCCCAGCCGAGAGCGGCGGCGAGGAGGAAGACGATATTAGGTGGCTGCCGGGTTGCGGGCCCGGCGGCAGGAAGCAGGGAGCAGCTGAGGGCGAGGATTCCTGCGAGTCGGGCCCAGCTTCCTCTGATCTTCAGTGGTAATGGTTTCATGTCTGGAGGTTAACAGGTTCCGCTGACCCCGTGTTGTCGCTTTTGCGGGCGGTTCCAGCTATCTTTTAGAGCAGGATGGTTTTATTCAGGAGCGAGGTTTTCAACAGGAGGCTCACCATGACCTTGGGATCGAAAATGGCTTCTTACTGCAGCTTCTTTGTGGCTGGGCTTGCTGCCTGCCTGGCCTTGTCGACTGCGCCAGCTCTTCGGGGAGCTGAAGCCTTTACAGATGTGACGGAGGCCACCGGCCTGAAGGGGCTTGGCGGCGGGGTCGCGGCCTGGGTTGACTATGATGCCGATGGCTGGGTGGACCTGTGGACCTCGGGGCAGCTCTGGCGGAACCTCAAGGGAAAGAAGTTCGAGCGTGCCGGGCAGCAGCCCGGAGGGGGCGATGGAATCTGGGCAGATATCAACAATGATGGTTACCCGGATCTTTTCTGCTGGGGCGGGACGGGAAAGATCCTCCTGAACAGGAAGGGCAAGGGCTTCGAGGACGCGACGAAGAACATGCCTCCGCTGCCGACCAAGATCTCCCTTGGAGCTGTCTCGGGAGATTTCGATGGAGATGGCCTGGTTGATTTTTATGTCGGTGGGTATGAGATCTGGGCAAAGGTTGCCGGCTTTACCGATGTAATCTATCGCAACCTGGGTAAGGGGAAGTTTGAAGAGTCCTGGCGGACCAAGGGGAATCTCCAGCCGGCCCGGGGTATTACCGCGGCCGATTTTGATGAGGATGGAGATCTCGACATCTACGTCTCCAACTACCGCCTGCAGCCGAACCTGCTCTGGCAGAATGACGGCAAGGGAGGACTGGCCAACGTGGCGACCCCCTTCGGGACAGCCGGAGATGGCGGCCTGGGTGCCTGGGGGCACACCATCGGTTCATCCTGGGGAGACTTCGATAACGATGGCCACCTCGACCTCTTTGTCGGCAACTTCAGCCATCCGCCTGCCTACCAGGACCGTCCGAAATTCCTTCGCAACAAGGGCCCCGAGGGAAAGTTTCATTTTGAAGACAAGAGCGGTGGAGCCGGCCTGCGCTGGCAGGAGTCCTATGCCTCTCCAACTCTCGCCGATTTTGACAACGACGGCCTGCTCGACCTGTTTTTCACCACGGTATACGGGGGCAACCGGAGTGTCCTCTATCGCAATACGGGCAACTGGAAGTTCCAGGAGGTTCCGGGTGCCGCGGGCATGAACACTGAGAAGACCTACCAGGGTGCCTGGGGGGATTTTAACGGTGATGGCTATCTTGACCTCGTTACCGGGGGGAAGCTCTTTCGGAACCCTGGTGGTGATTCCAGCTGGCTCAAGGTCCACCTCGTTGGCAAGCGCAAGGTGAATCGATCCGCCATTGGCTCCCAGGTGCGGGTGCGTCTTGGAGACCAGGTGCTGGTGCGCCAGGTGGATGGCGCCACCGGGCAGGGGAACCAGAACGAATCGGTTCTTCATTTCGGCCTCGGTAAGACGAAGGGGCCCGTGGCGATCGAGGTGCGCTGGAGCAATGGAAAGACCCAGGCACGCAAGAGCGCCGTCAACAGGACGGTCAAGATTACCTGCTCAAAATAGAGCCGGCACTTTTCATCGCCTCGAGGCTCAGCCCATTCGAACGAGCTTGGTGACCCGCCCGGTGCCGACCCATTCGGCCACCAGGATGTTGCCGTCATTATCGAAGCAGGCATCGTGGGGGTGAACGAAGCGCCCATCTTTCCAGTTGGAGGGCGTGGTCCTGATTCGACCGCCTCCCCTGGCCTTGATGCGCTTCACATCATCACCCAGGCGGGCGACCACCTTGTTCTTCTCGTCAAGGATCGTTACCCGCGCATGCAGCTCAGGCACGACCAGCAGGTTCTTCCAGGTGTCGATGTTGGCCGGGAGGCCGTAGCCGGTGAGCGTCTCGAGGTGTTTTCCGTCCATGTCGAGGTATTGCACGGTGTGGTTGGCCCGGTCACAGACGGCAATGGAGGGTTTGCGCCCCGGGCGCCTGTCGATCCAGATGCCGTGGGGCAGGTTGAACTTTCCCTTGCCTCTGCCGGGGCCGCCAAAATGCCGTTTCCAGTTGCCGTCCTTGTCGTATTCATGGATGCAGTAGGCCCCGTAGCCGTCGACCAGCAGGAAGCCGCCATCGTCCAGGAAGGCGAAATTGGTCGGCATGAAGCGGTTGCGTCCCCAGGCCCCGCCTGGCTTGGTGTCCTCGTTTTCAGCATAGACGCCTGATTTCATCGGGGCGTGTTTCTGCCAGACGACCTCTCCCTTGAGGCTCATCTTGGCGAAGGTCTTGAGGTGCTGGTAGGCGCAGACGTAGAGGAACTGCTCCCCGCCTTCCTGCCGGACCTCGATTCCGTGGCCGCCACCCTGGAATTGTTTTCCGAAGCTCCTGACGTAGCGTCCCTTCGGGTCGAAGACGAAGATCGATGGGTGGTCCTTCTGGTTCTTTCTTCCTTCGTGGATGACATAAAGAAAGCCGTCCTTGTCGACCGCCACGTTGTGGGTGGTCTGCCAGGAGAACTTCTCGGGCAGCTGCGGCCAGGCGTGAAGGACCCCGTAGCGGTAGTCGCCTTCACCGATCACGGTCTCCGCAGCGGGCTCAATTCCCATGGCGCCAACCGATGTGGCAGCCGCGGCAACCGCTGTACTTGCAAGAAAATGACGACGGGAGGACTTATGGGCGTTTTTCTTTTTCACGGGAGAGACTCCATTGCTGCCGCAGGGGCATGACAGGGTGCTTGCTTGAGATACTTTTTCCTCGAGTCACAGCATCTGAAAACCGGCCGGAAAAGTCCAGACCTATGCCCGGCTGCTTGCTATTGCCCGGGAATCGCTTCGTCGGGGGCGATTTCTTTTCCCTGCCAGGTAGCCTTGCCGTTTTCCCAGGTCAGGATGCGGGAGCGGCTTCCCGGGGCGGGCTTGCGGTTTTCCTTCGGGAGGAAGCCGCGGTGAGTGGCGATGATCCCGGCCAGCGAAGGCTTGGCGGCGAGGTTGTTCCACTCATTGGGATCTTTCTTCATATCATAGAGCTCTTCGGATCCGTCGGCGTAGCGGATGTAGCGCCAGTCTTCGGAGCGCACACCGTGGTTGTCATGGTTGTGGGTGGTGATGGCAGGCCACTTCCTGGGCGAGCTTGCATCGCGCAGCTGGGGCAGGAGGCTGTGGCCCTCGAGGTGCGCTCTCTGCTTGAGGCCGCAGAGATCACTCAGGGTCGGGTAAATGTCCAGCAGCTCAGCCGGCTTCGAGCAGACCTGTCCGCCCTTGATACCTGGCCCTGCGAAGACCAGCGGCACCCGTGTTCCATCGTCCCAGAGGGTGTTCTTCCCGGTGATGAGCTTCTCTCCAATATGCCAGCCGTGATCCGACCAGAGCACGACGATGGTGTTCTTGTCGAAGCCGTTGCGTTTCAGAGCATCGAGGACACGTCCTACCTGGCTGTCGACGAAGCTGGTCGATGCGAGGTAGGACCGCACCAGGTTGCGCCACTGGTTGGATTCCTCGAGAAACTTCAGGCGCACCTCCGGAAGGTACCAGTGCATGTACCAGGAGAAGCGAGGGGTGTCCTTGCGGTCGTCGCGCCGGATCTTCGGCAGGACCGAGTCATCGTCGGGGTAGAGATCAAACCACTTCTTCGTCGCGTAGCAGGGAACGTGGGGAAGAAAGAAGCCCACCGAGAGGAAAAAAGGTTCCTGGGGTTTTTTATCCAGCTCTTTGACGGCCCAGGACGCGACCTTCCAGTCTCCCTTGTCTTCGTCCTTGTGGGGGAATTCTCCCCAGTCGACCAGTGGATGATTTCCGAAGGGGGTGGTGACCAGCTTCTTCTTTGGCCGCGCTCCGACGCTCGAGCCGGGGCCGAGAACATCGAATTCCGCTCCCTTGCGTCCGTAGCGGCCGTGATAGATCTTGCCGGTGGAGTAGGTGCGGTAGCCGTTGGCCTTGAGGTGCTGTGGCAGGGTCACCAGGTTTTTAAACTCGGGCAGGTTTCGAAACCAGGGGGCCAGTCCGTAGATCCCGGTGGAAGAGGGGCGCAGCCCGGGCATCAGGCTGGTGCGGGAAGAGTTGCACAGGGGGGACTGGCAGTGGGCATTGGTGAAGGCCGTTCCACGCCCGGCAAGGCGGTCAATATTGGGAGTCTTGACCATGGGATGGCCGCCGAGATAGCCGATCCAGTCATTCTGGTCATCGATGGCGATAAAGAGGATGTTGGGCCGGGTTTTCCCGCTGTCCCCACTCTCCTGCGCGTTGAGGAGAGAGGAGCTGAGAAGGAAGAAGAGAAAGTTCAGAGACAGGAATGCGTGGAGAGGTTTCATGAGGTCTGCTTTCTTTCGCCCGGTTGCCCGGGGCCGGTTGAGAGCCGCAGCTTAATCCTTTGGGAAGAGCGGATCGGTTTTATCGATTGCGCACGGGGCTCCCTTGGCAGGCACCTCGAGCCCGGCGCTCCAGATGATGCCGTTGATGAGCATCCTGCGGAAGGGGAGCAGGCCGAAGTTACGGTGAAAGTGTCCAAGGGTGGTCCCGAAGGCGCGCCCGCCGTCGGCACGCTCGATGGTCCAGCCTACAGCGAGGGGTTTTCCCTTCGCTGTCACCTCCAGGAGCACCTTCCCCTTCTCGTGAATGACCGGTGCAAAATAGAACTCGTCACTGATCTCGTATTGTTTCCACCCCCTGCAGACGGGGTGTCCGGGGTTCTTCTGAACGAGGGGAGACTTGCCCATCGTAATTCCCGCAAAATGCGGCCAGCCTCCTCCCAGGCTCGAATACCAGCGCTTGCCCAGCTGCTCGACGTTTTTCTTATGCACGCCGGTGGCCCAGTGGATGGCGACCAGGCCCACCCCGCGTTTCATCATCGCCTCGAAATCAGCTGCGGATTTTTCAGCGAGGACGATCTCTGCCCCGGGACTTGTATAGAGGACAATGGCATCGGTTCGTTGCAGCAGCTTCTGGTCTGTGGGCCACCCATTTGAAACGACAGCCTCGATTCCCTTTGTCTGGCGCAGGCATTTAGCGAGGAGCTTGCAGGTTGACAGGTATTCGTGGCATTTGGGCGGGTGGTCCGGCTTGTGGCCGATGAGAAGGACGGTTTTCTCTTCCTCCGCCAGGATGGCCGGGGCCCCCAGCGTCAGCGCCAGGGTGAGGTATGCAATCAGTTTCATCTTCTTCGCCTCGCGGTGAGTCGGTACCAGGTAGCCGGGGTGAGCTTACTTCAGGGCAGCAAAGATACCAGCTAAGGCCTTGTTGCTGGCGATCAATATCCTGTGGCGCTAAAGATGCAGCCGGATGCCTGCCTGTGAATAAGAGGAGTCGGCAAAAGACAGTTTTGAATTTCCGGTCCCTTCTTGGCATCCTGAAGGGCTCTGTTCCTGACATTTCCTTATCGATTTGAAAGACCTGCTATGAATCAATCCAAGTGCCTTTTCCTCTTTGCCCTGCTGGCCTCTGCCGTCCATACCCCCTCAAGATCTGAAGAGCTCGAGCTGCGCCAGGATGGGCAGGCACATACCATCGAGGTGTTTCGCAAGGGCGCAAAGGAATCGATCCTTACCCAGGTCGCCAAGCCTGGCTTCAGGCCCTATCTCCATCCGATCGTGGCGCCTGATGGCAAGGGACTGCTGACTGAATACAGTCCAGGGCATCACAAGCACCAGACCGGGCTCTACTGGGGCTTCACCCGGGTTAACGGCCGGGATTATTTTCATCATCCCGCCGGCGACTACTGGCGCAGGGTCTCGGCCAAGGTTCTCAAGAAGGATGGCTCCTCGGTTAAATGGCAGACCATGTACGAGATGCTCGATGCGAAGGGCGAGGCCCAGATGGTCGAATCCCAGGTCTGGAGCATGGAGGTGAAGGATGGGGAGTACGTGCTCGACCTCGAATGGAGTGCCCTGGCAAAGAAAGACATCACCATTGGGAAATACAACTACGGTGGCCTGTTCCTGAGGATGCCGTGGAAGAGAGGGATCGACGGCAGGGTCTTCAACAGCTCCCGCCAGGCCAATGGCCGGGCCGAGGGGCAGCGCTCCGTCTGGGTGGACGTAGGCATGAAGGTTGCCGGAAGAGATGACCGGGCCCACATCGCGATCTTTGACCATCCGAAAACTCCCGGCTTTCCCACCGCCTGGCGTGTTGATAACCAGCTCGGAGTGGGGCCGGCCAGCTCACGCAATGGTGCCTGGAAGATCGGCAAGGGACGAAAGGCCACCTTCCGTCATCGCCTGATTTGCTATACCGGCAAGCTCAATGATGCGGAGCTGACCAAGAAATGGTCACAGTTCTCCGGGCATGGCTATGCCTCGGTGCTGTGGGGGCTGGCGCAGAGGGAGGGCCGCAATGCGATCACCCTGGCGCCCTTCGATGCGCTCAAGAAGATGAAGATCAAGGATGGCTTCAAGGTGAATGTCTTTGCCGCGGAGCCGATGATCACCCAGCCCATGGCCTTCTGCTGGGATTCGCGCGGGCGGATGTGGATCGCGGAGAACCGTGATTACGAGACCCGGGGACGCGGTTTTTCAAATTCAGGTGATAGCCGCATCCTGATCCTTGAGGATACCGATGGGGATGGCATGCTGGACAAGCGCAAGGTCTTCCTCGAGGGCGTTGCCTTCCCGGCGGCGATCGCGGTCGGCTTTGATGGTCTCTGGCTCGGTGCGCCGCCGAACCTGCTCTACGTTCCCGACCGCAACGGCGA
>CAZTRG010000284.1:0-3559 GCA_964615885.1 uncultured Planctomycetia bacterium | reverse complement strand
CTTTCTTTGCCGGCCTTGCAACAGCGGCCGACTACACCCCTGGCAAGCTTCACAACTACTCTCACCAGGACGGCACCGTCGAGAAAAACAACTACCAGTATTCCATCTTTGTCCCGAAGGATTACGACCCCAAGAGCCCCTACCCACTGGTCTTCTACCTGCATGGCGGCGGCAAGGGGCGGACTCATCCCAGCCAGGGGCACCGGAACATGCTCTCGGGCCGACTCACTGACAACAAGCGCTCAAGCGATGCCGGCTACAGCCGCAACATGCCGGATTCCAAGGGCTACATACTCGTCTCCCCTGTCAAACCAATCGCCTACTGGAGAGCCAGCGTCTTCAAACGCCTCGTAGCGCACGTCAAGAGCAAGGTGAACATCGATGAAAACCGCATCTACGTCACCGGCTTCAGCATGGGCGGCCAGGGCACCTGGTTTGTCGCCTGTGGAAGCGATGGATCCTACAGGATTGCCGCGATGATGCCGCTGGGCGCCTGGGGCTGCAATTATGTCCGGCCCGGAAAAACGGTGAAGACCTGCAGGACCCTCAAGACCCCGACCTGGGTCCTCCATTGCCCCCTCGATCACGTCTCCAAGATCTCCGAACAGCTGCCGCTCTTTCAAAACCATGTCGATCTCGGAGGCTACGGCCGCTTCACCATGATCCCCGGCAAGGGCCACAAGAGCCGGCCTCCCAATGACAGCGAGTTTCTCAGCCTGCGGATGAGCTGGATGCTCTCCCAGACCTACGGAACCCCCTTCAACTACATCCTCCAGGTCAACGACGGCCAGATCGGAAAGATCTCGAGCGGCAAGCGTCCTTACACCGCCGACACGGGGCGGCATGGCTTCTACGAACCCGGCACGGTCGTCAACATCACCGCCCCGAAATCAAAGGACGGCAAACCCTTCATCGGGTGGGCTGCCGCGAAGGGAAAATTCTCTAATTCGAAATCGAGGTCGACCTCCTACAGAACAGGCGCAGGCGATATGGTCATCTCAGCCATCTATGGCAGCAAGGGATACAAGCTGACCGTGATCGGCGGCAAGGCAAGGCCTGCCTCCCCGAAGCCCGGGCAGGTGGTCACCGTCATCCCTGCCAGCAGGAAGTTCTACTACTGGAAGACCAGCACCCCCCTCGTTGACATCGCCATTCCCACCAATCGTTCGTTTCAATTTGCCATGCCATCTGCTGATGTGACCCTGACCGCAGAGGAAAAGGAGTAGGCCGGCACCTCTGTTCAGCCGACACCAATCCAGCACAGACAGCTTTACCTGGACAAACACAGAATGCGCAAACTGAATCGATTTCTTCTCCTGCTGGCCACCCTGGGGGCTTCCGCCTTTCTCACCCAGGGATGCGGCCCCCCGGTAAAAACCTGGGCTGAGTACAGCAAGGAACTGGAAGCCCAGGGGGAGGTCCTGGACTACCGCCAGTCGATCCCTGCGCCGATCCCCTCAGAGAAAAACTTCGCGCATTCACCTCTTTTAAAGTCTCTCTTCGACTACGAGTGGAACACCGAGCTCACCGAGGCGAAGCACCGCGCGCCGGCTGAGCTTGACCAGGTCCAGGAGCTCCTCAAGATCGACCTGGAAGACAGCCCGGAGATCATACGCTGGCCGAGCGGGCAGCCTGTCGACCTCTCCGCCTGGCAGAAAAGCTTCCGCAAAAAAGCCGCCCTGCCAAAGCCCGGCAAAACAGACAAAATTTTCAAGGAGCTGCTGGAGAAAAACGGTATTGCCACTGACGACAAGCCCGAGCTCCCCCGGACCTGGCCCCAGCCTGCCGAACCCGGCAAACCTGCTGAGGATGTCCTGCAGGCCCTCGGGGTATTCGCCGAGGAAATGACCGGGCTCACCCGGGCCGCCGGGGAACGACCCCTCTGCCGCTTCGACATCAAATACGAGGCGACCCTTTTTGCCACGGTACCCCATCTCCTGGTGCTCCGGCACTTTTCGGAGTCCTATGCCCTCAGGGCCGTTGCCCGGCTGGCTGCCGGCGACCCGGAGGGAGCCTTCTCCGATACAGAGATGCTGTTTTTCCTCGCTGACTGCCTGGCCGGCGAACCCATGCTGCTTTCCCTGCTGGTACGAAAAAGCCTCCTGGAAATGGCCCTGCAGCCGGCCTGGGAAGGACTGGCCGGTCGAAAATGGACCGCCGAACAGCTGGCGAAGCTTGAAAAACATCTTAGCGGAATTGACCTGCTGGCGGACTGTCGCCGCAGCCTGCTCAGCGAACGTGACCAGTTCAACCAGTACCTCGAAACCTTGTTCAAACTCCAGGACAGCGAAAAAGAAGCTCCCCAGTTTTTTGGTGATCTCAAGGACAAGCCGCACTGGTTTCTTGACCGTAACAGGGTTCGTATCAACGAGATCTACATGAAGTTCGGCAGGCAACTCATCGATTTCGAAACTCGCACCATCAACCTGGAAGTGGCAGCCGAGCAGACCAGGTACCTTGAAGAAAACAAGCAGAAGCTCGACCACCTCATTGCGAGCATTGCCACTATTGGGCTTGAGTCTGTTGCCCGTGGTTTCGGAGATGGGCAGAGCATTGTCGATCTTGCGCGGATCGCCTGCCTGCTGGAGCTGCACAAGCTTGAGGAGGGCAGCTACCCGGAAAAGCTGGCCGGACTCAAAGGGCAGCTGCCGACGGACCCCTATTCGGGAAAGGCCTACCTCTACAGCAGGCTCCCTGGAGCTGAAAAGGCCGGCGGCTACCAGCTCTACGGAATCGGCTCAAATCTCAAAGATGACGGCGGCCGGATCCTCCTCAATGAATCCGGTTGGGTTGAAGATAAAGAAGGAGATATCGTGTGGCGCTATTCCCCCCCACCCACGCTCCTTAAAATTCCGAAACCGGGAGAAAAATAAAATTGAAACTGCCGATCCACGTCTTCCTGCTGTCGCTCTTCGCTCTCGCCGCCAATGGATCCATCCAGGCGGAAGAGCCTCTGCTCAACATGAAGGAGTTGCTCGATACCGGCACCCTCAAGGTCAAGGTGCTCAAGGACTGGCACAAGGTGAGAGGCCCCGTCTCCACCCGCCAGAAGCTGGTCAGCATCTCTGTCGGCGAGCTGCTGCCCGGCAGGGAGTACCGGGTACCGGTTCGGATGATCGTCCCCAGCGAGCGCAAGGCGAAGGGCTTCCACCTGACCGGTGGGCACCAGCAGTCGCGAATCGAGCGGGATGCGCAGCCCAGGGGTGTTGAGAAGGATCTCCTCGAGGGTGGCGTCGGCCTCGTCTACACCATGGTCCAGGTCCTCGGTCAATCAGGCCAGGGAGAGCTCGGGAACGCAGCACGCCGAAAGGTTGCCGAGACCTTGAACCCGCGGTACTCGATCCAGTACTGGGGCTGGCCGGCGGCCCTGTGCCGCGCCGCGACTGCTGCCTATGCTGAAAAAGATCATTTCTAACCCGGCAAGTTCGCGCTCTCGGGCGGCTCCAAGAACGGGGCCTCGCCCTCAGTGGCGATCATCCACGATAAGCGGATGACCGCTGTGCATGCATCGGTATCACCGATCTGGGACTCTCCCCTGCGGCTCTGCGACCGCAAGGCC
>CAZTRG010000283.1:0-16751 GCA_964615885.1 uncultured Planctomycetia bacterium | reverse complement strand
AGCCGGCCGGAGATGAGTCCCTGCTGCGCACTCCCTTCTGTTGCCAGAGGATCGCGCCGGTTTCCTTGTCAAAGGCCAGCAGGTGCCTGGCCCCGCCCATCGCCTTGCCGCCGGTCACGAGGAATGAGGAGGGGCCGCCTCCATGCGGCAGCTCCGTCGTCCACAGGGGCTTGCCGGTTTCCTGGTCGACGCAATGGGCGTGGGTGGTCCCCAGGAAATAGACCCGGCCCTGGTGGACACAGGGGGTGCTGGATCCGGTTCTCTCTTCGAGCTTCCCCGCTGCGCTGTACTTCCAGGCGGTCTGGCCATCCTTGAGGTTGACGCAGAGGAGGACATCGCGTGCTGCATCGAGCGTTGTTGGAATAGCTCTCAGGGTACGCTGCCGCATTTTTTCAGGGATGTCGTTTTTTTCGAACCAGGCCTCGAGGCTTTTCTGGGTGGGGAACTCATGGTCCTCGACAGCGTCAAATTTTTTGAGGACAGCGAGCGGGACCGCATCCGGTCCTGCCTTCAGCCGCCTGGAGATAACGCCTTTCCAGCTCTTGTCCTTTTTTCCCAGGTTCTTCTCGATCCAGGCATCGATGCGGTCTTCGAGAGCCCTCCCCAGCAGATTCGGCGGAAGCTCTTTCCGGGCTTTTTCCATTGCAGCGAGGAGGGCGGCGGGCATTTCACCCTGCTTAAACCAGCGCAGCCTCCTGAGGATCTCCCTGGTGAGACGCCGGTAGGGCACCTCGGTCTGTGAGCGCCAGTTGATGTAGAGAAAGGCCTGGCCGCCGGCGATGACGGGGCTTCCATAGCCGCATTTCTGGGGAAAGGTTTCACTCTCCCAGGCCATGGCGGGCCCCTTGCTCGTCCAGGATTCCGCCAGTGGCACCGAGTTCTTGATAAGGCCGGCACCCTTGGGTCCACGCCATTGCGGGAAATCATTGCCCTGCGCGGGGCAGGCTGCAAACAGCAGGCAGGTCACGATGATGAGGCGGAATTTTTTCATGCCGGCAGGTCGCGGAAGACCTCTCCATGGAGGGTTAACAGGGCTTTGATGGGCGTCATCTGAATCTCGAGTTTCTCCGGTTGTGACGAATCGTCATTTTAGCCGCAGGGGGTCAGGGGTTCACCTCATTATTCCTTTCTCCAGGGTGCTGGTTCTCAGGTACAACCTAGGCCTGTCCCCTGGAGACTTTAATCATGCATCTTTTCCGAATTACAGTTCTTGTGCTCCTGTCGAGCTGTGCGCTGGCTGCCGACCGGCCGAACATCCTGTTTATCTATACCGATGACCAGTCTCACCGTACGGTCAGCTGTTACCCGGAAGCCTACAAGTGGGTGAAAACTCCGAATATCGACCGGCTGGCCGGGCAGGGGGTTCGCTTTACCCACGCCTATGTCGGCACCTGGTGCATGCCCTCAAGGGCGACCATGCTCACCGGGCACCACCAGTACGGGGTGAAGTCCATGCGCATGGAGGGACGCTATCCCGGCAGCGCCTATGACCCGAAGGAGTGCCCCTTCTGGCCAAGTGTATTCCGGGCGGCGGGTTACCATACCGCCCAGATCGGCAAGTGGCATACCGGTGTGGATACGGGTTTCGGGCGCGACTGGGATTACCAGGTGGTCTGGAACAGGCCCCGCCATCCTGCCAACGCCGGCAACTATTTCGACGACCAGCTGATAGAGATCAACGGCAAGCCGGCTGCAAAGGTCGCCGGCTATACCACCGACTGGTATACCGACCGGGCGGCTGAATACATCCGGGGTAAGCATCGGGATGAAAAGAAACCCTGGTATCTCTGGCTCTGTTACGGGGCGGTTCACGGGCCCTACACCCCGGCTGAGCGTCACCGGGCGGCCTATGCCGGTGCCGAGGTTCCCCTGCCCGGAGATATCTTCCCGGAGCGCCGCGGCAAGCCGGAATATGTCCGCAAGAGGAATACCTGGGTTCGAGGGAAGGATGGGGGGGCTGAGCTGAACCCGGCCCGGAAGCTTCGGACCGTGAAGAATATGCCCCTGCATGGAAACGATCTGCAGGCCTGGGTAAGGCAATACCACCAGGGTGTCCTGGCGATCGATGAGGCAGTGGGGCGCCTGCTGGAGATACTCAGGGAGACTGGGCAGGACCGTAACACGCTGGTAGTTTTTGCTGCCGACCAGGGGATTGCCTGGGGGCAGCACGGCTTCCAGCAGAAGATTGCACCCTACGATGCGAACATCCGGGGACCCCTGATTATGAGTTTCCCGGGGGTGATCCCCCCTGGGGGTGTCTGCCCCTCACCTGTGGGCGGCACAGATCTGCCTCCGACCTACTTCGGCTTAGCCGGCCTCAAGTAGCCATGGAAGATGCACGGGCACGACCTGGCACCACTTCTGAAAAAACCCGGCAGGAGCTGGGAGCATCCGGCCCTGACGATCCTGACCGGCCAGTCCTTTGGCGCCGATACCGACAGGGTTCCTTCCGACCCGGCAAAGCTCTACGCCACGGCCAAGGTGCCCTGGTGGGTGTCGCTGGCAAAAGGACGGCACAAATACATCCGAACCCTGGTCAAGGGAGAGATCGAGGAACTTTACGATCTCGAGAAAGACCCCGGCGAGCTTCGCAATCTCGCCCTGGAGCCGGCCCATCGCGAGAGGTTGCGTGCCATGCGGGCGGCGACGATTGCCGAGCTGAAGAGGACAGATGCCGTGATGGCTGACCACCTTCCTGCCGTCGGCACTCCGGAGTGATCTCCCCTGTCCGGATAAAAAATGGTATCCCCGACAGGACTCGAACCTGTTGCCTCCGGTTTAGGAAACCGGCGCTCTATCCAGATGAGCTACGGGGACCCACTTGAATGGAGGAGGATATCGCAGGCCCGGGGCCAACGCAATGCCATGTCTTCGGCGCGAGGGGCCACGACCCTGCACCCCGATCTGGTATACTCCCCAGCTATGACTGGGGACTCCAGATCTGAAATCCAGTTCGTTTACTTCGATTGCGGGGGCACTCTCCTCAGGGTGCTGCCATCGGTGGGGACCACCTATTCGAATCGTGCAGCCGAGCATGGATTCCGGGTAGAGGCGGACTTTCTCGACCACCGCTTCCTCCAGGCCTGGAATGATTCCAAGGGGCGTGCAAGGGCAAGGGAGCATGCCTGCTCTGATGAGATCCTGCGGGATGAATGGAGGCGGATCGTTACAGATACTTTTGGCGACAGCATTCCCAGTGAGGCAATGGGAGAGGTATTTGAGGATCTTTACCTGCACTTTGTGGAGCCTTCGGCCTGGACTCTCGATCCGGGAATTCGCCCCCTTCTGGAAAGATTACGCCGCCAGGGATTCAGGCTGGGAATCCTGTCGAATTGGGATCGCCGCCTGAGGCGGACCCTCGAAAAACTCGGGCTGCTGGAGCTGTTCGATGAGTTTGTCATATCCAACGAGATCGGCTGGGAAAAACCTCACCCTGTGGTTTTTGAGCAGGCGGTTGAAAAGGCGGGTTGTAGGGCCGAAAACATCCTGCATGTGGGCGATTCACGTGAGGCTGATATATTACCGGCTCTTGGGCATGGAATGCGGGCCTTGTGGGTGGGCCCATCCAGCTCTCCAGGGCAGTGCCCGGCAGGAGCTGACTGCTTTGAGAGCCTTGCGAAGCCTGCCTGGGAGGACTGGGAAGCTCTCCTGGGTATCTGTAAATAGATATGAATATTGCCCTTAAGATCCCTGCTTGCTGTCCCGTACTGAATGCTTACGGTCGGTATTTGAAATAAAGTTGCAGAGCCTTCAGGGGGGTACTAAAAATAATACAGTGCCCAAGATGTCCTACCCCTAAGCATTCTCGCCAAGTGTTTATTGCTCTGCTACGTTCTATCCATCTTGGGCACCCTTTTTTTACCTGTGCCTTTTGCAGCAGCTCCTCCAGGTTCCTTATCCTGAACGACTGCAACAAGATACGGTAATAAACAGCCGGTTGGGCCACCCGTGTTCTGCTGTCGCCGGTACCAGTCCGGGAGGGGGGAGGCAACTGGAGATAGAAAGGTCTTCTCCGGCGCTTGTGATCAGGGCTAAAACCACAAAAACAGCCCTGTTTTGCAGGACTTGAGAGGCTGTGGAAGCCGAAATAAAAAAAGGCGGGCCGGCCAGGTTGTTTGGGTCGAAAGGGTAGGGTTGGAGTTGGGTGAGATAAGAAGGCCGGCCCGAGAGACTATTATCCTGAGGGGTATCGAGGCTTTATCCAATAAAAAACGAGCCAAAATCCCTCTGTATTTCTAATCAGTCAAAGAGATAGAATTGGCGATTCTTTTTATTCCAGCGGATACCAGGAGCTTGGCTAAAATCCGTTTTTGAGCCTCGGTTCCAGCCTGTAAGTCGAGTGAGAGTATTTTCTTAGAAGTTTCCGGCCGGGTTCCTTTGGGATCCTGGTCGCTGGCATTTAATTCCCCTGTTTGGTCTGAAAAATGGCGAAGACTCCTTATCAAGTTGGTTTGATCGGTTGCGGGACAGTCGGTACCGGTGTCCTGGAGCTGCTGCATCGCAGGCGGGATGTGCTTGAAGGGATCCTGGGCCGGCCGATCGAGGTCAGCAAGGTGGTGGTCAGGGACCTGGAAAAAACGCGCCACAATGTCTACGGCTTTGTGAAGCCGGATGTGTTCACGGGAGATCCTGCCGAGGTGACCGGCAACCCGGAAATCGACCTGGTGGTAGAGGTGGCGGGTGGTGTCGATATGCCGCGGCAGTGGATGAAAGATGCCCTGGCTAAGGGTAAGGATGTGGTGACCGCCAACAAGGCGGCCCTTGCTCTTCATGGTGAAGAGATCTTCCAGCTGGCGGCGGCCGGTAAGCGGGGCGTCTATTACGAGGCCAGCGTCGCTGCAGCAATACCCATCATAGAAATTCTTCAGAACGGACTGGTCGCCAACCAGATCACGCATCTCAGCGGAATTCTCAACGGAACCTGCAACTACATCCTGACGAGGATGGAGGAGGCCGGGCTCGGCTATGGCGAGGCGCTGGAGGAGGCCCAGCAGAAGGGATTTGCAGAGGCGGACCCCACCCTGGATGTGAATGGCGATGACTCGGCCCATAAGCTGGCGCTGCTGGCCAGGATCATTACGCATGCTCATATCCCGGTGGAGAAAATTTTTACCGAGGGTATCGAGGAGGTTACCGCCGAGGACATTGTTTTCGCCTCCGGTCTCGGCTACAGGATCAAGCTTCTCTCTATCGGCTCCCGGCATGAGGATGGGGCCTGGGATCTCCGGGTACATCCCTGTCTCGTTCATCGGGACGAGGTCCTGGCGCAGGTCAGGAAAGAGGTGAACGCAGTCCAGGTCAAGGGTGATGCAGTTGGGCCCATGCTGGTTTACGGCAGCGGGGCAGGGTCCTTCCCCACCGCCTCGAGTGTCGTTGCAGATATCGTGAGGGCGGCAAAAGGTGACAGGCCGAGCATGAACTCAGCCAATGGCCAGTCTCCTGAGATCGTTCCGATCGACCGGGTCGCTGTCAGGAACTACATTCGCGTTACGGTGCTCGATCTTCCCGGCGTGCTGGGCAGGGTCACCTCGTTTTTCGGAATGAAGGGCATCAACATCCAGAGCATGCAGCAGCCGGAGGCCAAGCACGGTCAACCCGTCCCAGTCGTCCTGGTGACCCACGCGGTCGAGGATGAGGTGGTTTCGCACGCCCTGGAGGAGCTCCGGGACCGTACCGATCTGCTCAATGGGCCGACCACGCGTATTCGAATCGAGGATTGAACGGCCATGTCATCTCAAATGCGCACCTGCTCCGGACGCCCCTCGATTATCGAACGCTACAGGGATCTCTTGTCGGTCGATGAAGAGACTCCTGTGATCTCCCTGCAGGAAGGAGACACTCCCCTGTTGCGGGCTTCTAACATTGAGAGCCGGTATGAAAAGCTGACCGGCCAGCCGGCAGGGTTTGAGATCTGGCTCAAGTACGATGGGGCCAACCCCACCGGCTCCTTCAAGGACCGCGGCATGACCATGGCAATGTCAAAGGCCGCGCAGGAGGGCTCAAGGGGCGTGATCTGTGCTTCGACAGGAAACACATCTGCATCCGCAGCAGCCTATGCAGCCCGTGCAGGCATTCCCTGCTGGGTGGTGATACCGGAGGGGAAGATCGCCCTTGGCAAGCTGGCGCAGGCGGTTATGCAGGGAGCCAGGGTGGTGGAGATTCCCGGCAACTTTGACGAGGCCCTTGAGATAGTCAGGAGCGCCTCGAGCCAGCTGGGATTGACCCTGGTTAATTCAGTCAATCCCTATCGCATCGAGGGACAGAAGAGTGTTGCCTGGGAGGTGGTCGATGCCTTTGGGGCACCCCCCGACTACCATTTTCTCCCGGTTGGAAATGCCGGCAATATCACGGCCCACTGGGCGGGCTACAGGGATTACCTCGAAAAAGGGAAATGTTCAGGCCTGCCGGTCATGATGGGATTCCAGGCTGCAGGGGCTGCTCCGCTGGTGCATGGAAAACCGGTTGAGAAACCCGAGACCCTCGCCACCGCGATTCGCATCGGCAACCCGGCCAGCTGGGACCAGGCTATTGCTGCACGGGACGAGTCAGGTGGCTGCATCGACCTGGTGAGCGATGATGAAATTATCGAGGCCTATGGCCTGCTCGCCTCGCAAGAGGGAGTCTTTGTCGAGCCGGCCTCGGCAGCATCCCTGGCGGGACTCCTGAAGGTCTCCAGGGCGGGTGACGCGTCCCTCTCAGGCAGGATTGTCTGCACCCTGACAGGCCATGGTCTCAAGGATCCCGACCGTGCGGTTGCAAGCGCAGGTTCCCCGGTTCGCGTTGAGGGTGGCCTTGATGAGCTTGCCGGTTTGATCGAGCAGGCAGCAGGGCAGTAATGGGAAAGATCTATGTGCGCTGAGAAGACCGGCATGAAAGTTCGCGTTCCTGCATCGACCTCCAATATCGGCTCCGGCTTCGATGTGGCTGGGCTTGCCCTGCAGATGTATCTCGAGGTCGAGGCGGTGGTGGAAGGGGAAAAGCTGGTTATCGAACCAGAGGGGGCCGGTGCAAGCCAGATCCCGGTTGATGAGAGCAACCTGGTCTTCCGTATGATTCGTGAACACGCGGGTGAGGCGGTTCCGGCCGGGCTGCGACTGAAGGTCCGGAACGATATTCCGCTGACCAGGGGTTTTGGTTCCAGTGCGGCGGCCATTGTCGCAGGGATTGCCCTGGGTTCCTGGCTCAAGCATGGCACACCGCCAGAGCGCCAGTATGTCCTGGAGGCAGCGACCTCTACCGAGGGGCACCCCGACAATGCCTCGGCGGCTGTTCTAGGGGGACTGACCATCAGCGCAGTCATAGAGGGACAGGTTGAGGCGACGAGCCTCCGTTTGCCTTATGGAATCGAGGTTGTTGTCTTGATTCCTGATCGTGAAATAGAAACGAAGAAGGCGAGGGATGTCCTGCCCCTGAGTATTCCCCGTTCCGAGGCGGTCTTCAACCTGCAGCGTTTCGGGATGTTGCTTGCCGGGCTCTTTCAGAACAACCGCAATTTTCTGCATCACGGGGTTAAGGATCGAATCCACCAGAGCCGGCGGACTCATCTGCTGCCCGCGATGGGTTCAGTCGTTAACGTCTTGAACGATCACCGCAGCTGTATTGGCGCGTTTATCAGTGGTGCGGGGCCGGCTGTCGCGGCCTTTACCTCCGGAGACGGGCACAAGCTTGGCGAGCTGGGGATCGAGGAGTTTTCAAAGGAAGGCATTGCGGCTGAGGCAAGGATCCTGGCCCCCGATTACCTGGGATTGACCTACGATTGATCCGGCCGGCTGCGAATGGCGGTAGAATTAGATAAATGAGCACAGTGGCTAGAAATACTCCTATCCTGGTTCAGAAATACGGTGGCACCTCGGTTGCCACGGCTGAGCATATCCGGCACGTAGCGAAGCGGGTTACCGCTGAGAAGCGCAAGGGGAAGGCTGTTGTCGTGGTCGTGTCCGCAATGGGAAAGACCACCGATGAGCTGATCGCCCTCTCCAGTGAGCTTTCGGGTAAGCCTGCCAGGCGTGAGATGGATATGTTGCTCCATGCAGGGGAGATCATCAGTGCCTCCCTGCTGGCTATTGCGATCGAGGAAGAGGGAGAGAGCGCGGTTTCCCTGACTGGTTCTCAGGCGGGAATGATTACCGATGAGAGCCACATGCAGGCGAGGATTGAGCAGGTGGAGGGAGAGCGCATTCTGCGCCACCTGACGAAGGGGCGAGTGGTGGTGATTACGGGATTCCAGGGTGTTTCCCGGCAGAATGAAATTACGACACTTGGCCGGGGTGGATCAGACACCAGCGCGGTGGCCTTCGCGGTCGGCATCGGTGCAGGGCAGTGTGAAATTCTGACGGATGTGGATGGTGTCTATACAGCCGATCCGCGTATTGTTGAGAATCCTCAGAAGATGCCCTGGTGTTCTTATGATGAGATG
This sequence comes from uncultured Planctomycetia bacterium, assembly GCA_964615885.1. GTDB lineage: Bacteria > Planctomycetota > UBA8108 > UBA8108 > UBA8108 > UBA8108. Next base: position 8,335 of record CAZTRG010000283.1, on the reverse strand, counting down.
CTCGAATTGGCGAGTCTTGGTGCGAAGGTTCTACATTCGCGCTCTGTTGAGATTGCCCGGAAATTCGGAATCGAATTGATAGTATCCTCAAGCGTCCGAGAGACGCCTGGGACCCTTGTCTGTTCTTCTGAGAAGGGACGAAAGGAGTTCGGCGAAATGGAAGAAGTGCTGATCAGGGGCGTTGCCCACAATGCGGATGTTGCCAAGGTTTCACTGCTGGGTGTGGCCGACAAGCCAGGGGTGGCGGGCGATGTATTCGAGACCCTTGGTAAACACCAGCTCAATATTCTCCTGATTGTCCAGGCTGAGAGCCACGAGGGGCACAATGACATCTCGTTCCTTGTTCCCTCCGAGATGCTCAACCAGGTCGAGGACGATCTCGAATCTCTTGCCGGGCAGACCGGGGCACAGAAGGTCCTCATTGATCGTGATGTGGGAACTGTTTCAGTGGTTGGTGAGGGGGTGCAGCGAGAGGCAGGGATTGCAGGCAGGATGTTCAAGGCCCTGGCGGATGCGGGAATCAATATCGATTTGATCTCGACCTCGAACCTGATGATCAGCTGTGTTGTTTCCCAGGACTGTCTTGAAAAGGCGGTGCAGGCTGTTCATAGCGAGTTCCTGGAATAGACCTCATTCCTCGCCGCAGTTTTTTCCCGGCCTGGCGGCCAGCGCCTTGCCGTCGAGGGCTTCGATCCCGTTGATATTGAGGCCGGCCACTTCATCTTCGCTCTCGATGACTCCTTCAAAGAGATAGGGGCCGGGCCCTGTGAGCCTGGAGCCGAAGCGCCGGCAGATTGACGGAAACAGGGTGCCCTCCAGCAAGCCTGTTTCATCTTCGATGGTCAGGAACATCATCGGGCTGTCCCGGGAGGTCCGGATTCGGCGGCTTGCAGCGATGAGCCCTGCGATGAACACTTTGCGGCCGCTGTGGAGGGGAGAAATATCCGCTGCGGGCAGGAGAACCCTGTCCCTCTTCCGGCAATCGTTTTCCAGCTGCCGGCGGCAGAGGGACAGGGGATGCTTGCGGATGTTCATCCCGAGGTGTTGGAGCTCATTGCAGAGTCTCTTCCAGGGGGGGTAGTGCTCCAGCGGGGGGTATTCGATCCCATCTGCTGAGGTGGGCAGGAGGCCCGGGTTCCCACGACCGCTTTCTCTCGAATAGGAGCTCTTGAGCTCCCACAGGAGCTGCGGGTGGTTTGTTGCTTCGCAGAGCCCATCAAAGGCATCGGCGAGAATGAGCGATTCGATCTCGCGCTGTGGGATGGCGGTGCGCCGGATGAAATCGATGAGGCTTGTGTAGGGGCGCCCGGAGAGGATCTTCTCAATCGAGCTGCCACCAAGATTTCTCACCTGCCGCAGGGCGGTCCTGATTTTTCGTCTTCCCCGGTTTGATTCGATGCTGAAGGCCGCCGAGGAGTGGTTGACGCAGGGCCCGAGAAGCTCGATGCCCATGCGCAACACCTCCGCTGCGATGGCCCTCTTGTCATACATGCCGGCGTGGTGATTGAGCAGGGCGCAGGAAAATTCGACCGGGTAGTTGGCCTTGAGCCAGGCAGATTGCCAGGCGAGGGTTCCGTAGCTGCAGGCGTGAGCCTTGCTGAAGCAGTAGCCGGCGAAGTGCTGCAGGTCATCCCAGATGGATCGTGCGGCTGTCGGGGGAATGTCCTGTCGAACGGCCCCGGCTATGAAGTGATTCTCGATCTCCTTGAGATCTTCCGGGCAAGAGGATTTCTGCAGCGCACGGCGCAGCAGCTCTCCCTCCACGAGGCTCACTCCTGCAGCCGCGGAGGCAATCCGCATGACGTCTTCTTCGTAGAGGATGGTTCCGAGGTTGTCCTCCAGGATCTTCCGCAGCACAGGATGGTGGTAGGGCACAGGCTCTTGCCTTCTGCGCCGCCGGATAAAGGCCTCCTTGGCGCCCCCGGCTGCCGCTGCGGGGCGAACCAGGGCCAGTGCCGTCGTGCAGTCGCCGGCGGAGCCGGGGCGCAGCTTGCGCAGGAGGGAGCGCATGGCCGGGCTCTCGAGCTGAAAGCAGCCGAGGGTGTTTCCTTCCCGCAGGAGCTTGATGGTTGCAGGGTCGTCTTGCGGGATCTCTTCCGCTTTCAGAGAGCAGCCATTGCGGTTGATCTCTGCCAGCGCTTCATCGATCTCGCTCAGGCAGCGGTTGCCCAGCAGGTCGATCTTTACCAGGCCGGCCTTCTCTACCGAGCTCTTGTCGTACTGGGTGATGATCACGCCCTTGGCAGCCTCCTGGAGGGGAGCGTAGCTGTCGATGGGCCCATCGGCGATGACGATTCCGCCGCAGTGTACCGACAGGTTGCGCGGCAGGCCGGTCAGCTGCTGGGCGAGGGGGATCGCTGAGCGGAAGGGTTCCTTGTGAAGCGGCGGGCGAAGGGAGAGGGGGAGCCTCTCGATGGCCTCTGCCAGTGAGGAACCCGGGCCGCCCCGTGTCCCGGAAATGGACCGGGAATAGCTGCTGACCTCCGTCGGTGAGACGCCGAAGCTCTTCAGGGTTTCTCGCAGCGCAGAGCGAGGCTGAAAGGTGTTGTGGGCGGAGACCATGGCGACACGATCGCTGCCGTAGAGCTCGTAGACAGCCCTGATGATCTCGTCACGGCGAATCCAGCACAGGTCGATGTCGAGATCGGGAAGGTCACCCTCTCTCTCCTCGTGGAGAAAGCGTTCAAAGTGCAGTCGGTGGGCAAGCGGATCGACGCTGCTGATATCGAGAGCCCAGGCTACCAGGGAGCCCGCACCTGAGCCTCTTGTAATTGAGCTGATCTGGCGTCTGCGGGCCTCGGCGACGATGTCGGCGACGATGATGAAGTATTCGCAGAAGCCCAGCTTCACAATGACCTGCAGCTCCTGATCGAGCCGGCCGGCAGCCTGCTGGGAAATTTCTCCATGCCGCCTCCTGATGCCCTGCAGGCACCTCTTGCGCAGGTAGGAGGCGGCGTCCTGTTTGCCGGGCAGCTGGATGGAAGGGAAGACCCTTCGATTGCGGGTGAGATCCAGCTCGCACTGCCCGGCGACCCTGGCTGTTTCCTCGATGGCGTCGGGGACATCAGAAAAGATGCGCCGCCACAGCCGGGGGCCTGCGAAGTAGCGCTCCTTCGAGGCGGTGAGCCTTTTTGCCTGCCGGGTATCACTGAGCAGGGCCTTCTTGCTGATGGCCGCCGAGAGACGATGCAGGAGGTGGTGCCCGGGATCAAGGAACACGATGTCTGGATCGGCCAGGAGAGGAATGGACAATCTCCTGGCAGCTGAGAGGAGCCGGCTTTCAGGCGTGATGGGATCAGGCCGGACCAGCAGAAGACGCATGGCGGCCGGATCAAGACCGCTGTCGACCAGCGAATCAGCAACCACGACCGAATCGGTCATCAGAAAGAGCCCCGCACATTGGCCTGCCTTGAGAGCCATGTTGCCGGGGGCTGCGTCGGCTTGTTTTTCGCGGCATTTCTCCCTGGTGATGATCCTGCAGAGATTGGAGTAGCCTTCGCGGTTGCGCGCCAGCAGGACCAGCCGCCCGGCCGGGTTTTTTTCTGTGCAGAAATTGAGCTCCACCCCGGTTACAGGGTGGAGTCCACGGTCCCGGGCAAGCTTGTGAAAAAGGATCTGTCCGCAGAGATTGTCCCGGTCGGTGAGGGCGAGTGACTTGAGGCCCACCGCCAGGCTTCGCTCGACGAGTTTTTCGACAGGGGTGACCCCGAAGCCGAAGGAATAGCAGCTCCTGGTGTGCAGGGGGACCAGCTGCAGAGCCCGGCCAGGTTCAGCGCAGACCATGGTGCCTCATTTCGTCAGGCAGGAGGTTCGCAGGATGAACCCGTGGTCATCGCGCGGCAGTTTTCCCAGCAGGTCCAATGAGCGGCCGGTGATGATGCAGGAGTGCCCATAGCGCCGGCGAAGGGAGTCAAGGCCGGCAAGCAGGGCTGCTTCTTCGCGGCAGGCGGCAGAGGGGCCTTCCCGCGGATTCGCCCGCGAGCTGCAGAGCTCTTCGAAATCGAGCTGGCGCAGGCCGTCGTTGGTGACAAGCCGGGCCAGGGAGATGCCGATCCTGCGCAGGGCGACCCTGCGGGTGTGCAGTCCGCGATAGAGCTCCAGTGCGGGCCGGAGTATCTCCGAATCCAGCACAGTGGGCGCCGCCAGGCGCTTCAGTGACCGGCAGCTGCCGGCAGCGGGATCGCTGTAGGAGATTTTCACCTGGAGCTGCCCGGCTTTCACTCCCAGCTTTCGCAGAGTGTTTGTTGCACGCTGTGCCAGGTAGCTGAGCATTCCTTCGATAGCCTGGGGGTCGACGGTGTGTTCGTGGAAGCTGGTTTCCCTGCTGATGGAGCGTGGGATCTCTTTCGCGTTGATAATGCGCGTATCCTCTCCCCTGCAGCGTTCGTAGAAGAGCCCCCCGTTTTTTCCGAAGATCGCCAGGAGTGACTGGCGTGACAGCTTGCGCAGGTCTCCGATAGTGTGGACATTGAGCTGCGCAAATATTTTCGAAGTCTTTGGGCCTATTCCCGGCAGCCGGTCGATGGGCCTGGTGATGAGGAAAGAATCTGTCTCGCCCCTGGCGAGAGCTCTCATGCCATCGGGCTTCGCGCTTGCGGCTGCCATCTTCGCGAGCATCCTGTTGGGCCCGAGCCCGGCTGTTACCCGCAGGCCGGTTTCCCGGAAGATCTTTTCACGCAGCCGGCCGGCGAGGTCTTCCAGGTTTCCGTAGAGGCGCTCTGTGCCTGAGAGGTCACAGAAGGCTTCGTCGAGGAAGGTCTCGATGCTGGGGGAGCACTCCCGGCAAAGCTCGAAGACCCTTTCGCTGAAGCAGCGGTAGAGGGCAGCATGCCCGCTGATGATCTCCAGGCGGGGACAGAGCCGGAGAGCCTGTCGCAGGTTCATGCCTGCATGAAGACCGTATTTTCGGGCATCGTAGCAACAGGAGGCGATGACGCCGGCTCCTACTGCAACGGGCCGGCCCCGCAAGCGCGGATTTCTCAGCTTTTCAACCGAAGCGAAGAAGGCATCGATGTCAATGTGAAGGATCTGGCAGGAGCTCATGTCGCGGTGGCAGGTTGAGGAAAGAAAAGCCACCGCAGCGTTGTGGAAAGAAAGGTGGGATCGCTGCGGTGGCTATGACTTCTGAAGAAGAAGTCATTTTAGAAAGAGAAGTGATTCGTTGAGGTGGTGTTTTCTGCAGGGGAGGCAGGCACCTGTTTGTCTGATTCGTATTGTCGTATTCGTATTGTTCGTATGGGTTGTTTGTTGGTGTCCGGTTGCTGACGCCGGCTAGTCGGTCAATATGTATTCAAGCTTCCAGGAGGCGTTTCCTTCGTAAAGGACCTGGAATATTTCTCCACTGTCGACGGTGAGGGAAAAGCCATGCTTTGGAATTCTGAGGGAACGATCTATCCAGCTCGAGTTGATCTCCACGATCTTGTACCGGCGTGTTCCCCAGAGCAGGGCCCTGGGCCGGATCTTTCCTTCTTCGAAGAGTACGTAAACTTTTTGCAGGGGCTCATTGATCTGTTCTTCACGCATCTCTTCACGCATCTCTTCACGTTTTCACGTATTGTTCCGACGATACCGGTAGACCAGGGGAAGAGGGGGCCCTGCCCTTTTATAGCTTCTGTTCACAAGGTGCCGGGAAATCAGTGAGTCGGTTCCTGGTTCAGACCCTTCGACTCTTTCCTCGTTTATTCAGTGCTGCCGTTCGATACCCGGTCATTGCATACCCGGCGGTTACCGGGTTTTGTTCTGTCTGTTCTTTTACAGGTTTTCTACAGGCCTTCTGCAGATCTTCTGCAGGTTGCCCAGACGGGAGAGAAAAAACGATGGAGACCGTGAGAGAGACTGCCGCATTTTTGCCAGTTTGCTTGTTCGTTCACAGGAACAGGACACTTCCTCAAATACCACCTGAGGAGGTCTGTTACTACTATTACAGAACACGCAGTTCTCCTCTCACGAGTCCCACGTATTTTCCAAATACCACGACCCCCTTTCTGTTCTCTTCTGTAATTGTCATTGAGTCAAAGTTCTGGTTTTCTGCTTCAAGGCGGATGGAGTGGAGCTCGTTTGAGTCGACCTCGGAGTCCCAGTAGAGTCGCTTGAGAGTTCCTTCTCCTTCGATGAAGATGGCCGCGATCTCGCCATTTTCGACAGTTTCCTGGCGTCGCAGGATGACATAGTCTCCTTCGAGGATTCCGGCGTCGATCATGCTGTCACCCTCAATCTTCATAGCGACGAGGTCTCCACTTCCGGAGAACATATGGGGATCGATAGCCAGGTGGGGATGGCTTCCGTCGCAGGAGTCGGTAAAGTCGACCTCGCGGGCGGCAATGGGGTGTCCCGCGGCGATAGCTCCGACGATGGGGAGTCCTTCACTGCCTTCGCCGGCAATTGAGCGGAAGTGAGTCTGGATGATGTTGCCGGTCAGGCCGGATTCAGAAGATGCTGCTTCCTCGGTTTCAGAGTCGTTTTCTTCCAGCAGGCTGCTCAGCAGCTCCTGGTTGGCGATCCGGATTCCCCGGCTCTTACCGTTGATGGTGATCAGCCCGGCTTCTTTCAGTGCCTTGAGATGCTTTGAGACAGTTGCCGGGGACCGCAGGCCGACGAGGTTTCCTACTTCGCGGACGGTGGGAGGGCCTCCCCTGCGGATCAGAAACACGATTGCGTCAAGAATCTGCTGTTGTTTCTTTGTAAGGGCCATGAGATCTTCTTCTCTTCTTCTTTGTGAATTTGTTGCGGTTTCCGTTACAGTCTTGGTCGGCCTGTCTGTGGCCGTTACTGCCAGTGTCTGCTGCGAATGCCGCTGCAGTACACAGGGCGAACAAATGTTCGCCTTGGACCGCTGACTATAGCGAACAGTTGTTCGCCCATCAAGGGCAATTCCTTATATTTTTATAAGATATTGCATACAAGTTACTTATAACTTTAAAAGGGGGCGCGGTGTGTCCATTCGAATTCAATGTGTCGGGATCCTGGTGGTATTGATGCAACTCTCTGATCTCTCTGCTCAGTCCTACGACCGGCCGGTTTCGACCCGCTCGGCACGTTCCATGGTGCTGGCAAAGAGGGGGGCTGTCTGTGCCAGCCAGCCACTGGCCACAGAGGCGGGGCTGGCGATTCTGCGCAAGGGTGGCAATGCCTTTGACGCCGCGGTAGCAACAGCCGCTGTTCTGAATGTGGTCGAGCCGATGAGCACGGGAATCGGTGGGGATATGTTTGTCCTGGCCTGGTCGGCAAAGGAGAAAAAGCTGGTTGGTCTCAATGGCAGTGGCCGCTAAGCGGCCACCGCCAGTATCGAGGCCTACCGGGAGCTGGGGATGAATCGTGTCCCCCGCTTCGGCGCCCACTCCGTAACCGTTCCGGGGGCCTTCCACGGCTGGTGCACCCTGCTTGATAAATACGGTTCACTGCCGCTGGAGGAGGTTCTTGCTGATGCGATCCGTTACGCGGAGGAAGGGTTTCCGGTCAGCGAAGTGATCGCCGAAAACTGGCGGTCGGGAATGCGGCACCAGGGGATCCCTGAGTTTGCCAAGAACTACCTGCTGCGGGAGGGAGACAGGTGGCGAGCGCCGCGTCTTGGCGAGGTTTTTCGCCAGCCGGATATCGGGCGGACCTTTCGCGCACTTGCAAAGGGAGGCATCGAGGTTTTCTACCGTGGTGAAATAGCCCGGCGCATCGCCTCCTATCTTGAATCCAAGGGCAGCCTGATTCGCCTTGGCGATCTGCAGAAGCACAGCTCGACCTGGGTTGAGCCGGTGAGCACGGAGTACAAGGGCTACAGGCTCCACGAGCTGCCCCCCAACGGCCAGGGTATCGTGGCGCTTGAGATGCTCAATATCCTGGAGGGCTATGACCTGCGCAAGATGGGGCACAACTCAGCTGATTACATCCATCTTGTCACCGAGGCCAAGAAGCTGGCCTTCGCGGACCGGGACACTTTTGTTACCGATCTCGATACCAGGAAGCTTCCGGTGGAGACCCTGATCTCCAAAGAGTACGCGGCGAAGATGAGGGCTCGGATCGATCCGAAGCGGGCGGGCCGTTTTCCCCGCTCGACCCTCGAGATCGGCAACGACACGGTCTACCTCTGTACGGCGGACTCCCAGGGCAACATGGTCTCATTCATCAACAGCATCTACTACGGCTTCGGGTCGGGTCTCGTCGTTCCCGGGACAGGCATCTGCCTGCAGAACCGGGGGGCCCTGTTTCGCCTCTCCAACGACCATCTCAACCGTGTCGAGCCTTCGAAGCGTCCGCTGCATACGATCATTCCGGCCTTCGTGATGCGGGAGGGCAAGCCCTGGTTATGATACGGGGAGATGGGTGGGGATATGCAGCAGCAGGG
>CAZTRG010000282.1:0-8551 GCA_964615885.1 uncultured Planctomycetia bacterium | reverse complement strand
TCTCGGTGGAGTCGACGCGCTCATCAACAACGCCGGGCTTGTCATCCTGAAAAATGCCCTCGATATCGGACTCGATGAGTGGCATGCCATGGTCGAGACCAACCTCAACGGGCTCTTCTACGCCACCCGCGCGGTGCTGCCGGGAATGACCGAGACCGGCAGCGGCCACATCGTGAACATCTCGAGCATCTCGGGCTACTATCCCCTTGGCGGCGGCAGCGGCGACGCCGCCACCAAGTACGCCGTCACCGGCTTCTCAGAATCCCTCTTCCAGGAGGTTCGTGAGCACGGCATCAAGGTGACCACGGTCTTCCCCGGCTCGGTTGACAGCGACTCGCACCGCCACCAGGGCGACGATGGCTCCTGGAAGGTGAAACCCGAAGAGGTCGGAAAGGCCATCCTCGACCTCCTCAAGACCGATGCCGGCAACTGCATCAGCCGGCTGGAGATCCGTCCGCTCAGCCGGCCACCGAAATCCTGAGAGAGCTTCTTCAGGAAAGGCTGTCGAGGGCGGCATCCACAGCGCAGCCGATCGCGGCGACCAGGCCGGCGGTTTCTTCACCTTCCCCCAGCGGCGGTATGTGCAGGAAGGTCGCGCACTCGATACCGCTTCCAGGAACGGCCGCGGCCCGGCAAAGATGGTAGAAGACGTGATTGCAGAGAAACCCTCCGGCTGAATCAGAGAAGCGCCACGGAAGCCCCTGCTCCTCCAGCCTGCGAGCCAGCTCGGCATGCGGATAAGGAGCGTCGCAGGATTCCGGCCCAGCTTCGATGATTTTCAGCCCGCGTCTCACCTCGCCCTGGTTGTCGGCGACCTCGGTGTCATCGAGATTGTGAGCGACTCGTTCGATCCGGTAGCAGGGCTCATCACAGATCCCCACCGAGATGACGACCCCCGGCTTCAGCTCCTCGATGGCCTCCCCCAGCCGCAGGGCGGCCTCATCATAAACTACCGGCAGGACCCGCCAGGAGAGCTCTGCCCGCGCACCCGGGTCGCCGGCCTCGCAGAACAGGCGGATGCCTTCAGCCGAAACATTGAATGGCTGTCCCGAAAAGGACTCGAATCCGGTCAACAAGACCACTGGCTTCAGAGGCAAGCTTCACCTTCTTTTGATACCGGGGCATAAAAAAACCGGCCAGCCTGGATTGGCTGGCCGGCAATAATTTCGTTTCTTAGCGGCGAATCAGCCGGCCTTGGAGGGCTCTTCGACATCGAGTCCCGCTGCCTGCTCCTTCTCCTGGACCTCTTCCAGAGAGAGGGCGCCTTCGAGCTCATCGACCTTCTCGGTGATCACCTCTCCATCTTCGTAGAGCTGCTCGTTCTTATCCACCCACTCCTCGTAGCACTCGGGGAGCTCATCTTCAGGATAGATGGCATTGATCGGACACTCGGGAACACAGAGCTCACAATCGATACAGGTGTCGGGATCGATCACCAGCATCGCCGGATCTTTCGTCTCGTAAAAACAATCGACCGGGCAAACTGTACAACAGTCGGTGTAACGGCAATCGACGCACCGCGCAGTCACTATATGAGCCATCTGGATTCCCTCTTGGCTAAGCTATCTTCTGTTTCACGCCTGGGGCCGCTTCTGCGGCCGCACCTTACTTATTTATTCGTCAACAGCCTGTCGGGACTGAAGATTATCTTCTCTTTTTTCAGCAACGAGGCCCCGGACCCGGATCAACCGGCTTTCGACGGCTCATCAACGCTGAAACCTTCGGATTTCTCCGCATCCTGGATCTGGTCAAGCTCCCAGGCTCCATCGAGAGCATCCAGCTTCTCAGAAAGAACTTCGCCCTGCTCGAATATCTCGGCGTTCTTCTCGGTCCAGTCAGCGTAACATTCGGGCAGCTCGCTCTCGGGATAAACTGCGTTGATCGGGCACTCCGGCACGCAAAGCTCACAGTCGATACAGGTGTCGGGATCGATCACCAGCATCGCAGGATCCTTGGTTTCGTAAAAGCACTCGACCGGGCACACCGTGCAACAGTCGGTGTAGCGGCAATCGACACAGCGTCCTGTCACTACGTGAGTCATCAAACTCTCCTCAAATCCGGTTCAATTCTGCCAGCCGGGCAAGCACATCCGTTGCTGCCGCAACTGCATCCAAATCTAGAAAGATTAAATACTACCCCAGCCGCCTGATCAATATGCAACAGCGGTAAAATGTTCCATCAAGAAGGCTGCCGATAATCCCGAAAACCCCGTATTGGCCTCAGTCAAGAGCTTCGAAAACCTTCCTGATGGCCTGCTCTTCCCCCTCATCGAGGCAGACATCGAGCGCTGCAGCATTCTCCCCGGCCTGCCGGGCATTGCGGGCGCCGACGAGGGCCGCGGTAATTCCCGGCTGTGAAAGCACCCAGGCCACGGCCAGGTTGCCGAGGGTCACCCCCCTTTCCCGGCAGATCGGTTCAATCTCCGCCAGGGCCGCCAGGATCGCCTCCCGCCGGCCGGGCTGGAAATCCGGCAGCTTGGAGCGATGGTCACTCGGCGGATATTCGTGGGTCGCGCTGATCTTCCCGGTCAGCAGGCCGCGCCCCATCGGGCTGTAGGGAATCACCCCCACCCCGTTTTCCCGGCACCAGGGAAGGATCCCGGCTTCGATAGACCTGTCCAGCAGGTTGTACTGCGGCTGGCAGCTCACGATAACGCCCTCCCGGCGGGCTGTCTCCAGCTGCTCCACCGACAGGTTGCAGGCACCGAGATAGCGCACCTTGCCCTCGTCCCTGAGCCTGGCCATCTCCCCGAAAGCCTCATCAAGGCTGTGACGCGGATCCGGCCAGTGCACCTGGTAGAGGTCGATGCAATCAATCCCGAGCCGGGTGAGGCTCGCCTCGCATTCCTCGCGGATGCTGTCGGGCTTGAGGTTGTAGTAGACCGGCTGCTGCGAGCCATCCGGGCCGTGAGAGACAAAACGAAGCTCTCCGTCATCGCGATCCCAGCGCAGTCCGCACTTGGAAAAAACGAGGACCTCGTCCCGCCGGCCGCGAATAGCCTTGCCGACGGTCTCCTCGCTGCGGCCGAATCCGTAGACCGGGGCCGTATCGATCGCCCGGATCCCGGCGTCAAGACTCACCTCAAGCGCCTCGATGGAGTCCTCTTCCTTCTGTCCACCCCACATCCAGCCGCCGAAAGCCCAGGCTCCGAGGACAACCCTCGTGGGCTCCAGCTCGCTTTCACCAAGACGCATCCTTGTCATCAGGAACGGGCTCCAAGCTTCTTATCCGGCCGCAGGGCTCCCAGCAACCGGGTGTGATCAATTTCCGGCGGGCGACTTGCCGGCCGGGCCGGAATTGTAGCTGATTACCGGGACTGAAACAGGGGCAAGAGACCCGCTTTTTTGATATTGACCTCTAGCACTTAAAACAGGAAACTACCGACCATAACGTTTCTGCGAGAATACCTCTCGAGAGACGGGTTTTTATTCATGAGGAACTGATTCAAGGGGAGCCTTGCAGGAAAAATGAGCGAAGCTGCAGTAGCTGCGCCTGCCGATGTTCGCAAGCAGGTCCTGGGAGTTACCGATGGCAAGATGGCCATGTGGATCTTCCTCGGGTCTGACGGCATGTCCTTCATGGGACTCATCGCGGCCTATATCGTCCTGCGATTCAACAACATGGGTACCTGGCCCTCGCCGGCTGAGTTCCTCGGAATCAAGTTAACCGCCTTCAATACCTTCATCCTGATCTGCAGCAGTGTGACCATGGTCAAGGCCTTTGAAGGTGCCCTTGCCAATGATGCAGGGAAGCTCAAAAACTACCTCCTCCTGACGATACTGGGAGGCGTGGCCTTCCTGGGAATGCAGGTTTACGAATACTCCCATTTCTTCACCAACACTCACATTGACGCTTCCCAGAACCACGAACACCCCTACCGCCTGTTCCTGAGCGGAATCTGGGAAGGAACTCAAACCGCTGAGGGGTGGAGCTGGTCCCGGCTGGCCAACAGCAACCTCTTTGGCGCGACCTTTTTCGTCATGACCGCCTTCCATGGTTGCCACGTCTTCAGCGGTGTGGTCTACCTGTTCTTTATCTATATCGGTGTCTGCAATGGAAGATGGAACAATAACCGGATCGAGATCGTCGGCCTCTACTGGCACTTTGTCGACCTGGTCTGGATCGTGATCTTTACTATCGTCTACCTTGTCGAAACTCCACCCGTGCCAGCATAAATATCCATGAGCGACGACCACAAACATCCGAATTACATACTGATCTGGGCAGTCCTCCTGATCCTGACCGTCCTGGAGGTCGTCGTCGCATTCTTTCCCGGCTGGATGAGCGATGTTCCGGGAATTCACCTCATCACCATCGTGCTGCTGGTCGTGATGGCCTTCGTCAAGGCGGGCCTGGTCGCCTGGTACTTCATGCACTTGAAGTTCGAAGAGAAGAACTTCGTGTTGATCGTCTCCTTTCCCCTGGTGCTGGCCTGCGTGCTCGTCATCCTCCTGCTGCCTGACGTCGCCTACGGGTAAGCTTCCCCCTAGCTGCACTCCTGCCGCCCTGCCTTCCGCCCGGGCAGCAACCTAGCAGGTAAATTCGAAGTCGCCCTTTGTGAAGAGCTTCGGCGGGACCAGCCACCTCAGCTGTCCGCAACCCGGCTCACAGGCATCCCAGCTCTCTATGGCAAGGTCGAGCCTCGCCATGGTCGCAGTGGGAAAGCGCACCATCGCCCCAGCCCCGGGCAGGGCGCAGCCCGAGATCAGCCGCACCAGCTCTGATGAGGTCGGCTCGTGCCCGACCAGCATGACCGAGTCCGTTTGCGGAGAGAGCTCCTGCAGGAGCTCGAAAACCACCTGGGGCTCAGCGAGATAGAGCCGGGGCTCAAAGCTGATCTCGCAATCCCACTCCCCCGCCGCCATGGCATGCTGAAGGGTCAATTTCGTACGCGTGGCGCTGGAGCAGACCACCCGCTGGGGTGCCTGCCCGGCCCTGGAGAGAAAGCGCCCCATGCTTTCGGCCGCGGCAATCCCCCTCGCTGCGAGCTCACGCTCGTGGTCACTCTCGACACCTGAGCCCCAGTCGGATTTTCCATGCCTGAAAATCAGCAGCTGCTTCATGCGAATTCTCAGGCGGTCTTCCTGATGAAGGAGCGCAGGTAAAGAGAGAGCCCGACACCCGCCATGGTGAGTCCCAGCACCTCCAGGGTCGCCCCCTCCCGGAAGAACTTCAGGGCCGCAAATCCGAAGGCAAATGCCGTGGCTGAAGAGATGAGCAGAATATGGACCACCCGTAATGATCTCGACGGATAGGGTGTCTTGCTGTCCTGCTCAATATCGGAATTTGTCATTTCTAAGGCTCCAGGGCGAATACTCGCACATTCCAGGCTCCCCTGGCAAGAGAACAGCACCGCCTCCCGGGCGGATTATTTGATGTTCAACATCGTCTCTATACAATATTGTCAGCGGTCGCATGGAGGGCGACCAAGCCCTGCAGGGCACTTTTTGCAGGAAACCCTGACAAGCTCTGCCTGTTTCACAACCGGCTACAATTGACCAGAAAGACGGAGATATACAGATGAGAGAATTCGAAAGCTTCAGACCCCTCTACGACCCAACGGCAGTCCAGCCCATGCGGGATGAATTGACCCGTGTCGGAGTTGACGAGCTGACCTCCTCAGGAGATGTCGACGAAGTGCTTGGGAAAGACGAGGGCACCGTATTGCTCGTGGTCAATTCCGTCTGCGGTTGCGCAGCCGGAAACGCCAGGCCCGGCGTCATGCTCGCCCTTCAGAACGGCCGCATCCCCGACCGGCTGACCACAGTCTTTGCCGGACAGGACAAGGAAGCCACCGAGAAGGCAAGGAGCTACATGAGCGAGTTTCCTCCCTCCTCCCCCTGCATCGCCCTCTTCCAGGATGGCAAGGTTCAGACCATCATAGAACGTCACAATATCGAGGGCAGAAGCCCGCAGGACATCGCCATCATGCTGGTCAACAGCTTCAACAGCTGCTGTGAGCGTGAGGGACCTTCGATTCCGAGGGAAGAGTTCGAAAAGATCGTTCCTGCACATATCTGCGGGTCGACTATTGCGAAGTTTGAGGATGAAGCACCGGCAGAGACGGCAGAGGACGGCTCTGCCTGAGCGGGGTACTCCAGGCAACGCCCGGCTTCCTACGAGGCCTGTCCAAGTAACTGCCCCGGGGCAATGTGACACTCTAATTTTCTATTCACGGGAGAACCTGGAATGTTCAGAAGATCGATCAGTGTGGGATTGCTGGTCCTTGGCTGCAGCCTCCTGGCGCAAGGTGCGCTCCCAGCCGGAAAGCCCTATCTTGGAATCAGCCTTGCCGCGAAAATCCCCCCGGCGCTGGCTGCCCAGCTCAAGCTCGATGGGGGCGCAATGATCATCGCCGTGGCTGAAAACAGCCCTGCTGCAAAGGCCGGCATCAAAGTTCATGACATCATCATCAAGGTTTCCGGCAAGAGCATAAAATCCCCTGCCGACCTCAAGAAGGTTCTCTCTTCGCACCCGGAAAATGAGAACCTGGTGCTTAGCCTGCGCCGGGGAACCGCAAGCCTGGAGTTTAACGTCAAGCCTGGAGCGGCCCCACCCAAGCGGCGCCCTCCCCTGGAATCGGCTCCTGCCAGGCCGGGGAAGACCTCTCCGGCAGACGGAGCAAAGGCCTGGCTCGGTGTGCGCCTGGCGGGAATCCCCCCAAGCCTTGCCTCCCATCTCAAGCTGCCTGCCAACCAGGGAGTGCTGGTTGAAAAAACTCTCCCGGGATCACCGGCCTACGATGCTAATCTCCAGGAACATGACGTCATCCTCCAGGTCGCAGGCAAGGCTGTCACCTCGAGCACAAAAAGCGGCAACAAGGGCATCAACATCCCCGAAGAATTCCGGGAATTGCAGCTGCGGGGACTCCGGGGTGGGATCACCGGGGGGCTCAGGATCGAATCCCTCGAATCGCTCTTTGGGAATTCCCGTGACGCAGTAAGCTCGAATCTCCATCAATTGATCGCTGCGAGGCGTCCCGGCGAAGAGGTCGAGCTCAGCATTGTGCGGGCTGGAGAGAAAAAAAAGGTCAAGGTCACGCTGGCAGCTGACCCATCAGCAAGGCGGTCGGTGTTCCCACCGGAGGCTTTGCCCCGCGGAAACTTCGGCAACTCTTCGGTTTCTTCATCGGTCACTGTAAGCGATGGAGACCTGACGATTACCGTCAGGGAAAACAACGGCAGGAAAACCTTCTCGGTTCGCCGCGGCCGGGAGGTGATCGCTGACAAGGAGCCCTGGGAAGCTCTCGATAAGATGCCCGCGGACATCCAGGAAAGCGTCAGGCGGCTGAAGGTGCGTTCATCTCGTGGCTCGGGAAGCGGCGGCAGCCCTCTTCCCCCAGGGGAAAAAAAGAAAGCGCCCCGCGAAGAGAAAAAGAAACCCATCTGAGCCGAACACCTCCGGCAGGCTGGGTTTTTACCGCTCACTCCCCGCAGGGGTGCTATTGTAGCTGCCATGATGAACGTCCACGGCACCCTGGATGCAAAGGCCTACCATCTCCACCAGCTGGAGAGCCTGGAGAGCCCCTGCCTTGTGGTCTACCAGGAGCTGGTTGAAGAGAACCTGGCAATCCTCCAGCGGGAGCTCGAGGAGCTCCTTCCCGGTGCAGCCCCGGGCTGCCTGCGGCCGCATGTAAAGACCCACAAGTCCTCCTGGGCCACCCGCCTGCAGCTCGAGCGGGGTATCGATAAGTTCAAATGCAGCCCCAACGAGCTCGACATGCTGGTCGAGGAGGGGGTCCGCGACATCTTCGTTGCCTATCCCCCCCTGCGGCCGCTGGCTGAGAAGATCGCACAGGCCATATCACAGGATGCAGGACGAAAAATCCTCGCCCAGGTTTCCTGCATCGAACACGCCGAGTTCCTCGCAGAGGCCGCCGACAGGCATGGTGTTGACCTTGACTACCTTATCGACATCGACGTCGGTGACCACCGGACGGGATTGCAGCCCCCTGAAGCCGGGGCCCTGCTGAAAGCTCTCCAGGGCGACAGCAGGTTCTCCAGGCTCCACTGTGAAGGCCTCCATGCCTACGATGGGCACAATCATTCCTCCAGCCCGCAGGAACGCAGAGAGTGCGGCTACGAGTCGATGGAGAGCCTGGTGAAGGTTCTAGGTGAAATAGAAGACGCTGGAAACCGGATCAGGCGCCTTGTGGTGGGAGGCACCCCCGGCTCGCTACCCTGTCTCGAAGCGCTCGCCGGCCGCGATGGCATCGAGGCAGAGCTCGAGATCTCACCGGGTACCTTTATCTACTGGGACACCCGCTACGACGAGCTGATGCCCGGGCGCTTCCGGCTCGCTGCGCTCCTCCTGGCCCGTGTCATGGACCGGCCTACACCACGGAGAATCACCCTCGACCTGGGGCATAAGCGCTGGGGAATCGACCAGGGGCCGGTACACCTCTTTTCCAGTCCGGGGCTCAAGCTCGCCAAGGTAAGTGAAGAGCATACAGAACTGGAGCATGACGGCGGCTCCACACTGCGTATAGGTGAAACTGTCATCCTTGAACCGCGGCAAGACTGTGAAACGGTCAATCTCTGGGAAGAGTTCA
>CAZTRG010000281.1:0-132052 GCA_964615885.1 uncultured Planctomycetia bacterium | reverse complement strand
TTCGAGGACTCCGTCGCCATTGCCGTCGCCACGCGAGAAGACGTTCTCGTTGGTCATGGGCAACACCGCGAGCGAGAAATCGCCTGCGGCACCCTCGTCTTCGCTGCTGATGACGATGGAATAACTGCCGGGCTTGAGGTTGACGTTCAGGCAGGCGGAATCAGAGCCTTCGCCACAATTGTCATTGAAGGCGGTCTCGTCACAGAGGTCATTGAAGAGGGCGACGGTCGGGTCAAAGCTTTCTGAAGAGACCGCGATCTGTCCCGAGAAGGGCTCGGTGACCTGGAATGAATAGACCTCGATGGGCTGGTCGAAGGGGGGCAGGGTGCATTCGCTGGCACCCAGGACGCCATCAATTCCGACCAGGGGTTCTACCTCGTCCACACGGCAGCGTACACAGAAGTTGTCACCACTCTGGCAGGTGGCGGTCAGGGTGAATCCTCCTGTCGCGCCCTGGGCAAAGCTGCTCACGCCTACGTAGTAGACGCCGGCGGCGAGGTCGCTGAGGATGATCCTGGAATTGAGTCCATCTCCGCCGTCATCATTGGAGGCCATGAGCCCGCAGTTTTCGTCAAAGAACTGCAGATAGGTGTCATAGTCTCCAGTGAGGTCGATCGTGAGATCTCCACCGGCAATGACCAGGCTGTAGAGGTCCAGCCCCTGTCCGGAGTCCCTGGTGCATTCGGTCATCGGGAAGGTTCCCTCTTCAGGAATCGCGCAGCTGATAAGAGCCACTTCGCAGTCAATGCAGCGGTCAAGCGGATCCTGGCAGGTTATTCCCAGGGTGTAGGCGCCCGTTGCAGTCTGAGAGGCCGAGAAGGAACTTGCACCAATGAAGTAGGTTCCGGCGGTCAGGTACTGGGTGAGCCTGGAGTTGAGTCCTATTCCGCCATCATCGTTGAGGGCGATCTGGACGCAGTTCTCATCGTAAAGCTCGAGGTAGGTGTCATAATCCGATGAGCCATTGCCGTCGTTATCAAGAGAGTTGAGGTCAATGGAGTATTCAAGATCTTCTTCAACCACGAACTGGTAGATGTCGACCTGCTGCCCGTTGGCATTGGAGCGCCCGGAAAGACAGCCGCTCTCAGGGAAAACACCCTCGACATTGCCATCGCAGGCGATTTCACCGACCTGGCACTCGGCACAGATCAGCTCGGGAGGAATAATCTCGCGGCATTCCACGCTCAGAGTAAATTCTCCGGCAGCCGGGGTGATGTTGCTGCTGATTCCGATGTAGTGCAGGCCACCGGTGACCTCAAGGTTCAGGCGTGCAGCATCATTGAAAGGACCGGCGGTTCCCAGGCTGACGCAGCTCTCATCAAAGAGCTGGAGGTAGGGGGGGAACGCCGTCGATTCCAGGGTCAGGAGGAGGCGCCCACCTTCGGGCGGCACATCGACCATGTAGAGGTCCAGCTCCTGGCCGGTTTCCCGGCTGCAGGTGGTTTCAGGGAAGGTACCTGTAGTTCCTTCACCGCAGTCGGCCTCGCCGACGACACAATCCGTACACACCTGGTCGGGTGGGGTGATGTCCCGGCAGCCGACGGTGAGGGTGAATTGTCCGGCGCTCTGCGCCATGGTGCTGCTGACTCCAACGTAGTGGGTGCCACCGGTAACCTGGATGTTCAGGCGCGCGGCATTGTCAATGGAGGTGGCAGATCCGAGGGTAAAGCAGCCCTCATCATAGAGCTCGAGATAGGGAGCGAATTCGGTTGATTCCAGGGTCAGCAGGAGCCAGCCACCTTCGGGCGGAACCTCGATCATGTAGAGGTCGACATCCTGGGCAGTTTCCCTGATGCAGCCGGTTTCGGGGTAGCTACCCGCAATCTCTCCACCGCAATCGGCCTCGGCAACAACACAGTCGGTACAAAGGGCGGCCTGGTTGAAAGGCTCCCTGCAGCTGGCGTTCAGGACGAAGTCGCCGGTTGCTGCTGCGCTGAAGCTGCTGGCGCCAACAAAGTAGGTGCCGGCGGGCACTTCCCGGGTGATGCTGGAGTTGAGTCCTATTCCGCCGTCATCGTCGAGCTCAACCAGCACACAGTTTTCATCGTAGAGTGCAAGGTAGGTGTCATAGGGGGCGGTCAGGTTGATCGTGACCTGCTCACTTCCTTCGGGCACCACCAGGGTGTAAAAATCTACCGGGCTTCCCCGGGTGAGTGAGCATTCGCTCTTGGGGAAATCGGCATCGAGGTCTACTCCGCAGACGAGCTCGCCGAAAATACAGGCGTCGCCACAGAGGGCACAGGCTGCGGAATCGGCGCAGTCATCGTCGGCGCAATCGACGGCATCGTCGAAGTCGTCATCGATACCGTTGCCGCAGATTTCCATGGGGATACCGAGACAGGTGGCGGAATCGACGCAGTCATCGTCGTCGCAATCGGTGAATCCGTCGGCATCATCATCGATACCGTTGTCGCAGATCTCTGGGGGAGGCGGCTCGCCCTGCCAGGCGTTGACGGTTGAAGTAGCACAGATGCACAAGCCTGCAACGATAAAGGCTGACAGGAAAAGGCCCAGGGCCCCAGATCGGGTAGATCCCCGACGGCAATCATGTTCCGACATGTGATTTCGCCTGTATTTATAAAAAGCGGTTTAAAAAAGAATCTGCCAATGAGCGTCTGAAAACCGGAATAGACGCTGAATCCCCTTGTTTCTCCGACCCGTAAAGGAACAAAGAAGCGAATTTCGAGTTTCCCTTCTTCAGAAGGGCTTTGCAATGCCTTTTTCCCCTAAATCGGGATGCTGCGCCCCGCGTATTTCGGCTAGAACGTTTGCTATAGCCTCAACCGGGCTATAATGCGTTTTCTGAAGGAGTTTAGCTTCCTGTTAAGTACTCCTCTCAGTTCCTGCGTTCTTAAAGATAACGGACCAGCCTGCTTGTTAAGGAGGAATAGGATGTTGTTTCGAACCGCCCTGGTGATTTTTCTCAGCGGCCTTTTTTTGTCTTCAGCGGGGCTGGGGGCTGCAGATTGGCCGGGTTGGCGCGGTGCGGATGGAAACGGCGTCTCTGACCAGGCCGGGTTCCCTCAGAAATGGTCCCAGGAGAAAAAAAAGAACCTGTCCTGGAGCCTTGAGTTACCCCAGTGGGGCAACTCTTCGCCGTGTATCCTTGGCGACAGGATTTTTCTTACCGCGCAGAAGGACGGTGATGCCCTCTACGTTCTCTGTATCAGCCGGTCGGAGCGCCGGGTGGTCTGGGAGCAGCAGGTAGGCCGCGGAAAGACGAAGCACCACCGGCTTCATAACATGGCATCCCCAACTTGTGTTGCGACCGCTGACCGGGTCTGCGCGCTCTTTGGTACCGGGGACCTGGTCTGCCTCGAGAGCTCGGGAGGAAAGGTTCTCTGGCGCAGGGACCTGGTTAAGGATCACGGCGAGTACCGCATCCTCTGGGGTATGGGATCTTCTCCCCTGCTTCATTCGGGCCGTCTTTACATAGCCTGTATGAATGGAGGGCCGTCCTATCTTCTTTGTGTCGACCTCCAGACCGGAAAGGATCTCTGGAAGAAGGACAGGAAGCTGCCCTGTGTCGGGGAGGCGGCCGATTCCTATTCTTCCCCGGTCCTGTTTGACTGGAAAGGAGAGAAGGCGGTGGTGGTTTCGGGAGCCGACCATGTGAATGCCTATGAACCTGCCTCCGGCCGCCAGCTCTGGATCTCCTCAGGTCTCAAGATTGCGCATGCGGCCGGCCGCTCGATCGCCTCACCAACTGCAGCCGGGGGCATGGTCTTCGCGACCTCTTCCGGCTACGGCGGGCTGGGAAGGGTCATTGGCTTGAAGCCCGGCAAGGAAGCGGCGGGCGACATCACCAAGACCCGCCGCAGCTGGACCTACAAGCAGCATTCTCCGGATTGTCCGACACCGGTATGCTACCGCGGCCGTCTCTACATGGTTCGCGACAACGGGGTAGGCTCCTGTCTCGATGCTGCCACCGGGGAGCTGAAGTGGCGCGAAAGAATTTTCCGGGGCAACGTCAAGGCCTCTCCTGTCGCTGCTGATGGAAAGATCTATTTCACGGCCATGTCGGGAGAGACCATCGTGTTGACGGCTGGAGATGAATTCAAGATTGCCGGCAAGGGCAAGGTTGCGGGCCAGGTCATCGCCACCCCGGCACTCGCCGATGGCACGATCTATATCCGCGGCAAGGACCGCTTGTGGGCGATCCGGAAGGCGGCCAGGTAGGTCCGTGCCCCCGGACTCTCAGCACTGCGTCTGAAAAGAGCGCTCCAGCGCTGCCGCGCTTTCCAGCTGAAGGAGGTAGTCGGCATTGGAGATCTCACAGGCACCAAACTGCCGGAGATGTTCGGTCAGGTACTGAACCTCCAGCAGGCAGAAGCGTGCTGCTGAGAGCTGCTCGACCAGCTTCACCAGGGCAACCTTCGATGCATCGGTGACCCGGTGAAATTTTGATTCCGCCATGAAGGCACCCCCGACCTGGACACCGTAGATCCCACCGACCAGCTCTTTGCCGCTCCAGACCTCGATGGAATGGGCTCTCTTCAGCTCGTGCAGCTGGTTGTAGAGATCATGGATCCGGTCGGTGATCCAGACAGGGCGTCCTTCTCCACAGCCGATCATGACCTCGGCAAAGGCCTTATTGGCGGTTATCTCGAATTCTCCCTGGCTGATGGTGCGCTGGAGCGAACGGGGAACATGGAGGCCATCCAGCGGGATGATGGCCCGTGGGTCCGGCCGGAACCAGTAGACCAGGTCATCTTCATCATCTCCCATCGGGAAGATTCCCTGCCGGTAACCGGCGAGAACATTTTCCACCGTGAATGGAATGTCAAATTCTGTCGCGATCGGGCTGTCCACGCCAGCCATGATAAGGCTGGGCCGGGGTGAGGGCTATAGGGTTTGGCAGCTCCGGCCGGGGGGGAGCGCTCCCGGGTTCAGAGGGGTGAGCCTTCAAGGCTCCTTCGTAAAAGGTCCAGTGCCCGGGTGGCCGCCTGGGCCCGCACGAGGTCACGCCCGCCCGAAAAAACCTTCTTCTCCACGTAGCAGGATTCAGCTGCCGGGCCGGCAAGGCCGATATACACAAGCCCGACGGGTTTCTGCTCGCTTCCTCCCCCCGGGCCGGCAATCCCGGTTACGGAGATCCCGTAAGTTGCAGAGAAGCGGTTCCTGGCCGAGCGCGCCATTGATTCACAGACCTCTCTTGAGACGGCTCCCTTGCTTTCGAGCACGGCTGCCTCCACATCCAGCATGGAGACCTTGATTTCGTTCTGGTAGGCAACGGTTGAACCCAGGAAATACTCTGATGATCCGGCCTGGTCGGTCAGGCGCTTGGCGATCAGGCCCCCGGTGCAGGATTCAGCCGTGGCAACACTGGCCTTGCCCGACAGCAGCAGCTCGTGAACCCTGCGCATGAGGGAGATGTCCAGCGGCTCCCCGGCAGGATCTTTAAGGCCTTCAGGAAGAAAGAAGAGATCTTCGCCGAACTCCGCGGAAAGCACCTGGCGAACTCCATCCAGCAGGGTGTGCCCGTTCTCATCGTGAGAGATAAACTTGAGCAGGAGCTCTCCCGGGCGCGCGCTGATACCGTACTCGATCCGGGAGGTGTCGATGTCGAGCTCCTGGATCCGAGCCTCTGCCCAGCTCTCAGGCCGCCCCATCAACTTGGCCCGCAATATTCGAGGAGCGGACAGCTTGAGACGGCGGACGATCTCGCCGGCGAGATGCTCGTGGAAAATCGCACGCAGCTCATAGGGCACGCCCGGTAGCGCGGCAACCAGGCCTCCCCCGGTTTCAACGAGACTGGCAGGCGCCAGCCCGGCGGGGTTCTGAAGAACGACTGCCCCCTCGACCACTTCGCCCTGCTTGTAGAAGTTGCCGGGTATTTCCGCCTCCGATGCGACGCGCTTGAGGGCCTTGCAGCGCATGCTCTCCTTTGCGGTTGGGTCGATTGTAACCTTCCGGCCCAGGGCGCCTGCGAGGGCGGCGATTGTGAGGTCGTCGGCGGTGGGCCCGAGGCCGCCGCTGATAATGAGAAGGTCGGCCTTTTCTGCCAGCTCCCCGAAGGCCTCTTCGAGTTCCTGCCGGTCGTCCGGCAGCACACGGAGCTCTTTGACTTGAACACCGAGCATGGTTAATTCCGTGGCGAGGAAGGAGCCGTTTGCGTCACGGGTTTCTCCCCGGGTGAGCTCGGAGCCTGTCAGGCAGATGATGGCGCAGGGGCGGGTCACAAGGATTTTCCACGGTAGAGGTTCTGGCCGTTGTCCTGGCGCGGTCATCCGGCGCTTTCTTCAGCGGTGGCCAGCCCTGTTGGTTTACCACCGCTGAAGCTGCAGGGCAATAGCCGGGGGGGAAGCCTGCTCAAGGCCGGTCTTTTGGCATCTGGAAGCCTTGCGGTGGCGGTGTTACCATACCGCCCTGAATTGGTACGCCGTAATTCCTGCTGACTGTTCATCCCTGGAAGCCGGCCAGGCTCCAGGAGGATCAAAAAATGTTCGAAAGTATCACCAAGAGATTTACCGGGATCCTCGGCAACATTGCCGGCAAGAAGATCACCGAGAAGAACATTCGCGAGACGCTCCGTGAGATCCGGGTAGCGCTCCTGGAGGCGGATGTCGCCCTGGAGGTCATCAAGGAATTCCTGCAGAAGATTGAGGAGGATGCCCTCGGGGAAAAGGTTCTCAAGGGTGTCGAGCCCGGCCAGCAGTTCATCCAGATTGTTTTCCAGCATCTTGTGGATCTGATGGGACCGGTTGACCCGTCGATCGACTTCCAGCCCAAGGGTCTTACGGTGATCCTGATGGCTGGTCTCCAGGGCAGCGGTAAGACCACGACCTGCGGCAAGCTGGCAGTGCTGCTTCGTAAGGAACACAAGCGCCGCCCTCTCCTGGTGGCAGCTGACATGCAACGCCCTGCGGCGATCGACCAGCTGCGGACACTGGGAGAGCAGATCAAGGTTCCGGTCTATTCGCAGCCCGGGGCAAAGCCGCCGGCCGTTTGTGCCGAGAGCCTCAAGGAGGCCGGCCGCCTGGGCTGTGACACCGTCATTCTTGATACAGCGGGCCGCCTTCACATCGATGAGGAAATGATGGGTGAGGTCTGCGAGGTGGCGCAGGTGACCAGCCCCCACGAGGTGTTCCTGGTTTGTGACGCCATGGTCGGCCAGGATGCGGTCAAGAGTGCGAGAGAGTTCAATGACAGGCTCGAGCTGACCGGGGTGATTCTCACCAAGCTCGATGGAGACGCCCGTGGTGGAGCGGCCTTGTCGGTAAAAACAGTCACCGGCAAGCCGATCAAGTTTGTCGGAACAGGGGAGAAGCTGGAGGGAACCCTTGAGGAGTTCCGTCCCGAGGGTATGGCGGAGCGCATCTTTGGCTTTGGAGATGTGAGGGGGATCGTCGCCAAGGCCCAGGATGTTGTCGATGCCGAAGATGCTGCCCGGATGCAGAAAGAGCTGCTCGAAGGGACCTTCACCCTGGAGCATTTTCTCGAACAGCTGCAGTCGGTAAAAAAGATGGCGGGTGGCAACCTGCGCAAGCTGCTTGAGATGGTGCCGGGTATGGGCGCCCAGCTCGGGGACATGGATATCAGCGACGAAGACCTTGGCCACATCGAGGGGGTCGTTCGTTCCATGACTCCCAAGGAGCGCCGCCGCCCGGAGATTCTCAATTCAGCCCGGCGTGACCGCATCGCCCGCGGTAGCGGGCGGTCGCGCATGGATGTCGATGATCTGCTCAAGCAGTTCAACGGCATGAAAAAAATGATGGACCAGATGACCGGGGGCTCCGGAAAAGGTCCGCTGGGCAAGCTCAAGGCCATGGCGCAGGCAAAGAAAATGATGAGCAATCCGCACCAGATGATGGCCGAGATGTCGCAACAGATGGGGGCTGCTCAAAATCCCGAACAGAAAAAGAAATCGGGTGGCTCGGCAAAGACACGGAAAAAATCCAAGGCAGAGCTGAAGGCTCGTCGAAAGCGAGAGCGTAAAAACCGCAGGAAGAGCCGGCGGCGGTAGTACCAGGGTCGTGCCGTCCGGGTTGGGGGACCCTTTTTAAGGGGTTTTATCGGCCCGGAAAACCCATTATGGCATTCGATTCGGAACTTCCTAAATCACTTGACCTTACGGGTTAATTGGGGATAATTGCCCATCTTTTGCACCTTCCGGAAGGCTGGCGGAAGGGCTTTAAGGTATTGGTTTAGAATAAGTTAAGTTTTTCATGCCGGGTTATTGGCCTGGCTGATGAGTGAAACCGGAGGTAGTTGAATGTCGGTCAGGCTGCGCCTGAGGCGGATGGGTAAAACTCACCGCCCCTTCTACAGAATCTGTGCAATAGAAAAGGGTCGTGCCCGCGATGCCAAATACATCGAGAGCATCGGCTATTACGATCCATTCATCGAGGATAACGCGAAGAAGTTCCACCTCGATAAGGAACGGGCAGAGTACTGGATCAGTGTCGGCGCAACGCCCTCGCTGACCGTTCTGACTTTTCTGCGCGAAGAGAAGGTAGAGGGTCTTGGTTCAGTCAAGAAGGTCAAAACCCGACGCAGGCTGGGCTCCCCGGAAAAGAAAAATGAGTCTGAAGAAGGCCCTGGCCCGCGCCCACTGAGCGCGGAAAAGCGCGCCGCCCGCGATGAGCGACTTGAGCGGAAAAGAAAAAGAAAACAGAAGGCCAAGAACAAGCAGCCGCCGCCGGAGCCCAAGGAAGAAGCTCCTGCTGCCGAGGCTGAAGAAGGTGCCGAAGCTGACACTGAGGCAGCTGAAGCCCCGAACGAGGCTGCTGAGGCCCAGGTAGAAGAAGCTCCCGCCGAGGAGGCCGCAGCTGAAGAGGCTCCCGCTGAGGAAGCTGAAGAAGCCCCTGCCGAGGATGCCGAAGAGTCCAAAGAATAGGTGTCATTGAAAGAAAGCTCACTCCGATACAGCGAGTTCACTTGTTGTGATCCAGTCCGGCCAGAGGCCGGTGGGGCTTCCGCCGAAGGCGGAATGAGCGGATCAGGCAGAAACATTTTTCTTTTCGACGAGTTGCAGAACCATGGCCGTGAGATTCGATATCATCACAATTTTCCCGGGGATGTTTTCTTCCGCAATGGGCGAAAGCATTGTCGGACGCGCCGTGAAGTCCGGGCTCGCCGAGATCAACTGCGTTAACCTGCGGGACTTCACCCGGGACCGCCATCACTCCGTTGATGACCGCCCCTATGGCGGCGGCCCAGGAATGGTTTTCAAGCCTGAGCCCGTTTTCGATGCAGTTGAGAGCGTTCTTGGCCATGTAGAGCCTTCGGCCGATGGCCCGGTCCGCAAGATCATCCTGACACCCCAGGGCCGCCGGCTTGACCAGCCCCTGATGCGCGAATTGTCCCAGGAGACACGGATTGTGCTGCTCTGCGGGCACTACGAAGGATTTGATGAACGGATCATCGATGGCCTCGGCTTCGAGGAAGTTTCTATTGGTGATTATGTACTTTCCGGAGGAGAGATTCCCGCGATGGTGCTGGTGGATGGAATCGTCCGCCTGCTGCCCGGTGCCCTTGGGCACCCTGAATCTTCTTCCCGGGAGTCTTTTGAGAACGGAGTATTGGATTTTCCGCAATACACCCGGCCGCCGGAATATCGAGGCATGAGAGTCCCCGATGTTCTGTTGTCGGGGAACCATGCGGAAATTGAGCAGTGGCGTCGCCAGCAGTCCCTTGAAAGAACGAGGGACCGCCGTGGTGACCTGCTGGAGAACAAGGAATTACAGGAAACCGGCCAGGAGCTGGATAAGACCTGAAGTTCAGGTTGAAGTCAGCCAGGGCCTTGCCTGTCCACCCGTGACAGGTTAATTATCAAGAACGTCCGGCTCCCGAGAGGGACGGACTGGAGCACAGGAAAATGTCAGATTTAATCAACGAGATAGAAGCCCGGCACAAACGCGAGACCCCACTGGGAGTTTTCCAGGTTGGAGACACAGTCGATGTGCATGTACAGATCCGCGAGGGCGAAAAAGAGCGGGTCCAGATCTTTACCGGTACGGTCATGAAGATCCAGGGTGGGAATTCGATCACCGCCACCTTTACGGTGCGCCGGATTGTCGCTGGTGAGGGTGTCGAGAGAACCTTCCCCTTCCACTCACCGGTTATTCTGAAGGTTGAGGTCCGGCGCAAAGGTAAGGTTCGCCGCTCCAAGCTCTTTTATCTTCGCGACCGGATTGGTAAGGCCACCCGCGTCAAAGAGCGACGTGGAGATGATCCCCGCCTCGCTGCTGCCGCGGCAAAAGAGGCTGCTGCCAGTAAGCCGGCTGAAGAGCCCCAGGAGGAAGTCGCTGCCAATGAGGCTGAAGAGCCCCAGGGTGAGGAATCCTCCGAAGCGGCTGCCGGCGTGAACTGAGATGGTTCCGGCGTTCCGCTCTCGCCAGGATTTTGCGCCTGGGCGGGAATAGCCGGTGAAGGTTCTCTCCTGGATAGTCGGGCTGCTGGGTGGCCCCGCCCAGCTAGGCAGTGCTGCGCTGGGGCGCCTGGGAGAGAAAAAAGCGGCTGCATACCTGGCCCGTCAAGGCCTGGAAATCCTTGCCCGCAATGTACGGCTGGCCGGCGCAGAGCTCGATCTTGTGGCCTGCCAGGGGGACCGGCTGGTCTTCATAGAGGTCAAGTCGACCCGGGCGGGCTCCTGGAGTACTGGTTTCGAAAAGATCGATGCTGCCAAGCGTCGTTGTCTCCGCCGCGCCTGCAGGGCCTACCTTCAGCGCCTCTCACGGGAGCCCTCCAGCTACCGCTTCGATGGTATTACCGTCCACTTCGGGGAGCAGCGCTTCTGGCCGCGGGTGCTGCAGATTCGCTGGGAACAAGGCCTGTTTACTGTCGATAAGTGATGCCAAACAAGTGTTAACATGATCGACCTTAAGAGACGATAATAAGGTAGTAGAGAATAGAGACCGAGAAAAACGGATCGTTTCGGAAAGATGGCGATCGGTTCTTCCCGTTCTCGTTGTTCTTGTCGCAGCCTTGCCCGGCGTTTCTCTTGCCGTGCAGCAGGCCGCTGGTATTGGCGGGCCCCCGGGAGCTTACTTCCGCGGGGCTCCAGGAACAGGAGCGAACAGCGAATGACGGAAACGATGGAATATTGGGCGGCCGAAGAGCTTGATGATTTCGCCCTCAATAATCTTCGCGAGTGTGAGCAGAAGATATCCTACCAGTTCAGGGACCTGCGGTTTCTTCACCAGGCCCTGACCCATTCATCGATCAAGACGATTGACAACCCATCCAACGAGCGCCTGGAGTTTCTCGGTGACTCCGTCCTGGGGCTGGTGATGACGGAATTCCTCTATAATTTCTTTCAGAACCGGGATGAGGGGGAGCTGACGCAGATCAAGTCGGTTGTCGTCTCGACAAACATACTGGCAGAGGAGAGCCAGCGCCTGGGACTGGGAGGGCATTACAATGTCGGCAAGGGTGTTACCCGGCGCAAGAAACTGCCGAACTCTCTCCTGGCCAATGTATTCGAGGCGGTCGTTGCGGCGATCTACAAGGATGGGGGGCTCGAGACGGCCCGTCGTTTTGTGTTGAGGAACATTTATCACCAGGTGCTGAAGGTGGCCAGCGACGAGCATCATCGCAACTACAAGTCCCTGTTGCAGCAGTGGGCCCAGAGAGTCCTCAGCCTGACGCCAACCTACCGGGTGGTTTCGGAGGAGGGTCCCGACCATATGAAATCCTTCGAGGTTGTTGCGGTGATCGGCGACAAGCGTTATGCCATCGGTAAGGGGGCGGCCAAGAAAGAGGCCGAGCAGGAAGCGGCCAGGATAACTCTGACGATGATTGATCAAGAGAAAGACGAAGAAGAGAACAAAGATTGAGCGCCCAGCTGATCCAGGATTACAGGCAAACTGATGAATTCCGCCAGGCGGCAGACCTGCTCGATGCCGGTCCTGCCAGGATTGGCGGTTTCTGGGGGGGCGCCTTGTCGTTTTTCCTCGAGGCCTGGATGGGCCGGGACCAGGAGAAGAGCGGCCACTGCCTTATTGTTACTTCCTGCCAGGAAGACGCTGAGCATTTGCTGGAGGAGCTGGAAACTTTTACCGCAGAGGCGGCGGTTCCATTCCCGGCCTGGGATTCGCTTTTCCAGCCCGATTCCAGGCCCGATCCCCTGGTCTACGGTGAGCGCCTGCATGTTCTTGAGCGCCTGCTGGGGCGTGATGAAGGCAGGAGCTTCATCGTCACCCCGGTCCATGCACTTATCCAGCCGGTACCGCAGGCCACTGTGCTGGGCAGGGACCGGCTCGAGCTTCGGCCGGGTCTTGAATTAGCCCCTGGTGAGCTGGCGAAGATGCTGACGGAGAAGGGCTACCGCAATGTGCGGCTCGCCGAGGAGGTGGGAGAGTTTTCCAGCCGCGGCGACATCTTTGATGTTTTTGCCCATGCGGCGGACACCCCTGTCCGGCTCGAGTACTTCGGTGATTCGATCGAATCGATTCGCCGCTATGACCCGGCCACCCAGCGTTCTCTTCCGGATTGCGGAGAGGGCCGCATGGACCTGGTCCTGGCTGATCGCGATGGGATCTTCCAGGATTGCTACCGGGGTGGGGAGGCGCTTCTTTTTGATTATCTCCGAGCTGGGGACCGGGTCGTGCTGTGGGAAGATGAGGCCGTCCTGGAAAGAGCGGCGAAGGTCTTTCATAACCTCCTGGGCTCCGAAGGGGAGTCCAGCCGGGACAGCTTCCTGGGAAAGCTCCGTGGCTGCAGCAGCCTGTATGCATCGTGCATGCCTCCCACCCAGGATTCCATGCCGGCCATCAATCTCGGCTTCGGGTCGGTAGAGCAGGCCGTCTCCGTAGATATTTCGCGGGCCTTTGAATCCCTGCGGTCGCGGATCGCGGAAGGAACGGAGCTGGTTCTGTATTGTGAAAGCGAGGGGGAGCACAAGCGTTTCCGGGAGCTGCTCCGGGACAACCACCTCGACGCCGAGGAGAGTATTTCCCTCGAGGTCGGCTCCCTCCGGCGTGGTTTCGAGGTGACGGCTCTCTCCCGGGCGGTGCTGACAGCGCGGGAGTTCTTCAACCGCCAGATCGTCCGGCGTCCGCGGAGGGCAAAGACCTCTGCCGGCCGGGCAATCCGGAGTTTCCTCGAGCTGAAAAGCGGCGACCATGTTGTTCACCTTGTACATGGAGTCGGGCGCTACCTTGGAATAGAGGCTTTTGAAAAGGACGGCATCGAGCAGGAATTCCTGGCCCTGGTTTTTAAGGGAGATGTGAAGGTTTATGTCCCGGTCTCGAAGATTGATCTCGTTCAGAAATACATCGGCAGCGGAGACCGCGCCCCGACTCTCGACAAGGTGGGGGGGGTCAACTGGTCACGCAAGAAGGACGAGGTCGAGGCCGCCCTGATGGATCTCGCTGCCGAGCTGCTGGATGTCCAGGCAGGACGGATGGAGCGCCCGGGTATCGCATGTGGCGAAGACAGCGAGTGGCAGCGCCAGTTCGAGGCGTCTTTTCCCTTTGAGGACACCGTCGACCAGGTCGAGGTGACCCTGGCGATCAAGGATGACATGCAGGCCGCCCGGCCAATGGACCGCCTGGTCTGCGGGGATGTGGGCTACGGCAAGACCGAGCTGGCCATGCGGGCGGCCTTCAAGGCGGTCGAGGGAGGGCGCCAGGCCGCGATTCTCGTGCCGACAACTCTCCTGGCCCAGCAGCATTACAAGTCCTTTGCCGAGAGGATGGCCGGCTTCCCTGTAACGATTGATGTTCTCAGCAGGTTCCGTACGCGTGCCCAGCAGCAGGAGATTGTTGAGAGGGCCAGCAAGGGGCAGCTCGACATCCTGATCGGTACCCATCGCCTTCTCTCTCGCGATGTCGGGTTCAGGAACCTGGGCCTGGTGGTCATTGATGAAGAGCAGAGATTCGGCGTGGTCCATAAGGAAAAGCTGAAGCAGCTCCGCAAGCAGGTAGATGTGCTGACCCTCTCGGCAACGCCGATTCCAAGAACCCTGCATATGGCTCTCCTGGGTATACGAGACATCTCGAGCCTGGCTACGGCGCCGCAGGGGCGCATGGCGATCCAGACGGAGATCAGTCATTTTGATTCAGACCACATGCGGGAGATCATTATCCGGGAGCTGAACAGGGATGGGCAGGTCTACCTGGTACACAACCGGGTTATGGATATCGAGGTGCTCCAGGCTGAGGTGCGCCGTGCGGTTCCGGAGGCGCGGACCCTGGTGGTACATGGCCAGATGAAAGAAAGGGAGCTGGAGGCCAGGATGGGGGCCTTCATGCGGCACGAGGCCGATGTCCTGATCGCCACGACCATTATTGAAAGTGGAATCGACATTCCCCGGGTCAACACCATCATTATCAACGAGGCTGACCGCTATGGACTGGCCGACCTCCACCAGCTTCGCGGGCGTGTCGGCCGCTATAAGAACCAGGCCTATTGCTATCTTTTCCTGCCCGAGCAGCGGCACGTGAACCCCGATGCACTCAAGCGGCTCAAGGCCCTGGTTGAATTTTCCGGGCTGGGTTCCGGTTTCCAGATTGCCATGCGTGACCTGGAGATCCGTGGGGCCGGCAATATTCTCGGCAAACAGCAGAGTGGGCATATCGCCACGGTCGGCTATGAGATGTATTGCCGCCTGCTGGAGAAGTGTGTTCATACGATGAAAGATGAGCACTACAGCGAGCCGGTCAGTGTCGAGGTAGACCTCGCCTTGAGGGCGTTTATTCCCGATGAGTTCACCAGGTCGCATGAGCCCAAGCTCGAGATCTACAGGAAGATCTCAACCGCGCGGAGCCGCGACTCGCTTGCTGACCTGCGAGATGAATTACGGGATTGCTACGGGAAGCTTCCTCCCCCGGTGGTGCAGCTTTTTGACCTGCAGCAGCTGCGCATTGACTGCAACGCCTGGGAGATCGAGTATATCGGCTGTGAAGACGGCAACCTTCTGCTCAGGGGCGGGGCGAGGATGAAGGACCTTCTCGATGCTTGTCCTTGCCGCGTTGTGGTGCTGGATGGCTCGACGGTGGCCGTTTGCCTCCAGAAAGAAGGTCTGATAGAAAAAGTGAAAAAGCCCGGAAAAGAGGTGTTTTTACTCGTGTCCCAATGGCTTGAGAGCGGCAAATTCCCCCAAACCCGCCGCCTTGGAAGACGTTTCGTGGACATCTCGAAGTGAAGCTTTACAGTAACGGGGTACGCTAGGCTGCCCGAACAGGAGTTTTATATGTTGAGCAAGGCTGTGTTGATCGCGACACAGAAACTGGCACTAATACTACTGGTGCCAATACTGGCACCGGTGTTGGCCCCGGTGCTGGCACAGGCCCCCCCGGGCCAGGCTTCTCCGGTCAAGCCATCGGTTGCGGAAGCTGCCGGCCAGGAGGTTGCTCCCCGGACCGAGGAGAGAACCCTTGGCGGAATTGCAGCCATCGTCGGCAACAGGGTCATCACGCGGGCGGACCTGAAAAAACAGCTCGACCGCAGGATCAACGAGATTGTGGTGCGGGCCAAGGTGCCCGCGGGAGAGATCAACCGCCGCCACGAAGAAAAGGTGGTCCTGAAGCAGATGATCGAGGGTGAGCTGGTTCTGCAGGCAGGGGAGGCCTTGCTGCCCGGGCGGGATCTTGATACGGGCGTGCCGATTGAGCTGGTGATGAGCTTTATCGACAATGAAATTGCTGACCTCAAGAAGACCGGCTACAAGGATTTCACCACGCGAGAGGATTACTTTGCCAAGCACAAGAGCGAGTTCGGCAACACCAGAGAGGAGGTCATTCGCAAGGTTCGTGAGAAGCTCCTGCGGAATGATTACCTCTACAGGGAGGTCTTCCCGAAAATAGACCGGTTTGTTTCTCCGGCCCAGTCCCGCGCCTACTATCGCAGCCACCGGGATAAGTTTTCCACCCCGCAGGAGGTTGTCTTTCAGCAGATTGTGCTTTCGGCGGATATCAACCTGCCGGTGAAGATCCGGCAGGTGAATGAGGGCCTGGCTGCAGGTAAGTCCTTTGGCGAGCTTGCGGTAAAACATTCCGAGGAGCACCAGGCGACCCCCAGGTTGCGAAAGAGCCTGCACAATGAAAAGTGGAGTGAGCTCAAGCACTTCCAGTTCCCTATTCCCCAGGCATTGAAAGCGCTCGCCAAGGGCAAGATTTCCGGGCCGCACCGGGCGGCGTCGAGGGTCTATTTCTTCCGCATGGAGGATGTCGTCAAGGGGAAGCCAAAAAGCTATGCCGAGGCACAGTCCGAAATAGAGAGCACCCTTCTCAACGAGCGCCACAGGATTGCGCGGGCGCAGGATCTCAAGCGCCTGAGGGAGGCGGCCCATATCGAGATCTTTCTCGAGAACACGCTCACTTCCGGGGAAAACAAGCCGGGGAAACCGTCCCCGGCCGGCAGCAAAGAGACCGGTCCGCAGCCCGCACCGGGGTCCTAGGGCCAGGCTCAAGATCCTGCTCAGTCTTCGCCGTTGCCGTACTCCTGGAGGAAGGCGGCCATGGTTACGGCGCCGCGGTGGAAATCAACGATGCGAAAGTGTTCGTTGGGTGCGTGCAGGTTGTCGTCGGGGAGCCCCAGGCCGACCAGGAGGCTCTCTGCTCCCAGCGCTTCCTGGAAGGTGTTGACGACAGGGATCGAGCCCCCCTCCCGGACGAACACCGGCCGGTTGCCAAACCCCGTCTCAAGGGCCTTTTCAGCCGCCTTGACGGCAGCGCCATCGCGGGAAACGATGACCGGGCTGGCGCCGTGGTGGGGGCGGACCTCGACCTCGACGGTATCGGGAGCCATCTCGTTCAGGAAGTCGCAGACAAGGTTTGCAATCTTGTCGGGGTCCTGGTCGGGCACCAGGCGCATGGAAAACTTGCAGCTGGCGGTTGCCGGCAGAACGGTCTTGGCCCCTTCGCCGGTAAAGCCACTGATCATTCCGTTGATGTCGAGGGTGGGCCGGGCTCCTTTTCGCTCAAGGGTTGTATAGCCGGCCTCCCCGAATACTTTGACCGCTCCAACTGATTTTCTGAACTCCTCCTCGTCAAAAGGAAGCTCCGCCATCATCTCTCGCTCCCAGTCCTCCAGTGGCCTTACATCGTCATAAAATCCCGGGATCGCGATCTTTCCATCGGGTCCCTGGCAGGCGGCCATCATGCAGGTGAGGACATTGGCAGGGTTGGCTACCGAGCCTCCGAAGGTTCCCGAATGCAGGTCGGTCGCCGGCCCCCTGACGAAGACCTCGAGGTAGCAGAGTCCCTTGAGTCCGTAGGTGATGGCCGGCATGTCGATTCCAAACTGGCTGCAATCGGAGATGAAGACGATATCGCAGGCCAACCTGTCGAGCTCCTTGCGAATGAAGGGGTCGAGGTTGGGGCTGCCGACCTCTTCCTCACCCTCGCAGAGAACCTTGACGTTGCAGGGGAGCTTGCCGTTGACCTCCCTCGAGGCCTGGATGCCCTTGATGAGAGCGTAGAACTGTCCCTTGTCATCGGTGGCGCCACGGGCGTAGAGGTATCCATCTTTTTCGGTTGGCTCAAAAGGAGGGCTGTCCCACTCGTCATCGGGATCCGATGGCTGGACGTCGTAGTGTCCGTATACGAGGACGGTCGGCGCCCCCGGCGCCTCGAGGCGTTCACCGTATACAATAGGATGGCCATCGGTCTCAAAGACCTCCGTTTCAAGGCCGGCCTCCGTCATCAGCTCGCCCATGCGCCGCGCACAGGTGCCGACCTCGCCGGCAAGCGCGGGATCGGTGCTGACACTGGGGATCTTCAGCAGCTCGACGAGCTCCTGGAGGTTCAGTTCTTTACGCTCATCGATATAGGCCTGTAGCTTGCTCATCGCGTCCTCGATTTTCCTGTGGTTGTTTTGCCGGTACGACCCGCCGGGTTCGGGCTGCCGCAGACCGGGACAGCCTAAGTGATAGCGTTCTTTTTTTCGAGCCTATTGGGAGCCCCGGCCTGCATTGAAGGACTGAAAAATCTTGTATCCCGCCCGGGCAGACTTTGGGTTACATTGTGAGTCTGCTGGAATAAAGAGGAACTAGAATTTAACGGAGCTGACTAATGATTGGACCCCTGGGAAGAAGACAATTTATCCGCGCCTCGGCAGCAGGCGCCGTTTCCGCTCTGGGCATGGCCAGGCTGTCTGCCGGCCCGCTGCAGGCATCAACCGGTGAGCATCGTGGGAAGATCTTTAAATCCGTCAAGTTCGGGATGGTCCGGGGCAAGCTCTCTATCCAGGAAAAGTTCGAGCTTCTCAAGGAGCTCGGCTATGACGGGGTCGAGCTGAACAGCCCGGGCGGCTGCAATAAGAAGGCCGCGCTGGCCGCCAGCAAGGCAGTCGGCTTGCCGATTCATGGAGCGGTCGATTCCATTCACTGGGGAACGAGGCTTTCCGATCCGCACCCCGCGACCAGGGAGAAGGGCCGGGCCGGCCTCGAAACCGCTGTTCGTGATACGCACCTGGTGGGTGGGTCCTCGGTCCTGCTGGTTCCCGGCCGGGTGGGCAACAAGGAGAAAGAGAACCAGGAGCAGGTCTGGGAGCGGTCGATTGAACAGATCCGCAAGGTGCTGCCCTTGAGCTCGCGCCTGGGAATTCACATCCTGATTGAGAATGTCTGGAATGGCTTCTGCTATGAGCACGGTGGTCCGGACAACCAGACAGCCGACAAGCTGGCAGAATACCTCGATGCGATGAACAGTCCCTGGGTTGGAGCGTATTTCGATATCGGTAACCATCAGAAATACGGCAAGCCTGCCGGCTGGATCCGTACCCTCGGCCGCCGGATTGTGAAGCTCGATGTGAAGGACTGGGGAAAGAAGAACGGCTTTTGCAAGATCGGAGATGGAGACGTAGACTGGGCTGACGTCCGAAAGGCGCTCACGGAGATCGGCTTCAGTGGCTGGTCAACAGCGGAGGTAGGCGGCGGCGGAAAAGAGCGGCTCAAGGAGATTGCAGAACGAATGGACCGGGCCCTAGGGCTCTAAAGGAGGACCAGGCATGGGTAAGTTGACACGCAGAGAGTTCACCCGCGGCGCCCTGGGCTCCGTTCTGACCTATTCCCTGCTGGAAACTCTTTTTGAGAACGACGCCTTCGGCCAGGAGGTAAAGCCGGTCACCGGCAAATGGCTCACCGAGGTCAACCAGGTCTGCCGGGATCTCAAGGACGAGAAGGTCCGGCAGGTGATCTGGCAGGAGAAGGTGGAGGAGCTGTTTTCCAAGGTGCGGCTGGAGGAGCTGCTCGAGCTGGTGGATTTTGATCGTCTGCGGAAGAACCTCAAGATCAAGGCGAAGTCAGAGACCAGCCTGCGGTTCAATTTCAAGAAGACCGAGGGCGCGCCCTCGAGACTGGTCTTCGGCAAACAGATCTTTGCGCTCAACAAGGGCAACTCGGTTCTTCCCCACGGTCATAACAACATGGCGACGGCCTTCCTGATCCTCAAGGGCAACCTGCACGGTCGCCACTTTGACCGCCTCGAAGACCAGCCGAAGCACCTCATCATCAAGCCGACCATCGATCGCAAGTTCAAGGCGGGGGAGCATTCTTCGGTTTCGGACTACAAGGACAACATCCACTGGTTCGAGGCCCTCACCGACAACAGCTTCATCTTCAATATCCACATCCTGGGCCTGAAGAGGCCGGGACCGAAGCTGCCGACCAGCCGGGTCTACGTCGATCCCGAGGGCGAAAAGATCAAGGGTGGCCTGATCCGGGCGCCGCGTTCCAATTTCAGAGAGCTCAACCGGAAGTACGGTTGATTCCAGGCCAGGCAGTCAATCACAGGCATCCTGGCCCTGGAGCCGGGTCAGGTTGAGGCCTTCCTCTACCTTCACCAGGGGTATGGAGAGATCCCAGGTGTAGTATTCGATGACCTCGTGGGATTGGCGGCTGAAGGCATAAGGGCGGGGATGGCGCAGTATCCCGAACCGGATCACTGCGAGCTCTCCATCGCAGGCCTCAAAACCCAGGAAGACACTTCGTGATGAGTGCCTGGGGCGCAGGGAGGTGCCCCTGAGCAGGCTGCCGTCGCGGAAAAGATCCTGCAGCATCCGCCGGGCTTTTTTTTCCAGCCGCCTTCGTTTCAGCCAGGTCCGCAGACCCATGGACACCTCCGTTTCAGCGGCGCTTGTTTTGCATGCGACATCATAAGGCCATCGCGTTGAGAGCCGGGCGCTTGCCGGCTGGTGATTCCGCCGGTGGCGCTATCTGGACATATGTTATACCGGGGAGATGCCCTCCCATCAGATTACCTGTATAATTGTACTCACAGGGCAGGGGTCCGGGTCACTTGGCTGGTTCCTGCGGGAAAAAGGGGTGGGCAGCTTTGTGACTCTCCCCGCCAAGGTAAAAAATATTCACTGGAGTTGATCTAATGCAGAAGAAGCCGGGATTTGTCCTCCCAGTTCAAGCGATTGCCTGTTTCGTCGTATTTTTCGGGCTGGCCCTCAGCAGCAATGTTACTGCCCAGGATTCCTGTGCAGAGGCGGCGGCGATTGGGCTGGAGACCATCAGCGGCTCCACCAGGGGCGCTCCAAGGAGTGGGGATTCTGACTGTGGACGTTCTGACAACAGCGCGTCTAACTGGTTCAGATTTACCGCCGAGACGGACAGCCGGGTGCTGGTTACCACCTGTGGAAGTGACTTCGATACGGTCCTGTCGGTCTATTCCGGCTGCCCTGGCGATGAAGACAACGAGCTTAGCTGTAACGACGATGCCTGTGAGGCGGGCTCCAGGCAGTCCGAGGTGGAGTTTGATGCGAGTGCTGGAACTGAGTACCTGGTTCGTCTCGCCGGGTACCGTGGTGCGACGGGTGATTATACTCTCGAGCTTGGCTCAAAAGGAGCCGGCCCCGAGCCGGAGCCGGAACCGGAGCCGGTGACCTGTGAAGATGCGCAGGAGATCGATATCACTGATACGGTGGAGGGGAGCACCTCGGGATTGAAGAGCACCGGCAGCGCTTCCTGCGGCAGTTCTTCGCGCA
The DNA here is from genome assembly GCA_964615885.1 of uncultured Planctomycetia bacterium. Taxonomy (GTDB): domain Bacteria; phylum Planctomycetota; class UBA8108; order UBA8108; family UBA8108; genus UBA8108. Next base: position 111,172 of record CAZTRG010000281.1, on the reverse strand, counting down.
GCCCCGATGTGATTTTTCGTCATGTCGCTACCCAGGCCTGCCTGCTGACAGCCACCACCTGCGGCAGCGGGTACGACACCGTGCTTTCGATTCATTCCGACTGTCCTCCCAGCGAGGAGAACGAGCTGGTCTGCAATGATGACTCCTGTGGCCTCCAGTCAACTGCGGCCTACGAGGTCGAGGCCGGTGAAAGCTACTGGATCCGGGTCTCGGGCTACAATGGGGCCAGTGGAAGCTTTACCCTCGGGCTCAGCTGTGCAGAGCCGCCCCCTGTAGGCGAGGGTGCAGACATCACCATCTCGAGCATGAGCAACATCAGGCAGATGGGGCGCCTCGGCGATGTGGTCGCCATCTCAATGCAGTCGACTATCTGCAATATGGGCAGCGAGTCGGTGGACTGGTACGGCAACCCGGACCCGCGGCATCCTTTCCTGGTCTTCAACCTCTACCGCATCCAGGGAGGCCGCCTCGAGCAGATCGGGCAGTCGTGGGTGAAGCATGGTTTCTCGGCCTCGCAGACCAGCGGAGTTTGTGGACTGACCTGTCGCAGGGATCCCGATGGGAACCTGGGATCTGGCTGTGCCGACATCTATGGTGTGACCACGAATGCGTCACAGCGGACCTTCGGCCCCCGCCACGAGATCAACCCCTGGACAGGAGAGTTTACCTACGCAGGTTCGCATATTGATACGACCAGCTCGAATCACAATCCGATCCAGCACCGCCTCACGGCGAAAGATTCCGACATCGATCCCGCCGCCAATCCGGATACGCGCTACGTCGTCGAGCTTTTCACTCTCTCCCACGATGACTCCGAGCACACCAACAGCCTTGGCTGGCAGGAGCTTGATATTTCCGGCAATCCCGGCGGCGAGTGGGATTTCGACTTCCGGCAGGTGATCGGCAACCCGGGACCTGCCCTCGATGCCTGGGAGGGTGGCAGCCGTACGGTTATCCCCGAAGGCGAGCTGGTCGATGACGGCCGCTGCTACCTGGATGTCCATGTCAGCCAGAACCCTGACGGGACCTACCACTATGAGTACGCGCTCTACAATCTTGATATGCACCGGTCGGTCTCGTCCCTTTCGATCCCGGTCGGGTCGGATGTTACCGTCAGCGGAATCGGCTTCAGGGCGGTTGAGTCATCCGAGGATGGCTTCAACAACGAGCCATGGGCTGCTGAGCGGAACGCATCAGGAGTGACCTGGTCGACAAGCTCTTTTGCGGCGCATCCGGACTCCAACCCTCTTGGCTGGGGCAGCCTGTACAATTTCTGGTTTGATGCGAACGTAGCTCCTGGAGACGGAGGGGCGGCACTTGGTGTCTACAGGACCGATATTGAAGGCCCGGCCTCCTTTTCGGGAGTCACCCGGGTTCCGGGGGAGGGAGTTCTGCCGCCTCCGGAGGGAGAGCTCTTCCGCCGGGGAGATACAGATGGAAACGGCTCGGTGGAATTGACCGATGCGATCCTTGTCCTGGACTATCTCTTCCAGGGTTCCGGCGCTCCGGGCTGCCTCGAGACTGCTGATAGTGACGATAACGGGAAGGTTGATATCTCCGATGCCATCCGCCTGCTGGGCTGGCTCTTCCTTGGCGGTGAACCGCTGCCGGCGCCGGGGGCGCAGGAGTGTGGCCGCGACCCGACGCCGGATGCCGGCCCTGAATGCGTCTATGATTCGGGAAGTTGTTGAGAGCGTGCAGCTCCAGGCCAAGAGCGGAGAGGAAAAGACGTGACCAGGTGGCTCCCGAGCTTGTTGTGGCTTGTCCTTGCAGGCTGTTCCCAGGCCCCGGTGGTTCGAGTTTCTTCCGGGAACTTTCATTCTGAGGTCATCGGCCGCTCGGTTGAGGGCCGTGAGATCATTGCCGAGATTACAGGTGGCCGCGGCCCGGCATATCTCATCTTCGGCGTCATCCATGGCAACGAGCCGGCCGGGGAGCCGCTGCTTAGAACCTTTCTCAGCCACCTCAAGGCCCACCCGGAACTCTATGCCGGTCATCGACTGGTGGTGATCCCGGTACTGAATCCCGATGGCCTCCTCAAAAAGAGCCGCTACAACGTCCGCGGAGTTGACCTGAACAGGAATTTCCCCGCGAAGAATTTCAAGAAGAGCAAGCGCAACGGGCCCTACCCTTCCAGCGAGCCCGAGACCAGGGCCCTGATGAAGATGATCCGCCAGTTCAGGCCGGTCAGGATCCTTGCGGTGCACGCGCCCTTGTACTGTGTCAATTACGATGGCCCCGCTGATAAGCTCGCTCGATCGATGGCCCAGGCCAGCGGCTATCCTCTCAAGCCCTCAATCGGTTATCCGACTCCCGGTTCGCTGGGCAGCTACGCAGGCGGCGACCTGAAGGTCCCCACGATCACCCTGGAGCTGCCGGCGAAGATTTCTCCCGGCAAGGCCTGGGCAGACCTGGGCGGCGCCCTGGAGATCTTCGTCTCCGACTGACAGGGGTCGACTGGGAGGGCCGCCTTGGCGGAGCCCGGTTTATTTGTTGGCCACCACCCTGGCTGGAGGCTTTGAGCCCTGGCTGGCGGTCTCAAACGAGCCGGTCCACTTTTCCCAGGCTGCTTTTGCGGTATTGACCGCCGTCTCTGCCCGGGCTGCTTCCGCGGTGGCCTGTTTGAGCTTCTCTCCCATGGTCTTCAGCGTGGCCAGCTCCTTGCTGAGGATAGAGGTAAGCTCGGCCCCCCTGGCAGCAACGGCCTGTACCTGCTTGTTGCTTTCCTCCCAGGCCTTGAGGGAGCTTGCAAGGGCATCGGCAAGACTGCCGGAAGAGGTTTTCAGGTCGGTGATCAGCTTGCCGGCCTGTTCGGGATTGCTGAGCTCGAGAGTTTCCGTGCCGGCAATGATCTCGGCGGCTTTGCTGGATGAACCGGCAGCTTTCTCCAGGAGGCTTTTCGCCGCGGCTGCTGCACTTTCTGCGGCCTTTCGCGTTTCTTCTGCGCTGGCCTTGATCTGCCCCTGCAGGTTCTTGATCCGCAGCGCTGCATCGCGGGCGGTAAGCTTGCTTTCTTCGACAGCGATCAGGGCGGCGTTGTGTTCTTTGCGGCGCTGGGCAAGGACCTTCAGAGCCTTGTCGATCTCTATGGCGGCCTTCCACTTTACCGAGCGGGCATTTGCCGCCTTGAGGCCGGCAGCAGCCTGGTCCAGTGCGGCCTTCTGGCTCGAGGCAGCCTCGCCGGCTGATTTTGCCTGGGGCGTCAACTGGTTGAGGCGCCCCCGGGCGGTGCTCAGCTTGCCACTGGAATCATCCAGTGCAGCCCTGGAGACCGCTCTCTGTTCAAGCGCCCTTGATACCTCTGCGGCCAGCCCGGCAGCTTTTCCCTGTGCAGCCGCCAGCGCCTGGGCGCTGGCCTTGAGCTGGGCCTCGTCCTTTTTCTCTGCTGCAGTGAGCTTGCCGTGCGCTTCCTCAAGCCGGGCCAGGATCGCCAGGGCATCCTTGAGCCCGGCGGACGAGCTGTCAGCCAGCTCTCGATTCTTTTTCAGTTCACCCGCGGCAGCGGCAGCGGCAGCTTCAGCCGTTTTCGCAGACGCCGCAGTTTTCTCGACCTCAGCCTGCATCGTGCGGGCGGCGGTGAGCAGGCGGTCCTGCTCGGCAGCCAGCTTGGCGTGTCCGGCCTTGATGGCGGCCAGGGCCGTCTCCGCTTCTTTTGAACGCTCGATGAGTGAGACGGGGTTCAGGGGCAGCGCAGCAAGGCGTTTGCCGTCAGCAGCATTCCACATTCGGACCTCGCCGTTCCAGTCACCGGCGATAACCCGCTTGCCGTTGTGATCGACCGCCACCCGCAGCGCGAGGTCACTGAAGGCTTCAAAGGCCCGCAGCTGTTTTCCGTTCTGGTCCCAGAGCTTTGCCACCCGGTCCCTGCCGCAGCTCACCAGCTGGCCATTGCGATGAAATTGCATGGCGAGTGTTCCACCGCCGTGGGCATTCCAGCTGCGGATCTGGCGGCCATTCTCCATCTCCCAGAGGCGAATCGTCGAGTCCTCGCTGGAGCTGGCGAGGATATTGGAGTCACCCCTCCAGCTGACTGAGGTGACCGGGCCGCCATGGCCCCCGAGGGCCAGGTATTCGCGCCCGGTAAAAGACTCCCATACATGGAGCCCTCCGTTGCGATCGCCGGAGGCGAGCAGCACCCCATCGGGGCTGAACTCGAGAGAGAAGATCCAGTTCGTGTGTTTCTTGATGTCGTGCAGCAGCTCTCCATCGCTGGTGGAATAGATCCTCAGCATCTTGCTGGAGCCGCCGAGAGCCACCATGCTGTGGTCGCTGGAGATGTCGGCGGCCAGGACCGAGTCGTACTCATCGCCGATCTCAACGATTCTTTCTCCCGTACGGACGCTCCACACGACGACCTTGCCTGAATGAGCTCCGCGTCCTCCTCCGGCCAGCAGAAGCCCGGCATTGCGGCTGAACTTCAGGATGTGAGCGCTACCCTCGGGAAAGGGCAGCACCCCGGCCAGCTGGCTGGTGTCGGTGTTGTAGAGAAGCACCTGCTTCTGGCCGGCCACCGCCAGCAGCGGCGCCCAGGGGCTGGTGGCCATTGCCGTTACGGCGCTGGTCTGTTGTGTCCTCAGGACCGGCTCCAGGCTCAGTCCTCTCGGCATCGGGGGTGGACCCTCAGGTTTTGCTGTAGGTTCACTGACCGACAGCTCGAGCTTGGGCTTGGTGGGCAGCTTGATCTTGCTGCTCTTGTTTTCCGGTGCTCCCCCGGCAATCCATTTCCTGACCGTCTCGAGGATTCCATCGGCGAGCTTGCCTCCCTTCGGGGGCATGTGGGGCTCTTCGAGATGGGCGATGAGAGCGAAGAGACGGCTCGAGTCCGGCTCCCCGGGCTTGACGACCTTTCCGGAGCTGCCACCCTCCATCGTCAGGCCGTAGGTGTTGAGGGCCAGGCCGCCCTTCTTGCGATCCTGGTTGTGACACTTGAAGCACTGGGAGCGGAAGATCTCAGAGACGTGGTCATCGTAGGTGATGCGCGCAGCCTTGGCTGCTGCAGCATCTTCACCAGCGCCAAGAGCAGTGGCTGAGGGAGCCAGGAGACCGGCCAGCAGGAGCACAGCGAAAGTTTTTCCGATAGGAGACAGCCTGGTGTTGTTCATGGTGCTCTGTTCAGTGGTTGAAGAGGAATTCGCGGGAGTTGAGCAGTGACCAGAAGAGGTCGTCGAGAAATTCTTTGGGGCTCGGAGTGGAGGCAAGAATGGCCTTCAGGCCGGTCACCTCTTTTTCGACCGGCCGGCGAGAGAAGGAGCGGATGTAGAGCTCTTCGATAATCTCTTCGGGGGTCTTTTTCGCATCGAGCAAGGCCTTGATGAGGCCGCCGCTCCTGATCTTCTCCTCAACAGTGTTGCCATTGAGCAGGTGAAGGGCCTGGGAGAGGTTGGGTTCCATCTGGACCTCGCAGGAGCAGACGCTCTCGCGCTTGGCGCGGCCGAAGGCCGTCAGGAAATAGTTGCTGGTGGAGCCATCGGCAATCTGCACGGCACGGGACCCCTTGGGGAGGCCGCGGAACTTGTTGCTCGTAGCGGTGACCTGTGTGATGCAATCCAGGAGGATCTCAGACCGGATCCTGCGAAGCGATGCATGTGAGAAGTTGCGAGTGTCCGATTCGTTTGACTCGTTGGTCTGGGTGGCAAGCTGGTAGGTCCTCGAGGTACAGATGTCTCGAACCAGGCGCTTGAAGTCATACTTGTATTCCGTGAAGCGCTGTCCGAGGGCGCTGAGGAGCTCGGCGTTGGCCGGAGGGTTGCTGACCCGCACATCATCGACCTCGTCAATGATTCCCTTGCCGAAGAAATGTGCCCAGACCATGTTGGCAAGGTTGGTGGCAAAGAAGGGGTTCTCGCTCGAGACCAGCCACTCGGCCATCGCCACCCGCCGGTCTTTACCCTTCAGGTCGGGGGCCTCGCCACCGAGGAACTTGGGCTTCATGACCCGGTTGCCGACAGGGTTGCGCACCTCGCCGCTGCGGGAGTTGAAGACGATGGTTTCCCTGGGGTCTTCGGCGCGTTTCCTGCCAATCTGGGAGAAGAACGAGGCGAAGCCATAGTAGTCATTTTGTGTCCATTTATCGAAGGGGTGGTTATGACACTGGGCGCACTGGATCCGCATGCCCATGAACACCTGGGCCACGTTCTCGGTGACCTTCAGGGTGTTGGTCTCATTCTGGTAGTAGTTGGTGGCAGGATTTTTGAAGGTTCCGCCGCTGGCGCCGAGGAGCTCGCTCACCATCTTATCCATCGGCACATTGTTGGCGATCTTGTCCTGCAGCCAGTTGTAGTAGAGCAGCATGGCCTTGTAGCTCACCTGCTGGGAGGACCTGATCTGGAGAAGCTCGGCCCACTTCATCACCCAGAGCTCCACGAATTCTTTACGCCCGAGCAGCTCATCGACCAGCTTTGAGCGCTTGTCTTTTTCCTCACTCGAGGTGAAGCGCGTGTATTCCTCGGTGGTGGGCAGGAGGCCGATGATGTCGAGATAGGCCCGCCTCAGGAACACCTCGTCAGAGCAGAGCTCTGATGGGGCCACCCGGAGTTTTTTCAGCTTCTCGTTGATCAGGGTGTCGACGTAGTTGTTTTCCTCAACCGCGGGAAACTGGAATTCGAGATTTTTCGGCAGCACGATGAAGTGGCTGCCGACGGTAAAGGTGTCGAAGCGCGCCATGATAAATGCTTCACCGCGGCTCCCTGCGCTGACGACGCCTTCCTGGGAGACCTTTGCCGAGGTGTCATTGTTCGAGAGGAAGTAGGCGAGGCTGGTTACATCCCGGGTGCTCCCGTCGGAATAGGTGGCTCGCACCGTGAGCTTCTGGGTTGCCCCGCTGCCGTTGAGAACCGCATTAGGAGGATAGAACTCGATGCCGGTGGGATGGGGAATGTTGGCGGCGTCGCGGGGGGCCCTGGCCTCCAGCCACCGCACCAGCGTCCCGTAGAGCTCGGAGTCCTTTTCAAACCGTTTTCCACCGGTATGGCTGACACTTCCGGCGCCTTTCTCAAGGAGGAGGCTGTCATGTATGAGCGCCAGGTTGAGCCGCCGGCCGTTGAGCTCCCGTGTCAGGCGATGGTAGTCGCCATCGGGGTCGAAACCGAAAAGTGACAGCCTGAAGCCGTCTTTGCCGCGGGCGGCTCCATGGCAGCTCCCCGTGTTGCAGCCTGCCTTCATGAAGACGGGCATGACATCGAGCTTGAAGCTGATGGGCCGGTCGATGGCAGCATCCTTGACCGTAAGGGGCAGGGCGATGGATTTACCTCCCAGCTCGATCCGGAGCTCGGTGGTGCCATCTTTAAGCGGAAGCACGGCACCGCCTTCGAGTTTTGCCAGGGCCGGGTCGGCAAGGGTGTATTTCGCCTCGGAGGTAATGTCCCTGGTCAGGCCATTGGAATAGAGAGCCTGGACAATCACCGACTGCCGGTCCCGCTGGGTGCTGAGCTGGACATCCCCGGGGTAGGCAGTGATCTTCACCAGGTCGGCCCCGCCGGCGGAATCACCGGGGCAGAGAATTCCTGTTATTAAGGCCAGGACAGGCAGGAATGGGAGGTGTCTTTTTATTTTCACGATGTCAGCAGGCCCTCAGGACCCCTCTTCTTTGTTCTTCTTGAATTGCAGGCGTAGTTTCTCCAGCCGGGTCAGGCGCTTCTTGGGCGGCGCCTTTGGCGGCGGTGGAGGTTTTGGCTTCTCGACCTTCTTGACCACCTTCGGCGGTGGTTTTTTCTTGGGTTTCGGCGGCGGCAGGGGCTTGTCGATGCGCAGCTCGGTGCCGCCGGTGGAATGAACGATGGACTCGCCGCTCTCAACAATTTCAACACGGCAGGCAATGGTCTTGTGCTTTCCCGCGGGACTGTCCTTGGCGACTGTGACCTTGAAGGTGACCTCCTTGGTGTCGGCGTCAATTTCCATTCCCGCGGCCTTGACGTTATGCGGCAGCCCGAAGAGGCTCACCTTCGCCTTGCCTTCAAATTTCGTTCGCTGGTTGATCTTGCAGTAGATCTCGGTTTCCTTGCCCTGTTCGACGGAGGTTTTCTCTGCGGCCAGATCGATGTAAGGCTCTGCTACGCGGAGGGTGGCGAGCTGAGTGCTGGCCCAGATCCCGCCGCTGGAGCCGTTGACGGCAATCTTCCAGGCGCGCACCTGGGCGCCGCCGTTTGCATTCAGGCTGATGAAGGCCTCGTTCTTGTCCTTGGGGATATTGACGCCGCGCTGTGAGGTGATCCCCGGGGGATTGAAGACCATCTGGAGACCGATAGGTGCGGTAAAGCCTTCCTTGCGTTCGGCGACAATCTTGAGAGCCATGGACCCGTTGCGAACAATGGGCACCTTCGGCTCGACAATCTGCAGCTTGAAGGGAGCCTCTTCGGTAACGGCGACGGCCAGTCCCTTGAGGGTGTGTCTCAGGTAGACCGACTGCCCGGGGTTGCCGACCAGGAGGTCGATACCGATGCGGAAGCCGCCGCTGATGTTTTTCTTCTCATCGGCATGCTGTGCACGAACATCACAGATCTTTCCCGACAGGGGCGCATCGGCGGCCGCCTCGAAGAGTACAGGGATGGTGGTCAGGTTTGCAGGCATGTTTTCTCCCTGGAGGGAGATTCCCGCGGGAAGATCGGCGCAGCTGAAGGCAAGGTCTCCGCCGAAGTTCTGCCGGCTGACGGAAACCAGGGCAGTGTAGCGGTTCCCCCGGGGCACCGAGATCGATTGCCGCTCCTGGGAATATCTTGCTACCCGTGGGATCGTGAGGCTGAGGGCCGGCTTGACCGGGGTCAGCTCGAAGCGGTAGACGTAATCCGGCCCGCCTTTTCCCAGGTGGTCTCGTACGGTCAGGACGTATTCCTTGGTCTCCGGGGCGGTGAAGCGAAAGTAGCTGTCCGGGCCGCGCGAATCGTCGTTCCCGGTGATCCCCTTGCCGGAAAAGTGAGCTATGTTGATCACGGAGTCCAGCGGAGAGCGGATCCTGCGGCCGTAGAGCTCCACCTCGAAAACCTGGCCCTTGTTGGCCTTGAATCTGAAACAGTCGACGTCTCCAGGTTCTGAGATGATCCCGTTGAAGGCGCCCGGGGCGCTGGCGACGGTGGCCTTGGCGTGGTTGTTGTTGGGCTCGACCTCCATCGTGTTGTCGTACTCGCTGAGTCGGAAAACATTCACCGATGGCGACACTCCGCCTTCATCCTCGAGATGCAGCCCGAAGTCCTCGCGGGCAGCGGGGGGCAGGGTCACCTTCTGTTTGCGGTCTCCACCTGCATCGCCAAGGTATTGGACCTCTACTTCGGAGCCGGCCTTCGCGCCTGCGGGAAGCAGTCCCCTGGGGCGGGGAAAGGTTCCGACATGCAGCCGGTAGCGGCAGTTGCCGTTTCCCCCGTAAGAGCTCTCGCGGACCTGGACGTAGTAGTTTCCATCTTCAGGGGCGATCACCTGGCAGGTGGAATCCTGCCGCAGCAGGGCGGAGTCATCTGAGGAGGCGATCTCAAAGCGGCCGGAGTTCATGATGGCGATATAGGGATCGAAGATCGTGTTGCCCAGTCGCATCGCCTCGATCTCGGCGGAGATACGCTGCCCTTTCTTGACCTCGAAAATGTAGTAGTCGACATCTTCGTTCTGAACGCTCCCGCTCACGGTCGAGTTGAGAGCTATCTTCTGTGGTGCGGCAAAGTCGCTGTTGGGCTCCTTCTCGGCAAGCTCAGCCAGGGAGCCGACAAAAAAGGTCTTCATGTCGGAGATCCCGGTGGCGGTACGCAAGCGCATGGCATGGACGCCCAGGCGGCAGTCAGCGGCGATCTTGATCCTGGCGAGGACGTGCTTGGGATTGGTGACCTTGAATTCAACAAGGCTGAAGCCCGGGGAGTAAAAGAGGATCTCCTTCACATCAGCCAGCCGGTCGCCGTTGAAGTTGACCTCCAGCTCGGTTCCACGCTGTCCTCCGCGGGGAATGATGGAGCCCAGCGATGGAGATGCGGCCTCGAGGATGCCAGCGCTCAGCAGCAGGCAGGCGGCGCAAAGCAAAAGCAGGCGGGTTGGTTCAGTTCTTGTTTTACCGGGTAGGGGCATAGGATTACTTCCTGTTGACCTTGGATTCATTCTTTCCCTGGCCAGGGGGCCGATAAGGCGGCTCCCTGTACATAAGATCTCCTTCGTGGAGCAGGGGAGGGATTTACCTCCGGCCTGTCCTCAGGCGAGGAGCTCTTTGCGAACCTTGCCGCCGTCAACGATCTCGATCGGCCGGTCACCGGGGGCCATGAGCTCTTTGTCAGCGACGATGCCCAGCTGGTGGTAGACCGTGGTTGCCCAGTCCTCCACCGTCAGGGCGTCTTCCTCGGGCTCAGTGGCAGTCGCATCGGACTTGCCGTAGACGAACCCTTTCTTGATTCCACCACCGGCCAGGACGATGCTGAACACCTTGGGCCAGTGATCCCTTCCTGCGTTTCCATTAATCTTTGGAGTACGGCCGAATTCCGTTGTGACCACGACGAGGGTCGAGTCGAGCAGCCCGCGGGTCTCAAGGTCCATGATCAACCTGGCGAAGGCCTGGTCGAAGGGAGGCATCTGGCCTCTCATGGAGTTTCGAATGTTGTTGTGCATGTCCCAGCCGCCGTAGGTCAGGGTGACGAAGCGCACTCCGGCCTCGACCAGTCTCCTGGCCAGCAGGAGCCTCTGCCCGGCAGCGTTGCGGCCGTATTCGTCACGGAGCTTGGCCGGCTCAGCGTTGATGTTGAAGGCCTCCTTGGCCTCCTTGGAGCTGATGAGGCCATAGGCCCGCTGGTAGAAAGTGTCCATGGCCTCGAGGCCATCGGATTTTTCGGTTTCCTTGAAGTGCGCATTGACCGTCTCGAGGATCGAGCGGCGCCGGTTGAAGCGTTCGGACTTGATGCCGCCGGCAAGATTCAGATCGCGGACCTTGAAGTTGCCGCTGGCCGGGTCGCTGCCGAGGCTGAAGGGAGCATAGGAGGAGCTCAGGTAGCCGGATCCTGCAAAGGTGTTGGGCTGGCCCGGTATACAGACATAGGGCGGCAGGCTCTTGCGCGGGCCGAACTCGTGCGAAACGATGCTTCCCATGCTGGGGAATACGAGCGCCGGGCGCGGGCGGTAGCCGGTGAACATATTGTGCGTGCCGCGTTCGTGGGCCGCCTCGCCGTGGCTCATAGAGCGGACAACGGTGATCTTGTCGGCCACCTGGGCCGTTTTCTTCATGACCTCGCCGTAGCGCACGCCGGGTAGCTTGGTGCCGATATTGCCCAGCTCGCCGCGGTAGGCCAGGGGGGCATAGGGCTTGGGGTCGAAGGTGTCCTGGTGAGCCATACCGCCGGGCATGAAAATGTTAATGACCGACTTGGCGGGGCCTTCTTTGCTCTCGTAAAACTTCTGCTCGGCGTTGGCCGACTTGATGCGGAAATACTGGTCCAGGGTCAGGCCGAGGCCGCCGATGGCGCCCACTGTGAGGAAATCACGCCGGCTTGCTTGATGGATCTTCATCTGGAATCTCCAGGTGTCTGTCGTGAATAAAAAAGAACCAACCGAATGATAGATCTTCGCGTAACTACAAGATGCTAAGTCACTTGTATGAAACACGTCAATAAATTTACCGGGTTGTATTGAATGGTTTTTGGCGAAGAAAAGGGGCCAGGGAGCACCGATGGCGGCAGGATGGCTTTTTGTGGCAGAGAGAGGGCTCCAGAGCCTCTCAGAAGGCGATGATGCCGCGTGCGGTCTTTCCTTCAAGCATGTCGCTGTAGGCGGTATTGATCTCTTCGAGGCGGTAGATTTTTGATACCAGCCTGTCGAGGTCGAGCTCTCCGCGAAGGTACATTGTGGAGTAGAGAGGAAAGTCCCGGTGGGGGTCGCAGGAGCCGTAGTAGGAGCCTAGAATGGTTTTTTCCTGCCGGGTAATGACCGATCCGGGGAAATTCGTTTTTGTTCCTGTGGCCGAGAGGCCTACCAGGATGAGCTTTCCCCCGGGCCGAACAGCATCGAAGGCCGACTCCTGGACTTCCGTGGAGCCGGTCGCCTCGAAAACATAGTCGGCTCCACGCTGGGCGGTTGCCGCCAGGATGTTCTCTTGTACCCCGGCATCTGCCTTGAAAGCGGCAGTAGCGCCAAGGGAGCGCGCCAGCTCGAGCTTCTCTTCCCACAGGTCGACGCAGATGAGGGGGTCTGCTCCGGCCAGCTGTGCCCCGGCCAGTATACTCAGTCCGACCCCTCCCATCCCGTAGATCACCACGGCTGCCCCCTCCTCGACCTGGACGGTATTCATCGATGCGCCGAGACCGGTTGTGACCGCACAACCGATCAAGGCCGCGACCTTCAGCGGGACCTTCTTGTCGACAGGGACGCAGCAGACCTCCGGAACGACCGCGTACTCGGCGAAACAGGCCAGGGCGCAATAGTGGTAGACCGCTTTGCCATTCAGTGACAGGCGGGTCGTTCCATCAAGGAGGGTTCCTGCCCAGAGCGCCTCTTTCCAGGTCTCGCAGAGGGCCGGCCGTCTGCTGGAGCAGTAAAAACAGGAGCCACACCCCGGTGCCCAGCTCAGCGCGACGTGATCGCCCGCCCTGAGCGAGGTGACTCCCTCTCCGATGGATTCGACGATTCCTGCGCCCTCGTGACCTGCAGCCGCAGGCAGGGGATGCTCGGTTTCCCCTGTACGTATGTTCCAGTCACTATGGCAGATTCCCGCGGCGCGAATCCTGACCAGCACCTCTTTTTCGCGTGGAGGTGCGAGGTCGAGAGTTTCAATCTCGAAGGGTTGCCCAGTCTTTTTGACAACAGCTGCCCGGATCTTCATCGTGATCGGTAACTCAGGGGGTCTCTGCCAGGGAAAAGAACCTCAGCTAAGACCATAGGGCTCAAGGGCGGCGGGTCAAGAGGGGACCGCCGCGGCCGACCAGGAGAACTACCGGCAACCGGCTCAGAAGTAGGCTTCCCAGCGATTACCTTCGTAGACACAGGCCTGCCAGATGAGCAGGAGCAGGAAGAGCCCTCCACCGTAGAGGCAGATCTGGACCCAGAGGTTAACCGTCTCCTCGTGGGCATTTGTAGCCGTGTTGAGGTAGAAGTCATCCCTTTGGAACGCGTCATTTGGACGATCTCCAGCGTTCGCATCTGAATACTTGGTCAGAGCTTCGTTGGCTTCCTCTACCTTTGCCAGGAGGGGTTCAAGGTCTTCCTTTTCATCCGCGCTTTTACTCAGGCTGTTGCGGACCTTGGCGTTGGTAAGAGCGAAGGTTTTTGAATCGACCTCGTCCTGTGCTGCAGCCCTGTTGGCAGCGGTCATCGCGTTCGCATTACCGTAGGCCGACTTCAGGAATACAAACCCGGCAAAGCTGGCAATCACCAGGATCGACAGGAGGGCGAGCATCTTGGCTTTCTTGCCCTCGCGGGCCTTGGCAGTGCTGACGGTGCGAAGAAAGCTGTCATCCGGCTTCTTCCCGACGTGGAAACATTCGGGGCAGGTGACGAGCTCTTCGGCCCAGGTGGCAGAGAGGGACAGCACGGAATAGCACTCGCTGCAGATGATGTCGATCGTCTTGCCGCCGCTCTTGGCAGCTACCGGTTTTTTCCGGTCGGCTGCGGCCTTCGCGGGCTCTTTTTTGCCCTTGCCGGCCTTAGCTTTGGCAGCGAAGCCCTTCTTGCCTTTTTTGGATTTTCCCTTGGGCTTGAAGCCCTTGGGTTTCTTTTTTTCTTCGCCGGAGTCTTCGAGTTCGTCGGAGTCTTCGAGAAGGTCCCCGGCATCGTCGCCGGTATCTTCTTCGGAGTCCTCGGCGTCCGGAGCATCTTCTTCAAGCTCTGACATGAGCTCCTGCGGGAGGGTGTCCGGGACTTCCGGGTACTCTTCCTCTGCAGAGTCATCATCTCCGAGGATGTCTGTGGCATCGGAGTCGTCGCCATCGTCTTCGGAGAGTACATCTTCGAACTCTTCAAGATCGATGGTCGGTTCCTCGGGGGGAGCAGCTTCTTCGCTGTCTTCGGCAGGAGCATCGGCCTCGGCCAGCAGGGAGTCGAGCTCTTCTTCAGAGATCTCGGCACTGTTGTCCTGGTCGGCTTCCGCATCGGCAGCCTCAGGCTCAAGGTCGTCCTCGCTCAGCAGGTCGTCGCTGCTCAGCAGGTCATCGTCCGCCTCATCGGACGACTCAGTTTTTGAATCTTCTTCGCCGCCATCTCCAAGAAGATCGTCTAGATCGTCATTGTCCAGATTGATTTCTTCGAGCGGATCGTCAGCAAATGAATCTTCGCGTTCTTTAGACATGATGACTCCTCAGTTTGAATTGCAGCCATGATGCGCAGACCCTGCAGCATCAACGACTTAGCTGTTTCATGTTATCACAAGGATTGTACTGGTGAGGTAAAAAATACCCTTATTCACGGGTGTTCAGTACATGTTAATGCTTACAGCCAAAAGGTTTGCCGATCGAGGTGAAGAAGCGGTTGCAGGAACCGGCAAGCCCCGGAAATCCTGCTGGTTGTTCCGAATATCTTTTGTTGTCAGCCGGGCAGGTAAAATCCACTTTCCTGTCATGTTTTAGGTGATTGTTTATATTGTTGGAGCAGTTTCGACAGTCTCCTGCCTGGTGAGGCCGGCTTTGCTTGACACCGACCGTGATGACACTAGGATGAGGGTATGAACCGGTACAGGTCCAACGCAGACCGAAGGGCGTTCCTTTGCGGCCCAAGGGCCGCGGGCGTCTTGCCGGACCCGGAGGCAGCCATCGACCGCTGCAGCCGAGAGGCGAGTCCTGGGCTCGCAGGAACAGGTCGAGAAAGGAGGTGGTCAATAGATGTATCAACCTACGGTGATAAGCGAGGTGGTGACCTCCTGAATTGAATGATGATCCCGAGGGTGCTTGCCGGTACCCCCCGGACTCAGGAGAGTCAGGGAGGATCCAGGCACCACCGGAGCCCTGATGGTCCGCATAATCACCTGCGGGTGGTCCTGCACGGGACCGACCATCAGGGCTTTTTTATGTCCTGCCTGTGCCTGCAGGGACGCAGGCTCAGCCGCCGCTCTCGATGCCCATTTGTTCAAGCACACTGGCGATAGCGGCCAGCAGGTCTTCAACATCAGCTTTCCGGATGTGGCCGATGTTGCCAATGCGGAAACAGTCGGCATTGCTGACCTTGCCGGGGTAGATCACCAGGTCCTTCTCACTCAGCCGGGTGTAGAACTCGGTGAAATCGAAGGCCGGGTCGGAGGGGTAGCGGAAGGACGTGATGATGTAGCCCTGGTCTTCCCGGGCCAGGTATTCCTTGAAACCCAGCTCGCTCATTCCCTGTACCAGGGTTTCGTAGTTTCCGCGGTAACGGGCAGCGCGCCCGCCAACGCCTCCCTCTTCGTGCAGCTCCGCCAGCGCCTTCTCAAAGGCAAGGATCGTGTGGGTAGGTGGCGTGAAGCGGAACTGGCCGTTGGACTCAAGCCCTTTCCATTGAGCGAAGAGGTCCAGGCTGAGGCTTCGGGCCTGTCCTTCGCAGGCATTGAGCGCCTCTCCCCGGCAGATGGCGAACGAGAATCCTGGCACTCCCTCGATGCATTTATTGGCGGAGGAGACCAGGAAGTCGATCTCTGCGGGCAGGACATCGAGCTCAACCGCTCCAAAGCTGCTCATCGCATCGACGATGTAGGTCTTTCCGGCCGCGCGGACGATCGAGCCGGTTTCCTCCACAGGGTTGATGATCCCGGTGGTTGTTTCACAATGGACGATGGCTACGGCAGAGATCTTCTCATCCTCCTGCAGGCAGGCGGCCACCTCAGCTGGATCGGTTTTCCTGTTTTCCTCGCAGCGCAGGGCCGCGCACTCAATCCCCAGCACCTCCGCAATCTTCAGGATGCGTTCACCGTAGGCACCATTGATGACCACCAGCAGCTTGCCGCCGGGGCTGATGGCAGAGCCGATAACCGCTTCAACCCCGAAGGTGCCGCTCCCCTGCATGAGCACGCACTCATAACCTTGTTCCTGTGAGAGCCCGGCAAGCCCGAGGAGCCCGTTACGGATCTTACCGATGGTGGCGATAAATGCCGTGTCGCGTGAGCCGAGGTCTCTCAACATAGCCTGCTTGACCGGCTCGCTGGTCGTCAGCGGGCCGGGGGTAAAGAGGAGCTTTTCTTTTCTCCCACTGTTCTGCTCGGGGGTGGTCATGTCGGCTTTGCCTCCTTGTTCCTACCAGGGCATCGAGAAGGTCTTCACGTAGGTCGTGCCCTTCATGGCCTCGATGACACCTTCCTTGACTCCGAGTCCCGAATCCTTGACGCCGCCGAATGGCGAGCACTCGATCCGGTAGCCCGGCACCTGGTTGATATTGACGGTTCCGGTCTGGATTCCCTTGACCGCCTGGATCGCCCGTTTCATGTCGCTGGTTACGATTCCCGAGGAGAGGCCGTAGGCCGTCGAGTTGGCGAGATCGATGGCATCTTCGATGTCGCTGATGGCCATGATGGGCGCGAGAGGTCCGAAGGACTCCTTGACCACGATGTCGGCATCGCGCGGCACATCGGCAATCACTGTCGGAGCCAGCAATGCGCCATCGCGTTCTCCGCCGAGGAGGACCCTGGCGCCCGCGGCGACGGCGTCCTTGACGACGTTCTCGAGATAGATGGCGGCCTCTTCGTCAATAACCGTCCCAACCCGGGTTTCGGGGTCGCTGGGATCACCATAATTGTACTTGGCGGCTTCCGCTGTGAAACGCGTGGTGAACTCTTCGAGGATCTCTTCATGTACCAGGAGCCGCTTTACCGCTGTGCAGCGCTGGCCCGAATTCCGGAAGCAACCCTCGGCCGCCAGGTTGACGGCGAGATCAAGGTCGGCGTCCTCCAGGATGATCAGGGGCGAGTTGCCGCCCAGCTCGAGAACCAGCTTCTTATATCCGGCCCGCTCAGCGATCAGCTTCCCAACCTTCTCGCCGCCGGTGAAGCTCACCACCTCGACGCGGGGATCGGTGACCAGCGTGTCGGCCACCTCGGAGGTCGGCCCGACAAGTACGCTTAACATCCAGCCCGGCAGGCCTGCCTCGTAGAGCAGCTCGGTGATCTTTACGGCAACCAGCGGGGTCTTGCTGGCAGGCTTCAGGATCGTGGGTGCGCCGCTGGCAATGGCCGGAGCGATCTTGTGGAGCACCTGGTTGAGAGGATGGTTGAAGGGGGTAATGGCGGCAACCAGCTTATGAGGTTCGCGCAGGGTGAAGATCTTGCGGGATTTCCCATGTGGAGAGACATCACAGGAGAAGATCTCCCCGTCATCCTTCAGTGCCTCCATAGCGGAAAACTGCAGCACGTCATGGCCCCGGCCGACCTCGTAGGTCGTCTCCTTGAGACAGAGCCCGGCCTCCTGCGTGATGAGCGTAGAGAACTCCTCTGCTCTTTCGGTAAGCATGCGCCGGGCCTTGTCGAGGATTTCATAGCGCTGGTAGCGGGTCAGGGGCTCGCCGCCTTTGAGGGCTGCTTCGATCGCCTCGATGGTTTCAGCTTTCCCCAGGCTGGCGACGGTGCCGGCGACCTCTCCTGTATAGGGGTTATAGACGGACAGTTTCTCATCGCTTGAAACCGCCCTCCCGGCAATGTAGCAGGGGTAATCGTTCATGTCTGGCTCCCGTTGCTGGTGAACTCGAATATGTCGAAGTTTCGCAGGTCTCCGGCCCTGCGGGAATACTCGTCGGTAATTTTTTCTGAAAGCAGGAAGGGCACCATCTCCTCGTAGCGCCCACCGTGGGAGCGCAGGCCATCCTTCACAGCATCGAGGTCATGATCCTCCGGAGTTTTGCCAAGGACGACATCTCGGCCTGAGAGGACAACAATGTCGCCGATGCGGTCTGCAGGCAGCTCGAGTTTTTCCGCGGCCAGCTGCCGCCCATAGGCTTCGGTGACGCCATCGAGCTTCAGCAGGCGGGAGATGACTGCGCGGCTGTCGGCAGATTCCGGCAGGTGTATGCAGGCCAGTGAGCCCAGGGCTCCGTGGTGGAGCACATAGGGATCGGTGATCGGCAGGATGACCTTGACCCCGTCTCCGAGCTCCTCCTGCAGGAGGCTCTGGAGGTAGATGACCTTGGGGTCGCCTGCCGGGGTCTGCTTGGCGTTCATTCCATGGTCTGCCGTCGCGCCGACGATGGCACCGAGCTCGAGGAGTCTTCCGAGCTGCAGGTCGATGTCTGCATGAAAATCAAGCGACTCGGGATCTTCGGGCGTGAATTTATGCTGCATGTAATCGGTCAGCGAGAGGTAGAGGAAGTCGGCCTTGCCGTGCTCGATAAGCGCCGCCCCTGCCTTGAGAACGAAGAGGCTGGCCGCCGCGCTGTAGATCTCAGGGGCCGGCTCTCCCACCAGCTCCTCTACCCCTGAGATGCCGTGGGTCTCCTCTTCTGCCTGGTCGGCCTTTTCCGCTGAGAAGGCGATTCCCTCGAGCTCATGGGAGAGAATGTCTCTGAGCTTCTCCTTGGCCGTGACCATGGCGACCTTTCGGCCGGCCCTGGCGGCGGCAGCCAGGATGGTTCCGCAGCGCAGATAAGATGGGGAATTCATCATGACCTCCTCACCGGATTCCGGATCGAGGAAGAAATTACCGCTGATCCCGTGAACAGAGGGGGGGGTGCCGGTTGCAATTGATGAGTTGTTGACGTTGGTGAAGGAAGGCAGGGCTCCACGGGCCATCGCACGGTAGGCGCCCGCGGCAAGAAGACGTGCCAGGACCGGCATGCGCCCCTGTGCAAGTGAGGCGTCAAGGTATTCGTCAGCGCAACCATCAATGCAGATCACCACCAGGGGGCGTGCAGGCGGCCGGTAGGTCCGGCCATTTATGGAGAATTCTCTGGTGGTGGGGGCTGTTTTACTGGGATCCATGGCGGCTCTTTGTCCCGTTTTATTTCAAAGAGCAGTGAAGCTGCTCTCAGGAGCGCTGAGGATAGAACTCCGGCAGGGGGATTTCCAGTGGGAATCAGGCTCCTGCGGGGTCCAGGGCTGTTGCCGACCCGGGGCTAAGGGCCGAAAAAAAAAACGTGGTCAAGAACTCGGCGGTACTGGGCGAAAAAAGAATAGCTGAGTACCTGTAAAGCGGTCATTGGAGCTTTCGCAAGCCGGCCTTCCCGGCAGCGGCGGCGGCGACAGTGGCATTCTGAATGGGCCTGTGATTAAGATGATAAAAATGACACCTCGAACGAGCTACCCCTGGGCCTTCAGTGCCGCTCTTCTCCTTCTCCTGGGAGGTGTTTGCTGCGACGGTGGCGGCGAAGCAAGGCGCGAGAAGGGCCGGGTTCTTGCCCGCATCGATGAGGCTGCGGTGACCGAGGAGGAGTTCAAGGAGGCCCTGGCCAGGGGGGCCGAAAAACTCCCCCGGATCTACCCGGGCACCGACAGGTCCGATGACATTCTTCGCCACCTGGTGGATGAGGAGCTGGTTTTCCTGCAGGCGCTCGAGGACGGTTATGACAAGAGCCCGGAGGTGGAGCGCCTCCTGCGACAGGCGCTGGTCAGCAGTTATCTTGCCCGCAACCTGAAGCCACTGCTGGAGGGGGTGGAGATCAGCGAGGAGCAGATCTCGAGCCACTACGAGGGAAACCTCGACCTGTACCGGACCCATGAGATGGCAAGGGTGGCGGTGATCTCCATCGGGGTTCCCCCGGGAACCGGCGAAGAGGGCCGGCTTGCCCTGCTGGAGAAGGCCGGGGCCGCTCTCGAGGAGGCGCGGGAGCTGCCTGAGGGTGTGGCTGGTTTTGGAGACCTGGCAGCCAGGTATTCCGATGACAAGAGGACCCGGCAGGCCGGTGGAGATGTCGGCTGGATCATCCGGAGGGAGGGTGCCGCAGGGCTTCCTCCCGCTCTGCAGGAGGCGGTCCTGGAGCTCGATGAGCCTGGGGGGCTGACTCCTGTTGTCGAGACTCCCGGAGTCCTGTACCTGGGCAGGTTGATGGAGCTCCGGCCTTCGCAGCTTCGGCCGCTCCCGGCCGTTCGGACTGCGGTAAAGGAGTTTCTTCTGCGGCGGGCGAAGGACAAGGCGCGGCAGGAATTTTACAATGGGTTGCGGAAGGGACGAGACATCTCCATCGATCACGGGCTGCTGAAGGAAATCGGCAGCTCCTCAGCACCTGTCGTGCCGGATGCTGCAGGGGATGAACGCAAGGGCGCGCCTTCCAGCCCGGGAACACTGCGCCGGGCGGCTGAAAAGCTGCAAACAGGGGATTAGGCCGGCTTTCAATCTTCCGTGTCTGCGGCGCCGGCGCCTGCCTCAAGGGTGGACTCTCCGTGGTAAGCGACGCACAGGGATGCGTAGAGCCCGATCTCTTCGCCCAGGGCGGCCGGTACGATCCTGCAGCAGTTGAGCGTTTCGCTGCGGGCTTCCTGCTGCAGGGCGGCCTCCATCGCGGGCCGTAGAAATTTTTCACAGCGGGCGAAAATGGAGCCGATCACGATCAGCTCCAGGTTGAGGATGTCGACCAGGATTGCCAGGCCCCGGCCCAGGTAGCTGCCGGAGCCAGAGAGGATCTCGAGGCAGAGCTCATCGCCTTCGAGCGCGCCATGGCCGACATCGGCTGCAGTGATTCTCTCTTTGCCGAGGCAGGTCTCCCCCGGCCAGCTCTCGCGCCTGGCCGCTGCCAGCTGTTCGATGCCGCCGCCGGAGCAGAAGCCCTCCCAGCTGCCGGCCTTTCCGCAGCCGACGGGGCCATCCTTCTCCAGCCGGATGTGTCCAATCTCCCCGGCATAATTCGAGGTTCCCCTGTAGAGCTGTCCGTTGAGGACCAGGCCGGCACCGAGCCCGGTTCCGAAGGTAAGGAAGGCCATGTTGGCGGGCCGCTGCCGCCGCCCGGCGCCAAGGTAATATTCCGCCAGCGCCCCGGCATTGGCATCGTTTTCGAGATGAACCGCGGCCCCGGGGAAGGCCTCCTGCCAGATGTTCACGATGGGAACATCCTGCCAGCCGGGAAGGTTTGCAGGTTCCTGGATGACCCCGGCCTCCCGGTCCATGGGTGAGCCGCAGGAGATCCCGACGGCCCGTGGCGCAGCACCCGGCTCGACGAGCTCTCCGGCGTGACCGATCAATCGCTGGACGGTCCCTTCCCAGCCCTTTTCTCCCTTGCCGCTAGGCAGGGTGAACTCTCCAAGCAGCCGGCCCTGCTCATCGGCAGCACAGACGCTGGAGGTCGTTCCGCCGATATCGACGCCGAGGTAGATTGGAGACATCTGGTGCTTCCCGTGTACGCGTTGGTCTTCTGCTGTGCTTAAAGTATAGTGTGGTTCGCCTGGCGAACTAAATGAAGCTTGAGGTGGAGAAATGGAAAATATGCAAACCGGCCTTTGTCCGAAAAGGCAGGCTCGATGTCCTGCGGCAGGGTTGCTGCCCGTTCTCCTGCTTCTTGCCGCAGTCTCCGGGTGCGCCGGCCGCCAGGCGGGTGGGGGCTTCCTGGCTATCAAGGACCCCCATTCCTTTTCGAATCCGGCAGAGGTGGTCGTTACTCATCTCACCCTGCTGCTGGATGTCGACTTTGACAGCAGGACCATAGGGGCAGAGGCCTCCTGGAAGATCCGCAATCTCTCCGGTGCCCGGGAGCTCCGCCTCGACACCAGGGGGCTGACGATCCGGCGGGTCCAGCTTCTTGAGAGCGGCGGCATCAGGGAGGCGAGCTTTGAGCTGGGCGAGGAGAGACCCCTGCTCGGCCAGCCCCTGGTCGTGCGCATCGGGCCTGGGACCGAAGAGGTCCTCATTAGCTACGAGACCACCGGGGAGGCCGATGCGCTGCAGTGGCTGGAGCCCCGGCAGACCGCCGGCCGCAAGCAGCCCTTTCTCTTTACCCAGTCCCAGGCGATCCTGGCGCGAACCTGGATCCCCTGCCAGGACACCCCTGCTGTGAGGTTTACCTACTCGGCAGCGGTCGAGGTTCCCGGCCCGGTTACCGCGGTGATGAGTGCCGCGGCGGGAAAGGCTGCCGAGGATCTTCCCGGCGGGAGGAAACGTTTTTTCTTCCAGATGCCGCAGGCGGTTCCTTCCTACCTGATGGCGCTTGCGGTCGGGGAGCTGGGCTTCAAGGCGCTCGGCGAGCGCTCCGGCGTCTACGCAGAGCCCTCTGTCCTTGAGAGTGCAGCCTGGGAGTTCGCCGACACCGAGAAGATGATGGTGGCCTGTGAAGAGCTCTTCGGGCCTTACCGCTGGGGGCGCTACGACATCCTTGTTCTGCCGCCGAGCTTTCCTTTCGGCGGCATGGAAAATCCGCGTCTCACCTTCGCCACTCCCACCATCCTGGCCGGCGACCGTTCGCTGGTCGCGCTGGTGGCCCATGAGCTGGCGCATTCCTGGTCGGGAAACCTGGTCACCAACGCGACCTGGGATGACTTCTGGCTCAACGAGGGCTTCACGGTCTACCTGGAGCACAGGATCATGGAGCACCTCTACGGCAGGGAATACGATGAGATGCTGGCCCGGCTGGGGCTCGATGAGCTCAGCAATACCGTCGATGAGTTACTCAAGGATCATCCTGCCGATACGCACCTGAAGCTCGACCTGGCCGGCCGTGATCCCGATGATGGAATGACAGATGTCGCCTATGAGAAGGGCTATCTCTTTCTGCGCATGCTTGAGAACGCCTTTGGCCGTAAGCGCTGGGATGCTTTCCTGCGATCCTATTTCGACAGGTTTGCTTTTAAGCCGATGACCACCGAGGGCTTCCTTTCTTTTCTCGATCGTGAGCTTCTTGCCCGCGACCGCTCCCTGGCTGCCGGCTTGCAGATCAGGGAGTGGGTCTATGGCCCCGGCCTTCCGGCTAACCTGCCTGCGGTTCGCTCCGCTGCGCTGGAAAAAGCTGCTGCCGCGGCGGGCTATTTTGCCGCCGGGGTCGAGGCCGGCGCCTTGAAAACCGATGGCTGGACCACCCACGAATGGCTGCATTTCCTGCGCCACCTGCCCTCCCCGCTGCCGGTTGAGAGGCTGGCCGACCTTGACGAGGTCTTTTCCCTGACCACCTCGAAGAACTCGGAAATTCTCTGCCAGTGGTTCCTGGTGGCTCTTCCGGGTGGGTACCGGCCCGTGATGGCGCCGCTGGAGAGTTTCCTGGAGCGTGTCGGAAGGCGGAAGTTCCTCAGCCCACTTTACCGGGAGCTGGCAAAGACCCCGGGCGGCCTGAAGCGCGCGCGAGAGATCTATTCGAGAGCGCGCCCGGGTTACCACCCGGTGGCGATTGGCACGATCGATGGGATCCTCGGCTGGAAAGACTGAGCTTCCTGCTCACTCGCCGGAGGGCTCACCCTCGTCTTCTTCCCGCAGCCGGAGGTATTTCTCCAGCTCCAGGACCTCCTTGAGTTCATCGAAGCTCATCATCGAGTCCTTGTGCGGCTCTGAGCTGCCGGTTTTCAGGAAGGTGCGGGCCAGCTGTTCGATGGCCCTGGCAGAGACCAGCAGGGTTTCGATCGGGGCGACCACGAACTTGAAGCCCATCTTTTCGAGCTCGGCGGCCTCCAGCAGGGGGGTTTTTCCGAAGGAGAGCATGTTGGCAAATTTAGGATAAGGAACCCGGGAGGCGATCTGGGCGAGCTCTTCTTTTGATTGCGGGGCCTCGACAAAGGCCACATCGGCTCCTGCTGCGCAGTAGCGGTTGATCCGCTCGATTGCGGAGTCAATGCCCTCGCCCTGGCGGGCATCGGTTCTTGCGAAGATCACGAAATCGTCATCGCTGCGCGCCGCGAGGGCGGCCTCTATCTTGGCGACCATCTCCCCGGCAGGTATCACCGCATTGCCATCGAAGTGGCCGCAGCGCTTTGGAAAGACCTGGTCCTCAAGGAGGATGCCTGCGGCCCCGGCGTCTTCAAAGGCCCGGATACAATTGCTGACCTCAGCCGGGCCACCATAGCCGGTATCTCCATCGGCGATGAGGGGTATGGAGATTCTCTGAGCCATGCGCTTGACGGCAGCCGCCATTTCTTCAAGGTCCAGGAAGTTGAGGTCCGGCAGGCCGCGAAGGCTCGCGCTGGCTCCGAATCCGCCGAGGAAGACCGTCTCAAAACCGGCACGCTCGATGAGCAGCGCGGTCAGGACGTCGTGGGCTCCCATCGACCGGATGATGCCGGGCTCCTCCAGGAGCTGCCGGAGTTTTCCGGCTGGTTTCAGATTGTCACTCATTACAAGGCCTCCTTTGCAGCCCGCGGCCGGACATTCTCCTGCGCCCGCCTTTCTGCCGGCGTGCTATGCTGTCGACGACAGTTTAACTCGCTTCAAGGAAGGAAAAAATGTCTGGAATCGATCTCTTTCGGCTCGATGGGAAGGTAGCACTTGTTACAGGGGGCACCAAGGGACTCGGCCGCAGCATGGCGGAGGGGCTTGCATCTGCCGGCGCCGACATTGTTATCTGCAGTCGAAACGGCGAGGAGGCTGAACACGAGGCCGCTCTGCTGGGGGAGTCGAGCGGCAGAAAGACCCTCGGTGTCCGTTGTGACGTAACGGATCCGGAGGAGGTCGATGCCCTGATCGATTCGGCAATGTCGAAACTGGGGCGGCTTGATATTCTTATCAACAATGCCGGTATCAACATCCGCAATCCGATTGAGGATTTGTCCCTGGAAGAGTTCGAGCAGGTCATGAGCGTCAATGTTCGCGGACCCTGGCTCTGTTCGCGCGCAGTGATACCCCATATGAGGGCCGGTGGTTATGGGCGCGTCATCAACATGGGCAGCACGCTGGGGGTGGTGGGGGTTCCAGGGCGCACCCCCTATGCTTCGAGCAAGGGAGCGGTGGTGCAGATGACCCGAGTGCTGGCTCTTGAGTGGGCTTCGGAGGGGATCACCGCTAACGCGATCTGCCCCGGGCCGTTCCTCACGCCGATGAACGAGCCAATCGTGGGCCAGCCTGACACCGAGCGTTTTATTCTCGGAGAGGTGCCGATGGCTCGGTGGGGGGATATGGGCGAGATCCAGGGGGCAGCCATTTTCCTGGCCAGCGCAGCGTCAAGCTATGTGACGGGTGCCACCCTCTTTGTTGACGGTGGGTGGACGGCCCACTGACTGCAGCTTTGCAGTGCGCATAAAAAAAGAGAGGCGAAGCTCGAAAGCTCCGCCTCTCTTTGACGTTCGGTTAGAAGTCGGAGAATTATTTCTCCTTCGACTTGCTGCTGCCGTACTTGCCGGCAAGCCCGAAGTCATACTTGTAACGCTTGATGCCGAGCTTGGTGAACTCGCGGGCATCAAACTTCTCGAAGGGAACAAAGGGGCGGGCGGCCATGCGTTCATGGACGACCTGGTCGACGAGCTTGACGCCCTGGACGAAGCCCTTGCTGCCGCGAGTGAAGTCATTAGTGTTGTTCTTGACGTACTTCACGTCAAAGCCCTGCAGCTTGGCACCTTCTACGAGGCCGTAGTTGTGGCCGTGAGCTTTCTGCAGATGCATGTCGAGGAACTTCTCGTTACGGTCAGCATTCGAGATGCTTTTGTTGTAGGCCAGGTTACCGAGCTTGACGGCAAATCCAGCCTGGGTGTAGAAGTCCTGGGCGCTCCAGAAGCCGGGCAGGCAGTGTACGACACGAGCATCAGGCGTCATGAAGTACATCTGAATGTTACGGCCACCGGAACAGGTGTTGATGTTTTTGGCAGCATTGGTGGGCATGTGGGTATTGGAAACCCCAGCATAGCTTTTCTTGCCCTTGATGCTTTGCCAACCGGAGACAAACGCGGCGTTAATCTGAGCAATGACCTTGTCGTTAGAGAGCGTCCCGGCTCTCAGGGAGTGGCCAGCACTTCACAATCCGCCGTCGAGGTCACCGACGATATCGACCCAGAAGATCATTTTCTTCTGTGCCTTGGCTTTCTTTTTGAGCTCATCGAGGTCAGTGCCCCAATTGATCTTCGACATCATCTTGTCGACGTTGGATTTGACCTGCTCGCCGGTCCATGTCTTGTACGAGACATTTTGCGCCTGGAGAGCTCCTGTGGTCAACAGCACCGCAAAGGCCGCTACAGTGAGTTTTCTCAGCATTTCACAGCTCCTTTCCAAAGGTGTTCCTGAAAAGTTCAGGTAAGGGTTAGGGTCTAAAAAGTGATGGATACCCCAACACTTTACCCCCTAATTCCTAAAGTGTCGAGAAAAACAGCAGAAAATATCAATTTGCGGCCTGGTCGCCATTTTCTTTCCACCAGGCCTCCCAGATCTTCTTATTATCCCCGAGATTTACCCCGGTAATCGACGCAAGTGCTGATTTTACAAGCCCTTTCAGTTCCTGGTCTGGAGATGAAAGGCTTTTTATCAAAGCCGGGACCGCCTGCAGGGCATTGCCCTTTGCAAAAGACCCCACCATTTTGCGTTTCATGTCGGTGTCTTTGCTCTTGGAGTAAACACTGGTGAGGTGTTTTGTAGATTCTACCGAGGTGAGTCGCTGGAATCCGGCTCCAAGGGCCTGCTGGAAGGCAGCCAGGCGCCGCCTCTGACTCTTTTTAATCTCGATCTTTTTCTCCGACAACTCCAGCAGGCGCTGGAGCTGTTCGAGATAGTGATTGTGCCTCATACCGTAGGACCCGCCACCGGCTTTGTATTGGGCCTTGTCCTTATTGATCTTGTAGGCATTTTTCATGAGGGCATCGATGCGCCTCTTCAGGAAGGAGGTGGTCTTCTCCATCTTTGCGTAAAGCTCACTGGAGTAGAGATAGACCGCCACCAGCCCCCTCGCTCCGTCATCGCCGGTGGCCCGCAGGAGCTCGGTGAGATCCGGATCAAGGTCGGCCGGCGAAGCGACAGGCAATCCGTAGTTGCCAACAGTCTCTTTCAGCCGCTTGACCAGCTCGGAATAATCTTTTTTCGATAACTCCACCTTCTGCGGAAGCTTGGCGACAGCGGTCTTACGGGTGTCCTCATCGTCCTCGACGTTGAGAATCCGGTTGCCGCTATTGCTCATCACCGCTGTTCGCCTGGAGATGGAGGCCTCGATCTTTGAGGTGTCCAGCCCACCGGAGATACCGCCGTAATCTTTCTGGAGTTGGTTACGTTTCTTGATCAGGTCGGCAATCATAGCCCTTGTTGCGGCGATCTCCTGGCCATCACCCCCGGCGGAGGGGAGCACCGGTTCCTCCTCACTCGGGGCAGCCGCGAGCTCATCGGCAGGCTCAGCTGGGTCCGTGTCCTGGCCGCCGGCTGCCGGTTGCCGGTCCGGCAGGGCCTGGTTGGATTTTTCCAGCGAGGCAAGCATCTGCTGCAATTTTTCAATCTTGCTGTTGGTGTCACTCAGCTGGTTCTGGAGGGCTTTTTCCCTTTCAGACATCTGGCGGCTGGAGACCTTTGCCTGTTGAGCCTCCATGGCAACGCGCTTGAGGTCGTTGTCGTCCCTCATGCTCTTGAAGACGCCGGATACCACGACGAGCAGTACAACCAGGGTTACAGCGCCGATGGCCATTGGCACGGCGGGGCTCCCGCTTGATTTTTTCGGGGCAACGCTCTTGGGGGCCTTGCTGACCCTGGCGGTGCTCTTCTTGGGCTTGATGCGCTTCTTGATCTTCTTCTTTTTGGGTTTTTCCGGTTCGGCAGGAGCTGGATTGAATGTAACCGGCGGTTGCATTGCGCCGGGAGCCGGAGGGTTATAATTCTGCGGCGGCTGCTGCTGCGGCGGCGGCTGCTGGGCAGGAGGGACGTACTGTGGCGGATATGGCCCGGGCTGTTGCTGAGGGTATCCTTGCTGAGCGGGATAAGGCTGAGCCGGGTAGGGCTGGTTCGGATCCTGCTGAGCCGGGTAGGGCTGGTTCGGGTCCTGCTGAGCCGGATAAGGCTGGTTTGGATCCTGCTGAGCCGGGTAAGGCTGGTTTGGATTCTGCGGTGCCGGGTAGGGCTGGCCCTGTGGTGGTGGCATCTGCGCAGCCGGTTGCTGCTGCCAGGGCTCCTGGGGGACATTAGGGTCAGGCTGTGGTTTCTCAATAGGTACGGCGCCCCGTACAGTGGGAATAACGTCTTGCTGGGAAGCCGATGAGGTGGTTGCGCCGGGTCCTGAGCAGCCGCGGTAGATGATCTCCAGGCGCCCCAGGAAAAGAACATCCTGGTCTCGCAGGATTCTGCCATTGGCTCCCTTGGTGCGTTCTTTTCCGTGCCGGCGCAGACGGGTTGCATTGCTGGTTCCGGCATCAAAAACCACCACCCTGTCGCCATCGCGCTCAATGCGGCAATGGACCCTGGAGACGCTTTTTTCACGCAGCTGCAAGCCATTGCTGCGAGCGCGCCCCAGGTGGGTTTCTCCCTCAGGGATTGAAAAGGTTCTCTCTCCCTTTTCTTCCTGGATAATGAGTTCGTGAGTGTTGCCGGTTTCCATTCAGGTCCTTCCCATGGCCTGGAAAAGGCTGCTCAAAGACAGAAAAAGCAGGTTTCCGGGTACACAGCATAGCCAAGAGGTACTCTCGGAAGCCATATTCGCCGCCTGAAAGGGCAAAAACAAATGTGACGGTTTTTTATACACTTTTTCCGGGCAGTTATCAAATTTCGTTAGGCTCTGTACTTAAGATAATAAGGTTCAGGTGGAGCTAACTCCTGTTGAATCTGCATTTTGAAGTGATTTACGCTCATCGGTATTTTCCTGTTTTCCACCCGCCTGGATCTCTGCAGAGGTTTCTGAACTGGAATCTGCTCATTCCCGGCGTGGACAGGAGCCGTCTGCCGGAGGTATGCTCCGGTTTTCGAGGCAACAGGTACCGCTTTGGGAGGTTTCGGGCCGAATGATCACAGCTGTTCACCATGTTTCGTTTACCGTCAGCGATATGGAGCAATCCCTCGAGTTCTACCGGGATGCCCTGGGCTTCGAGGTTCTTGACGATCGCACCGTGGAAGGTAATTTTGCTGAAACGGTCACCGGCCTGGAGGGGGTTCGGATGCGGATCATCCATCTCAGTGCTTACTCCCAGGGGCTTGAGCTCATCCAGTATCTCAGCGCATCGGGCGAGTCGCCGGCGCCCCGTACCTGTGATACCGGCAGCGCGCATCTGTGCTACGTGGTGGATGACATCGAGGCCGAGGTCTCCCGCTTGCAGGAGCGGGGGGTTCGCTTCCTCTCCAGGGTGATGACGGTTGAGGGTGGCCCCAACGCCGGCAACAGCATGGTGTATTTTCTTGATCCCGACGGCATACCGATGGAGTTCACCCAGCCGGCCAGCGCCGGCTGAGGAAATCAGCGGTCCGGCTGCTCGATATCGACCCACCGGCCCTCTTCCCTCGATTCGAGGGTCGCATCGGCAATGACCTGGGCGCTCCAGCCATCCCAGAAGCTCGGGATGGCATCCCGGTCTTCGAGGATCGCTGAGACGAACTCCCAGGCGAGGTCGTAGCGAAATACCGTGGCGGGCTCTCCGTCGGCCGGCTGGCGTGGGCTGTCCTCCGGTTTGAGAAACTCCGGCGGGACCTCCAGGGGTTCGAGGTCTCCTCCATGGCGGCCCAGCAGCAGGATGTTGGGTTCATGAAGCCGGTAGACGGCGGAGGCTTCCGAGCCGTTGATCTCGGCCCATTCATGACCGAAGCCATCCCGCTT
This sequence comes from uncultured Planctomycetia bacterium, assembly GCA_964615885.1. Taxonomy (GTDB): domain Bacteria; phylum Planctomycetota; class UBA8108; order UBA8108; family UBA8108; genus UBA8108. The sequence goes on along the minus strand of CAZTRG010000281.1, from coordinate 81,745 downwards.
GTACCCCTTGGCAAGGGTGGTTCCCTCCCAGACCCCTGTGGCCCCGGATTCAAAGTCCCCGATAATCGCCGACCAGTCGTCGACCTCTGATGGCGCACAAGGGGAGCCATCTGCGGTTTTGGTCCTGGGGGCGAAGTTGGCAACCGAGCCGCAGATCCTGGAGACCGGCCCCAGCAGGTCCTGGGCGAAGTCGATGCGGTGGATGGTCATATCGAAGAGATCACCGGCGCCGCCCTTGTCGCGGTATTGCCTCCAGCCCCAGCTGGTCTCGGGCAGGTCCAGGAAGCGCTGGCTGCGGAAATGTCTTGGTTCCCCGAGGTCGCCGTTCTGAACCAGGTGTTTCAGGTAGCGCATCGAGGGGGCGAAGCGGTAGGTGAAGGCCGTCATGTGCACCACCCCCGAGGTCTTTGCGGCCTCGTACATGCCCGCGACCTGGCCGGCGTTCAGCCCCAGCGGCTTTTCACACATGATGTGCTTGCCGTTGCGCGCGGCAGAGATTGCCAGCTCGGGGTGTGTAAAGTTCGGAGTAGCAATGATGACGCCATCGATTTCCGGGTCGGAAAAGATTTCCCCCGGATCGGTGGTTATCTTTTCGACATCCCAGTCGCTCCGGCGTTTTTCCAGCAGGGCCTCATCGGTATCGCAGACAGCCGCCACCCGGGCCCGGGGATCGAGCAGGATGCCGGGAACGTGATGGTAGTCGCTTACCAGGCCGGCTCCGAAGATGGCGAGGTTGAGTGGAGTGCCTGCACTTGGGCTCATGATTCAAGATCCTCTCTCAGTCTGTAAACTAGCAAGGCTTCTGGAGATAACATGCCGGAGGGGAGGTTTGAAGTAAAACTCTGGTCCCTGTGGCCCCGCGCATGGCTGGCAATGGAGCTTCATGGAAGGTATATTCATGGGCCCGGTTGAAGACGGCTTGAAGACAGAGGCGGTAATGGAAGCCAAGGGTAAAAAACTGGTTGTTGTAGGCGACAGGGTCCTTGTTACGCCCCAGGAAGGGGAGGACCGTACGCGCGTAGGCTTGCTGTTGCCCCAGTCTGCTGTGGACAAGATGGAGGTGCAGAGCGGCCGGATTGTCGAGGTGGGCCCGGGTACGCCGGTGCAGGCCCCTTCAGAGTTCGGTGAAGAGCCCTGGAAGCTGCATGAAGCCAAGACCACCTACGTACCCATGGAGGCCGAGGTTGGCGACATGGCCCTCTTTCTACGTAACGCTGCTGTTGAGATCGAGTTTGAAGGAGCGCCCTATCTGATCGTCCCCCATGCGGCCATTCTGCTGCTGGTTCGCGGCGAGGAAGACGACCTCGATCTTGAATCCATGATCAAGCTCGATGAGTAGGAAAGCCCTGTTTTCAGTGGTTTCCAGGCTTACCGGGGGAGAATTTACACCTTTGCTGCGGGTACTGATTCCGGTAACGGGACTGCCTGGCGCCCTGGTGAGCCCGAAAACTCTGGCTCGCAAGGGCCGGCGGTAGTAGGATGTTTGAAGGTCGGGCGGGTTGTTCTTTAGCCTGCCTGGAGCGACTTTTATATTTCGGGAGTTAACGATGAGCGTTTTTACCCGGGCTGCTTTCTCAGTCCTTTTCCTGGCGGCGTTCTTTTCTTTGCCTGCGGTGCTTGCTGAGCGCGAGGCGGAGACCGGCAAGAAGGCCCGTCCCCAGGTAGATGGGGCTGATGTCCCGCGCGGCGATCCCCAGCAGGCCAAGGTCATCAAAGAGGGCAAGCAGAACCTCGATGAGATCCGCCGTATGCTGGATGAGATCCAGAAGGACCTGGCCGGCAAGAAGACCGGTGGGGCTACCCAGAAGCAGCAGAAGGAAGTGGTTCAGAAAATGAACCAGCTCATCGAGAAGATTGCCGAGGAGTGCAGTCGCTGCAGCAGTGGCAGCGGCGGGCAATCCCAGCAGGCCAGCCAGAATTCCAGCCAGCAGAAGCAGGGCAAGGACAAGAAGCCCGGGCAGGGCTCTCCGAGAAAGAACCAGGACCAGGTCAAGTCCTCCCGTCAGCAGCAGGAAGCTCAGCAGCAGAAAGAGCAGCAGGCTAAGGCCAATGGCAAGGACGGCCAGGAACAGCCCGGCAAGGTTGAAAACACCAAGGCCGGCGATGGGCAGAAGCCGGACAACTCCTCCGGCGAGCTGGCCGACCGGGTTCGCAAAGGAAAGAAATGGGGGCTCCTGCCTCCCAAGATTCGCGATGCCATCGGCTCGGTCAATCCCAAGACCGCCCCCTCGGAGTACCTCGAGATCATCCGGAGCTACTACCGGAGAATCAGCGAGCAGTACGCTGAGGGCAAGAAGTAGGCAGCTCAGCGTCGCTTAATCGGAGGCTTCCGCAGAGCTCTCTGCCGTGGGCCTGTTCGCTGCTTCCAGTCGCCGCAGGAGCAGGGTGTCTACCAGCAGCTGGACCACGTGGTAGAGGGCCAGGGGCAGGGCCCCGTAGGGGTTCGCGGCAAAGAACTTCGTCCAGATATAGATCCCGTTAGGAAGGGTCTTCTGGCTGCCACAGAGGATCACCGCTGTGCGGTTTTCCGGGGGCATTCCCATGGCCCGGGATGAGAGCCAGGTCCACGCCAGGAGGGCGAGGTGCAGGCACAGGCAGGCACCGAGGAACCTGAGCGCCAGGTCCGGAGCCTCGCCGAGCCGGGCGGTTGCAGCGCAGAAGCCGGTGTAGAGAAAGGAGAGAATGATGAGCCGGGGAAGGATCCTGAGAGCAGGAAGAGCTCCCTGGGCCTGCTGCCAGAGCAACCTCCGGGCGATTTGCCCGGCAAATACCGGCAGGACCACGACCCAGGTAATTCTCATCATGATCCTGGCAAAAGGTACCTCGACGATCTCTCCGAGGGAGAGCTCCAGGACCAGGGGGGTCAGGACGGCAGTGAGGATGCTCGACAGGACGGTGAGAAGAAGAGCGAGCTCCTGGTTGCCTCGTGCAATCGAGGTCATGGCCAGGGCAGAGGCCAGGGTGCCGGCCTGTGCTGCAAGAATCATCATCGCCTCGAGAAAGAAGGCTCCGTCCGATCCTGGGCCGCTGATCTCCGGACCCCAGGCCTTCGCCAGGGCATAGGCTGCCAGCGGCGCAACGGCATAGGTCGTTGCGAGGGTGAGCAGGACGGCCCAAAGGTTCTTCGCCTGGGCCAGCAGCCGCGAGGTGTCCAGTGTGAAGCCAGAGATTCCGAGCACCACTGCTACCAGCAGAGGTATGGCAAAGCTGCTCTCGCGCAGGCTCTGCCCTCCCTGGGGAAGGAGATAGCCGGCGGCCAGGGCGGCAGCCATTCCAAGGAGAAACCAGTGGCGTTTAAAGAAGGAGTCCATGGCGGTTGCTTCTCACTCTAACATCCCGGCCGGCCACGAGGGCAAGAGCCTGGCGGCAGCGGGGGCGGTTAACTGCCGGGTCTCAGGGCGCGCAGGCATCCGGGCAGTCGGGCAGGCTTACACACTCGACACCGAGCGCCGGGGGGGCTCCGTTGTTGAAGAGGTAGAGCAGGAGAAAGACAGCATCGGTCAGGTTGGCCTCCCCGTCCCCATCGACATCGAGGAGAGCCAGGTTGGAGGGATGTTCAAAGACCCCGTCGGCGCAGGGCAGCGGCCGGGTTGCGCCGCCGAAGAGATGGCGCAGGTGAACCACTGCGTCGGTAATGTTCAGGCTGCTATCCTGGGCCACGTCGCCGGGCAGCTGGCTGCCCCCGCCGCTCTCAGCATCTTCCCTCCCGGGTGATCCGTCACGGGAATTGCTCAGCCGCCAGGAGGCGGGATCTCCCCAGCTCTCAACCGGGGCCAGGGGGTCACGGATCACGATGGACAGCCCCTTGCCGTCTGCGGCCGGATACCATTGGTCATCGTATTCAAAATCGAGAATGGTTTCTGCGCTGCCGAAGGAGAGGGTGACCTGTTCGCCGCCGTTGGACAACCTGCCGGAGTATTCTCCCGCGATGAGCAGGCCGGTGGTGTCGTAACGGGATGCAAAGGCGGGCGCATTCCTGAGGACGAGGACATATTCGCCTGCCGCAAGCTCCTCGACCTCGGAGCCGGCAAAGGAGAACTCGACCCCCTCGCTGAGGTGAACCTCGCTGAGGTCAATGGCCTGGTTGCCGACATTCTGGATCTCGATGAACTCAAAACCTTCATCGCCGCTGGGATTGAACATGAGCTCGGTGATCCGGAGCGAGGACTGCACCAGGTCGGGCGAGGTCGGAGCCGTGACGGTGAATTCAACAGGTGCCGACCAGTGGCTCCAGCGCTGGGTGTCATCCTTGACCTTGAGCCGGACCCGGTAGCTCTTGCCGACCTCAACTGCGCTGCGGGGCAGCATCAGGAGGGAGCTGAACTGCTCGGTCTCGAGCTCCCAGACGGCCGGCCATTCGTAGACGCGCCGCCTGTCAGGATCGAAGGGGGCATTTGCTGGCGTCACCTCTCCGAGGCGCCATTTCATGGCAGCAAAGCCGTCATCCTGGGGGTCCTCAAAACCCTGGGTGTTGAAGAGCAGGGCATTGGCGGGGAAGTTCTCCGGCCCTCCGGAAACGATGGTCGGGGTTGCCGGGATCCGGGTACGGTCACCCTCCGCGTTGGCGAGGTTATCAAGGTGGCGTGCCCGGCCGCCTGCCGGCACCGTCGGACCGGTTGAGCCGCTCCAGCCGGTAAAGGCGAAGCGTTTCATGTCGTTGATTTTCGTTCCCAGGGAGCCGAAGTCCTGCCGGCCGGCCTGTGAGGGGGCGTTACGCCAGCGATCACGGTCTGCCATGGAGAAGGTCATGATCCTCTGGGCGAGATCATCAATCATCTGGTTGAGCACCTCCTGCGTCCATATGAGGTCGCGGAACTCGCGCAGGAAGTTGCGGTATTTCTGTTTGTATTCCGGCTTACCACCGCCGCCGAAGATGGCATCCTTGGTATAGTCCACCCCGCTGTTCCAGTTCGGCCCCCAGCTCGCGTCAGAATCCCAGGGCATCGTCCAGAGCCTGCCGTAGGGTCCCCGGTCATCCGGCTCAAAATACCAGGCCCGGTTCTTGGAGTGAGAGTCCGCCGGGCGGAAGTCGTAATGGCGGATCCCCTCGACGACAGCATGGTAGGGGTACCACTTATCGTAGTTGACGTGGGCATCAAGCCAGTCTGAGTTTCTCTGGGGGCGCAGGCTGCGCCGGATATTCTGGAAGTCCGCATCGGTGGTGATGGCGTCGCGGCCCTGGTTGCGCCGCAGGTCGTTGCCGTTGAACTGGCCATCCTTGAGCTTGTAGAGGTTGCCGTCTTCAAGTCCGTGGGCATCGAGGAAGCGCGGATCGTAGTCTTCGATGCCGACATACATGCCCCAGAAGTCCCCGAGATACTGGCCGTTGTTGCCCGCAGGAACCTCGTCGGCACCATCGAGAACCCGGAAGTGGAAGGTGTTGAAATGGGGGGCCGGCACCCCGGTCATGTTCCACAAGAGTGAGTTCATCGACTCGGTGACGCCGAAGTTGCCTACCCGCTTATTGTCAAACATCTTGCCGGTGTTGAGAGTTCGCCAGCGTGTCGGGTAGCGCTTGCCGTAGTTGTCCCGCGCCTTGAGGTAGTTGCCCTTGGGGAAGCGGATTCGCATCGAACGCTTGCCGCTGCCTCCGTAGCGGTCGTTGGCCTGGCGCAGCCGGTAGCGGACATGGTCGTAGACCTCGCCGTCGTAAACAAAGGCGCCCTCCCAGTTGAAGTGGTCACGGGCGGGTTCATTCGACTTGGGAATATTGAAGCCGCCGGTGAGGTTGACACAGTGGGTCATGTCAGCAGCCGTGGTAACCAGGGTGTAGACAGGCAGGGCGGTCATTTCTTCAGCGCTGTAGGTGTGCCCGGCGCCTCCGGGGTGAACCGATGCTCTTGAGGCGGTATAGGCCGGGACGCCGTTGTAGAAGAAGGCGGCAAAATTGAGCGAGGGGTCATCCTTGTAGGGTACGGTTACCTCGCCGCCGGGATTGTCAGTAGCGGTGATTCGGTAGCGCAGCAGGGTTCTGTGGGCCTGGCCGGGGACCAGCGCAGAGAAGACTCCATCAGCGGCAGTCTCATCTCCTCCAAGCCCATCGTCTGTCATTGGCAGGGAGGTCCAGTTGCCGGGGTCCTCGAACTCCGGGTTGGGTTCGTGGGCCCTGGTTGGCTGGGAGAGCAGGATGTTGTGCGGGTGGGCGAGGAAGGCCGGGATGTAATTGCCGGGCCGGACCACCTGGTATTTCAGGCTGGCCCGGAGGACGCCCTGGGGAGCGGTGATTTTCGCCGTTACCAGCAGGGGCTCATCGCCTGCCGGCTGCCCGGGGCTGTGGTCTACCTGGCGCACCTGGGGGCCGGGGTTACCGGAGAAGACCGTATTGCGCCGGCCGGGGCTGGGAGGCAGGAGGGCTCCGGGCTCTTCGTCCTCGGTTCCGGGAGAGTAGAGCTCAAGGTCGGCCGAGGTGTCGGAGCTGTTCAGAGAGGTGTTGAAGGCGTGGATGGCAACGAGGTTTTCCCCAGTCCGGAAATAGGCCTGCGGGTTCTGTATGGCCACCGGGATCCACCGCGCCTCCCGGCCTCCGAGGGCCTCGTCATCAAAGGTCTGCTCGCCATCCTCCATGTTGTAGCGCAGCACCTCGGTGCCGTTGATCCAGACGATGGCACCATCGTCGAAGTACTGGTTCAGGACCAGGGCATCGGGGATACCCGAGGCATCCTCGATGGTGAAGGTGTGCCGCATGTAGATGGAGGTGTAGGAGTTGCGCATGTTCGCCAGCTCCGTGTTGTCGTCATTGTCGCCGAAGCCGATGGAGGCCTGGCCGGTGAGCCAGCTTCCATCGAGGGCAAAGCCGGCCTCTCGCCACCGGTTGGGTGGATTGGAAGCCTCCGAGGTTCCCAGGCGGTAACGCCAGGCTGAGCTTTCTCCCCGGATGAAATAGACCCGCTCGGTGAAGGGGCGCTCGATGAGGCCCGAGGCCCTCCAGCTCCCGGCGAGGTTGTTGTCGCTGCCGGGCTGGAGAAGCTCCATGGAGCTGCCCTTGCCCTGGGAGGCCAGGGGCCAGGGGAAGCCGGCCTGGTAGTCAACCTCGTCAACCCGTGAGCCGCTTGCATCGCGCAGGGTCAGGGTCTCCCCGTTATTGTCGAGGCGGCCCTCCCAGGGGCCCAGCGCGTCCTGCACCGAGAGGTTCCGGGCCAGGACCACGGGATCCTCGGCGACCACCAGGTAGCCGCCCCCGGCCAGCACCGTTCCATCGGGGAACCTGAAGAAGATCCCATTGGAAAAATACCAGCCTGAGAGGTCGACGGGTTCCTCGGCGGCATTGTGCAGCTCGATGAACTCTTCTGCCTGGGTTTTGTTTTCCGGCTCGTAGTGGATCTCGTTGATAACGACCTGGGCACTGAGCGTGGGCATCGCCAGGCAACAGGAGGCGAGCAGGAGGTGTTTAAGCAGATGGCTCAAATCAGGCATGGCAGTACTTTATGTTTTAAAGATATATTCCGGGCTGCGGTTAAAGATCCGGGTCGAAGCGTTCCGGATACCGCCAGGGCGGCATAGAGACCCTCCGGCGGGGCTTGTGATACTGTCCGCCGGACCGTCAATTTTACAGAGTAAGCGGCTCGATGACGAGCCGGGTTCCTGCCTTTCTTGCCAAAATAGCTTGAGGGGAGGCTGGGGGACCGTTCAGCCCCTCCTGAATTGAGTAATGGTGACTTGACGCAGAGTCTTCCAGCGGCAATATCTACCCTGTTGGTTTTTTTTTACCTGTTTACGGCAGCTTTCAGAGCTCTCCAATGAAATACGCAGTCGCGGCCTGCCAGACTGATTTTCCCTGTCCCAGGGACCGCAGTGAGATCTCCTCCAGGGTCGACCGGATGCTCAGCATGGTTGATTCCGCAGTTGTGGGATATAAGCCCTTCTACCCGGTCAGGCTGGTGGTTTTTCCCGAGTTTGCTCATGCAGCGCCGGTCTATCCGACCGCCGGTGAATTGAGGGAAAAGCTCGCCGTCGAGCTTCCCTGTGAACACACCGAGAGGTATGAAAAGAAAGCCCGGGAGCACGGAATTTACATCCAGACCGGCAGCTTCATCGAGAAGGACCCCGCCTGGCCTGGAGTCGTTTTCAATACGACCTGCCTGGTCGGCCCTGAGGGAATCCTCTACAAGTACCGCAAGGTCAACCCCTGGTTGCCCTGGGAGGTGCATGCCAGCCCCCATGATCTTCCCGGTTACAGCGATGAGCTCTTTCCGGTAGCCCGGACAGAGATCGGCAATATCGGCTGTGCGATCTGTTACGACTGGCTCTATCCCGAGGCCATTCGTGAGCTGGCCCTGGGTGGGGCAGAGATCCTGATCCGGGTTTCGGCCTACATGGACCCCTGGGGGGCGACACCGCCGATGGACTGGTGGACGGTCGTCAATCGCAGCCGGGCCCTGGAGAATATGGCCTACGTGGTGGCCTCCAACCAGGGCGCCAGCCTGGAAAACTACCCGCCTTTTTCCTGGCCCGGGGGAAGCATGGTGGTTGATTACGATGGCCGCATTCTCGCCCAGGCCGACCCGGGGCCGGGTGAAAAGATCGTCGTCACCGAAGTTGATATCGGCTCCTTGCGCCAGGCCCGCTCAGAGCGTCTTGGGCACAACCCACTGGCCCATCTTCGAAGCGGGGCCTATACCGCCCGGCAGGAAGAATTCTATCCCGGTGGAACCTTTGGAACTGCCGCTGCAGATGCCGGGGACCGCACCGTTGAAGAAAACGAGCAGGCTATCCGGGATGTTCTCAGGCAGGACCCCTGGAAGACAGGCGGGAAGCCCGACAGCGGCAACCAGTCCGGCTAGCCATCTGAGATGGCCTTCCGAGATGAGCCGGCCCGGTTAGAAGGTCAACTCCTCGGGAATCAGGACCTGCTCCTGGCGTACCTCCAGGGGCAGGCAGTAGAAGGGGCCTTCCCTGACGGTACCAAGTGCCTTGAGCCGGTTCTCGATGGCGCCGGGTTTCATGTTGGTAACCATCTGAAGCTCGGCCATGGTGATCCGCGGCTGCAGCTCGAGCAGTCGCCGCCAGTCGCTGTCGGTCCCCCGGAAGCGCTTGCGGGATTTGTGATTGACCCCCATTGCGTAGAGGCCATCGAGCAGATCCCGGTAGGGCACTGAGCCCTGCAGGACCTTGGGCTCTTCCATGGTGGGTCTGCGAATAACGATGGTCGGGAAGCCGAAGCCGTAGCGCGAACCGTCCTCACGGTCGGTGTCGAAGAGCGCATCAGCGCGGCCGTTTGAGAGCTGCTCAATGATGTCTTCAGAGCTCAGTCCGAGCTCCTCGGCGAGCTCAAAGATCACATCCAGCTCATCAATTTTCTTTTGCTCGACGTAGAAGGCCTCACGGATTCTGCGCAGGAGCCGGCGGGCGGCCTCCTCGTTCCTGACGGCGACAGCCTTGACGGCCCGGCAGGCTACAAAGGTGCTTTGCAGGATGTGTGACTTCCAGATCGCGGGTTCAAAGGGCATCCCGGAAACCTCGCTGCCGGTCTCCCAGTGGCGAACAATGAGGCTTGCGTCCGGGACCGGATGATCCCTGAGCCCGGCCATCACCATGCGCCAGCGCAGCTGCTCTCCCCATTCAAAGAGAAAGGTTGTCTCTACCGGTTGAAATGCCCAGCACCAACTGCAGGCTGGATCCTCAAGAAATACCACCTCTAATTCCATAACGACTCCACACCTTTCAAACTGTAATCGCGGGGGGTGAAAATCCGTTGCCACCAGGGTCAACGAATAACCTTCCGAGATCTATCTTGCCAACGACTCCTCGTTTATCTGCTACGGCCCACTATGAGAAAAGACAACTGGCCCCACAGCAAGAAAAACTTCCAACAAGATCTGTCATCTACAGTTCTTGCCAGTGGGTGCAGAACTGGTATAAGTTCATCTTGATTCTTGCGTTTGAAGTGTTTTCCTGAAGTGTTCGCGTGAAGGGAGTGGCTCGCCTCAGCGAGTTGAATCAGATGGAATTCGAAAAACTGCAGGGTGATCCCCAGTTCCGTTCCTGGCTCGAGCAATTCATCGAGGACCGGGTCCGCGATGAGCTGAAGAGGGACATGGACCGCAGGGCGAGGGATGCTTTCTCAATCGTCTCTGTCAGGCCGGATGATGAGCTGGCCAATTCCATGGCGAGGATCCTGGGCAAACCCCTTGTCCCCGTTGAGATCCTGACCTTCGGGGATGGCGAGAAGAAGGCTGTCGTGAAGGAGAACCTGCGTGGCAAGCATGTCTATGTCATCGCCACCGTCGGCTACGGCGAAGACCCTGATGTGTCACTCGCCAATGCGCTCAAAATTCTCTCGACGCTGAAGCGTACCTGCAAGGTGCGCCAGATCAACTTCGTGGTTCCCTGCCTCTGGTACCAGGCGCAGGACAAGACCCATGCGCGCCGGGAGCCGATCACGGTGAGGGATGTCGCCGACGACCTGATCCGCCGCGGCATGAACCACATCATCGTCACATCGCTGCATGCCGAGCAGATCGAGATTGCCTTCGACAGCTTCGACCATCTGAAAATGGAGCCGCTCTTCAGCGACTATCTCAACCATCGGTTTATCGAGCAGGGGGAAAAGTTTATCCTCATCTCGCCCGATGATGGCGGCGTCCGGATGCGGGAAGAGCTTTTCAAGAACATGAGCCCGGAATGGGTTGCCGGGCAGGCCGCGGTTCACCAGCTGCGGGTGAGGGGCTCGGTTGATGAGAAACAGGTTCTCGACTTTGTCGGTGAGGTCGAGGGGCATGTTGGCGTCATACTGGATGACATGATGCGCTCGGGCTCCACCATGTTCCAGGCTGCCAAGGCAGCCAAGGAAAAAGGCGCCAAGAAGGTGATTGGCCTGGTTACGCATTTCTATGGTTTCGATTCTGAAAGCCACGGCCGCTTCGATGAGCGGCTGGCTGAATCTCCCCTTGATGAGCTGATCTGTACCAACAGCCGGGGAGGGCTTGATCAGCGCCTGGCCGAGAGCGAGATTCTCCGCAAGCGCCTGACGGTCATCGATGTCGCACCCTACCTGTCCAAGGCGCTGATCAACTTCCAGACCGGGGGCACGGTCAAGGACATGATTGCCGGTGTCGGCGAGCTCCGGGACCTCTACAGGGTCGTCCACCTCGCTGAGTCCGCGCAGGAGGGCTGAGAAGGCCCTGGCGGTCCGCCTGGCGCTTCAGTCCGGGTTGTAGGAAAGGTTCTGGCCAAGCCACTTTTCGACGGCAGCCGGGGTTTCGCCTTTTCTCCGGGCATAGTCTTCCACCTGGTCCCTGTCGATCCGGCCCAGGGCGAAATACCTGCTGTCCGGATGGCCAAAGTAGAGCCCACTGACCGCCGCGGCGGGGAGCATGGCGCAGGTCTCGGTGAGCTCGATGCCGGTGTTTTCGGCGACATCCAGCAGCTTCCAGAGCGGCTGCTTCTCGCTGTGGGCCGGGCAGGCCGGGTAGCCGGGGGCAGGCCTGATGCCGCGGTAGCGCTCGGCAATCAGGTCTTCATAGCTCAACTCTTCGTTCTCGCCGCAGCCCAGGTTCTTGCGCGCCCTTTGATGCAGCAGCTCTGCGAAGGCCTCAGCGAGGCGGTCGGCCAGGGCCTTGGCCATGATGGAGTTGTAGTCGTCGTGTTCGGCTTCAAACCGGGCACAGAGCTCATCGAGGCCGAAACCCGTGGCCAGGGCGAAGGCGCCGAGGTGGTCCGTTCTGCCACAGGAGGCGGGAGCTGTGAAATCTGCCAGGCAGTACTGGGGCTTGTTCCTGTCACGCTGATGCTGCTGGCGCAGGAAGTGGAGGGTGGCGAGGGGCTCCTGTTCTCCAGGCTGCGAGTAGAGATCAATGTCGTCGCCCCTGGAGCTGGCCGCGAAGAAACCGGTTACAGCCCGGGCCTCGAGGAGTTTTTTCGATACGATGGTCTCCAGCAGGTCGAGGGCGTCTTCGTGCAGGCGGCGGGCCTGCTCCCCGACGATCCGGTCATCGAGCACCTTCGGGAACTGCCCGGTGATTTCCCAGGCAGCGAAAAACGGCGACCAGTCGATGTAGGGGACGAGCTCCTCGAGAGGAAAGTTTTCGAGAACCTCGATGCCGGGATTTGCGGGACCTGGGAGCTCGGCGGCTTCCCAGTCACACTGGAAGCCCAGCTCCCGCGCCTCTGCGATGCCGAGCATGGCGGCCGGCTTCGCCTGGCTCGACTCATACCTGCTGCGCTCTTTTTCCTGTGTTGCGAGGTTCTCCTCGATGAAGGAGTCCCTGTTTCTGCCACCCGGACGCAGGGTTGCACAGACGCCGACGGCTCGCGAGGCGTCCAGCACGTGGACCACCGGCTGGGAGTAGCGCGGGGCGATCTTGATGCCTGTATGCGCCCTGCTCGTTGTAGCTCCCCCGATCAGCAGTGGCGTTGAAAACCCCGCCTTCTCCAGCTCGGAGGCGACCACGACCATCTCGTCAAGCGAGGGAGTGATGAGACCGCTCAGTCCGATGAGGTCTGCCTTGAGCTCTTCTGCGGTTTCGAGAATCTTTTCACACGGAGTCATGACGCCGAGGTCGATGACCTCCCAGTTATTACAGCCCAGCACGACGCCGACGATGTTTTTACCGATATCATGAACGTCGCCTCGTACCGTGGCCAGGACGATGCGGCCCTCTGCTCTGCCGCCGCCCTCTTTTTCTTTTTCCATGAAGGGCTCGAGCCAGGCGACGGCTTTTTTCATCACCCGGGCACTCTTGACGACCTGTGGAAGGAACATCTTGCCTTCGCCGAAGAGGTCTCCGACGATCGTCATTCCATCCATCAGGGGGCCCTCGATAACCTCCAGGGGCCTCTCAAAGAGCTGGCGAGCCTCCTCGGTGTCGTCCTCGATAAAATCAGCTATACCGTTGACCAGCGAGTGACTGAGGCGCTCTGCGACTCCCTGCTCGCGCCAGGCCAGCCGGTTGCCGGAGGCTTCCTTTTTCCGCCCGGGGTCTTCCAGCCCGGCAGCGTATTCGACCAGGCGCTCGGTAGAATCCTCTCGACGGTTCAGAAGGACGTCCTCAACGAGCTCCAGCAGCTTCGGGTCGATCTCTTCATACACCTCCAGCATGCCTGCGTTCACGATCGCCATGTCGAGACCGGCCTCGATGGCGTGAAAGAGGAAGGCCGAATGCATCGCCTCGCGGACGACGTTGTTGCCACGGAAGGAGAAGGAGATATTGCTGACCCCGCCGCTGGTGCGGGCTCCGGGGCAGCGTTTCTTGATCTCCCGTACCGCCGCGATAAAGTTGACGGCGTAGTCGTTGTGCTCGCTGATGCCGGTGGCGACGGTGAGGATGTTCGGGTCGAAGATGATGTCCCCGGCATCGAAGCCAGCCTCCTGTCTCAGCAGGCTGAAGGCGCGCTCACAGATGCTGACCCGGTCCTCGAGACCGGTGGCCTGGCCGGATTCGTCGAAGGCCATGACGACGACCGCCGCCCCATACTGGCGCGCGAGGCGGGCCTGCTCGAGGAAGCTTTCTTCTCCCTCTTTCAGGCTGATGGAGTTGACGATACATTTTCCCTGGGCGCATTTCAGGCCGGCCTCGATCACCGACCATTTTGAGCTGTCGATCATGATCGGCACCCTGGCCAGGTCCGGCTCGGAGGCGATGAGATTGAGAAATCGTGTCATCGAGCCCTCAGAATCGAGCAGCGCCTCATCAAAGTTGATATCGATCACGTTGGCCCCGTTCTCAACCTGCTGGCGGGCAATGGAGAGGGCCTCCTCGAAATCTTCCTCGAGGACGAGCCGGCGAAAACGGGGTGAGCCGGTGACGTTGGTTCTCTCCCCGACCATTACCAGGGGGGCTTTTTCGCCTTCGAGCTTGAGGGGCTCGAGGCCGCTGAGGCGGGTGGCTGGTGCCGCCTCCGGGATGGCGCGCGGGGTGCAGCCTTCGACCCGTCCGGCTATGGCGCGGATATGGCCAGGGGTCGTGCCGCAGCAGCCGCCGACGATATTGAGCAGGCCCTCGTCGACAAGGTCGCCCAGGGCACCGCTGGTGTCTTCGGGTGTCTCATCGTAGCCTGTCTCGCTCAGGGGGTTGGGCAGCCCGGCATTGGGGTAGCAGCTCAGGTGGCAGTCGGCGACCTGTGAGAGCTCCCGGATGTAGGGCCGCATTGCCGCAGCTCCCAGGGCGCAGTTGATCCCCACGCCCAGGGGCCTGGCGTGGCGGATGGAGTTCCAGCAGGCCTCTGCGGTCTGGCCCGAGAGGGTGCGTCCCGAGGCGTCGGTGATGGTGATCGACAGCAGCACCGGCAGGCGCGAGCCACGTTCGCGAAAGAGCTCCTCGAAGGCGAAGATCGCGGCCTTCAGGTTGAGTGTGTCGAAGGTAGTCTCTGCCAGCAGCAGGTCGACTCCGCCCTCGATGAGGCCCTCGGCCTGCTCCCGGTAGGCCTCGACCAGCTGGTCGAAGGTGACGGCCCTGTAGGCCGGGTCGTCGACGTCAGGCGACAGGGAGGCGGTCCGGTTGGTGGGCCCCAGGGCACCGGCGACAAAACATTCTCTTGCCGGGTTGCTTCGCATGAAGTCGTCTGCGGTTTTGCGGGCGAGGGTTGCGGCGGCGATGTTGAGCTCCCGGGCAAGGCTCTCGAGGCCATAGTCAGCCTGGGCGATCGAGGTGCTCGAGAAGGTGTTGGTCTCGATGATGTCCGCTCCCGCCTCCAGGAAGGCCCGGTGGATCTCGCCGACGATGTCCGGACGACTCAGGCAGAGGAGGTCGTTGTTGCCCTTGAGCTCGCGGGAGTGATCCTGCAATTGCCCTGTTCTGAAGTCATCCTCGCTGAGCTCGTAGGCCTGGATCATCGTCCCCATGGCGCCATCCAGCACGAGGATGCGCTCACCGAGGGCTGCTCGGAGACGCTGTTCTGCAGGCTGGTTGTTTTCTAGGCTGGCCATCGCGATGATCTTCCCGGACTGGATTGATGCACGGTAGTCTAACCCTGCTGGCAGATAAGTAAAGCAGGGCAGGTGCTCCCCTGCCGGGGCTCAAAACTCAGCACTTGTCGAATGGGTCTCAGGAATCCCCGGCGGGCTCTTCCCCATCGAGACTCCTGGCGCTCTGGTCTTCGGCGTCCTCGAGCCAGGCGACGTCGGATTCGTCATCGCTGAAGCGCTTGACCCCGACCGCCTTGATCTGCGAATCATCAACCTTCGACAGTGGCGTATAGCCGGGGTGGTGAGAATCCTTATAGGGATCGTTGGAGGCGGCGTTGTAGCAGCAGATCATCGCCCAGCGCGGGTTCTCAGACCGGTTCTGGTCTGAGCGGTGAAGAAGGTTGCAGTGGAAGAAGCAGACATCGCCGGGGTTCATCTCGCAGTGGACGAGCTCGCCGCGCTCGATCGCCTCGCTGACCCGCTCCATGTCGGCACCAGCCTGGTCGCCGGTGAGCTCGTGGTCGATTCGCTCGAGCTTATGAGAGGCCTTCAGGAACTGCATACAGCCGTTCTCAGGAGTGGCTGCATCGACGGCGACCGTGGCGCTCACCAGCCGTGGCCACAGGCAGCCGTTCTGGTACCAGTAGCCATAGTCCTGGTGCCAGGTCCAGGCTCCGCCCACCTTCGGGTCCTTCATGATCATCTTGGAATGGTAGTGGTAGACCTCTTCGCCAAGGAGCTGTTCGCAGCTGTCCACGATTCGATGGCAGCGCGCGAACATACCGTAGATTCCTTCGCCGGGATGGTTCCACAGTGACATGCGGACCTTGCCGCCCTCCCCGTCCTCCTTGCTGTAGGAGTGGGCGTCGAGCTCACGGTCCTCTTTCGCTGACCGCTTCAGCAGCTCCATCTCCTCGGCATCAAACATCGACTCAACGATGAGATAACCATCACGGTGGAATTGTTCGATTTGTTCAGGGGTCAGTGGTTCCGATGACATCGAAGCCTCCAGGGGAAGTCAGGTGTTTAGTTTTTGGCCCAGGCCTTCAGGGACTTTGAGTCCAGGACGCCCCAGTAGATCCGGATGTCTTCGAGGCTGCCTTTGAACTTGGTTGTGCCCGCGTAATCAGCGACCAGGGATCCAGCATCGTCGCCTATGTTCAGGCCGTCGGAGGGCTTGCCCGGCAGCAGGAGTCCACTCCCGCTGGCAACAGCCGAGCCGTTCACCAGGAGCGCCAGCTTGCCGTTGGCCTCCAGGGTTCCCACGATGTGGATGCGTTTGCCGGTTTCGATCTTTTCAGCGCTGGCGATCTCCTTGAGCACTCCGTTGCTTCGAATCGCAAAACGGGCCTTGCCACCTGCGAGATAGAGGCTGTAACCGATTGATGCCCCACCCTGGGCGACCAGCACCCCGTCTCCGGATTCCGGCGTGCACCAGGCTCCGACCGTCAGCGGCTTGGCCGAGGGGTCGAGATTCCTGGGCAGTGGGCCGCCGGGCTTCTCGAGGTGCAGGACCTTCTTGAGCTGCACGGATTTGGCCTTGCGCCTGAGGGCCCTGGAATTGTCCCTCTTCTTTTTTACCGATTTTTCGGGCTCGTTGTCAGCGTAGAGCTTCTGCAGCCGGGTGATCTCCTTTTCGAGGCCTTTCTGTATCGAGGCGTATTCCTCTTTTCCATGGACACTCATCAGCTCATCGGGGTCTTTGCTGAGATCGAAGAGCTCCCACTCATCGATATTGTAGTAGCGGATGAGCTTGTGGGTACGGGTCCGCACTCCGTAGTGCCTGCGGACGCTGTGCGCGCCGGGGAACTCGAGGTAGTGGTAGTAGATGGATTCGCGCCAGTCGGCGGGGGACTCGCCCTTGAAAAGAGGCAGGAGGCTGCGTCCCTGCATGTCGTCGGGAATATCAATTCCCGCCACATCGAGAAAGGTCTGGGCGTAGTCGAGGTTCTGTACCAGGTGGCGATCGACGCCTCCAGGCTTGATGACTCCCGGCCAGCGTACAATCAGCGGCATACGGAGAGACTCTTCATACATCCAGCGCTTGTCGTACCAGCCGTGGTCGCCGAGGTAGAAGCCCTGGTCGGAGCTGTAGATGACGATGGTGTTGTCGGCGAGGCCCTCGTCGTCGAGATACTTGAGGATCTGGCCGATCCCATCGTCTACCGCGGCGACGCAGCGCAGGTAGTCCTTGATGTAGCGCTGGTATTTCCAGCGCACGAGCTCTTTACCTTCCAGCTTGGCCTTCCTGAAGGCCTCGTTCTTGGGTCCGTAGGCGGCGTTCCAGGTCTCAAGCTGATCCTTGGGCAGGCCGCGCGGGGTGTTGAGCTTCAGATCGTTGACGCTCAGGTGGCGCTCGATCGTCATGGTCTGGGTCTTTGCCGCGCTGGTGCGGTTCTCCCAGTCATCGAAGAGAGTCGGGGGCTCCGGGATGGTCACGTCGTCGTACATGTTGAGGTGGTCGGGGCCTGGCGCCCAGTTGCGGTGCGGCGCCTTGTGCTGGTACATGAGGACGAAGGGCTTCTCCTTGTCGCGCTTGTTCTTGAGGAAGTCGAGCGTGATGTCGGTGATGATGCTGGTGGTGTAGCCGGTGTATTTCTTGGTCCCCGTCGGCGTCCGCATCGGCGGGTTGTAGTAGGGCCCCTGGCCGATGAGCACCTCCCAGAAGTCAAAGCCGGTGGGCTCGGTCTTGAGGTGCCATTTGCCGATCATGGCGGTCTGGTAGCCGGCCTTGCGCATGAGCTTGGGGAAGGTCTGCTGGGAGCCGTCGAAGGAGTTGCCGTTGGTCATGAAGCCGTTGAGGTGGCTGTGCTTGCCGGTCAGGATCACGGCGCGGCTCGGCCCGCAGATCGAGTTGGTGCAGTAGCTGTTGTGGTAGATCATTCCCTCGCGTGCCAGCCGGTCCATGTGCGGCGGCTTGTTGATCTTCGTCCCGTAGGCGCCGATAGCGTGGGGGGCGTGGTCATCGGTGAAGATGAAGAGAATATTCGGGCGCTTGTCAGCTGCCTCGGCAATGGCTGAAAGGCTCAGCAGGAGTGCCAGGGCGGGGAGGCAGAGCGTCTTTCGGGGGAACCTCATCATGGGTATGTCACTTTCCTTCGATCTGTAAAAAAAGCAGGGGCAAGCCCCGGTCAGGAGCCTGGGCTGTGTTTATCTAGGCTTGTCGTATTTGTGCTTGTTGTGACAGGCCTTGCAGTTGACCGCCTTGCCGAGCGCCTCGGTGCTGGCCTTGGGGTCGATGGCGACCTTGGCAGCGGCGGCAACAAGATCACCGGTGAGCTTCGTCCAGCCGGCCGGGTCGCCCTTCTTGGGCTTGGTCTCGTAGAGGGCAATGGTGTAATCAAGCAGCTGGATCTTTTCCTGGCTGGTGGCCTTGCCCTCGATGACCTTCTTTGCAAGGCCTCCCTTGAGGCCGTCCTTCATGATCTGCTTGATGGTGTATTTCGGCTTGGTCTGCGCGTTAACGGTGCTGAAGAGGCCGAGCGCAAAAACAGCGGCAGCCAGCGTGGCTGCGAGGATTCCGGTGGTGTACTTCATGATTTTTCTCCCTTGAGTTGAAGGTGTCTCCGCAAGTCCAGTCATTGCGGAAATCGACGAAACCGGATGCTATTTGCACGCCTGCCCTGATGTCAAGAACCGTCAGTGGGAGAGGACCTGTTCTGTTGGCGGTTGCAGGTGTACAATTCGTCGCTGGAACCGGTTGCCGGCCTGACGGCTGCTGCCGGGGCTCCGTTTTTCTCGATCAAGGAGAGTGCAGGATGGCCCGTATTGTTGTTTCTCTTTTCTGTCTGCTTCTGCTGGCGGGTTGTTCGCCGCGGCTTTACAAGGCCCGCGCGCTCACGAAGCCGGGGGAGTTCACTCCCGGCATCGAGGGGCCGGCCTGCGGACGCGATGGATCAGTCTATGCCGTCAACTTTGCCGGGCAGGGTACGGTCGGCCGGGTCTCTCCATCGGGAAAAGGAGAGGTCTTTCTCAAGCTGCCCGCTGACAGTGTCGGCAATGGAATCCGCTTCGACCGGGCCGGCAACATGTACATCGCCGACTACGTCAACCACCAGGTCTTCAAGGTTGCCGCCGGCACCGCGAAGCCGGTTGTTTTTGCGGCTGACACCACGATGAACCAGCCCAATGACCTTGCGATCAGCTTTAACGGTACGCTCTATGCCAGCGATCCGAACTGGTCTGAGAAGACCGGCCAGCTCTGGAAGGTTACGGTCGATGGCCGCACAGTCCGCCTCGCGGAGGGGATGGGGACCACGAACGGGATCGAGGTCAGCCCCGATGGGCGGATTCTCTACGTCAACGAGAGCGTTCAGCGCAGGATCTGGTCCTTCGCCATTGATTCAGAAGGGAACCTCTCCGGCAAGAAGCTCTTCAAGAGCTTCGAAGACCATGGTTTTGACGGCATGCGCTGTGATGTCGATGGCAACCTCTACGTTACCCGCTACGGCAAGGGGACCGTGGTCAAGCTGTCGCCCACGGGGGAGGTGCTCAGGGAGATCGAGGTGCTGGGCAAGAGGCCGAGCAACATCTGCTTCGGCGGCCCCGATGGCCGCACTGCCTACGTTACCGAGGTGGAGCACACCCGAATTGTCTCCTTCCGTGTCGAGAGACCCGGGGCGGCCTGGGACCGTCTGCATAACAGATGACGTTTCCGATTAGCCCCTCGGCGAGGAGGCCTGCCCTTTCTCTTTCCGCATTGATCGTGAAGGCTCACAACAGCCATTTTTTTCAACCGGCATCGTCGCCGGCTGATCCTTACCAGATAAAGAAAGAAGTCCTATGAAAACAGCCCTCTGCGCTACAGCGCTATTGCTTGCCATCCTTCCCTCGATGGCTTTCTCCCAGAACACCACCAATTTCGCCAGGATCGGCCGCGTCGACCGCTTCGATTCTTCCCTCGATGGCCTCATCCCGAAGGACGCTGTGATCGAGGTGCTCTGCGGCGGCTTTGACTGGGCTGAGGGTCCGGTCTGGATTCCCGAGCAGGGCAACAAGTTCGGCGGCTACGTCCTCTTTTCAGATATCCCGCCCAACTCGGTCATCAAGTGGCAGGAGGGCGTCGGCTCATCGGTCTTCCTCAAGCCCTCCGGCTATACGGGGGCGGCGGATTACGGCCGTGAGCCCGGCAGCAACGGGCTCGCCCTCGATGCGAAGGGCCGCCTGGTCTCCTGTGAACACGGCGACCGCAGGATCTCCGTGCTCACCGCCGGAGGCGGCAAGGTCACCCTGGCCGACCGCTGGCAGGGCAAGCGCTTCAACAGTCCCAACGACCTGGCGATCCGCGACAATGGGGACATCTTTTTTACCGATCCGATCTATGGCTTGCCCCGGCGGGAAAAGGATCCCATGCGTGAGATTGATTTCTGCGGTGTCTACCGCCTGCAGAAAGATGGCACGGTCACCCTGCAATCGAAGGAGATCTCCCGGCCCAACGGCATCGCCTTTGCGCCGGATCACAAGACCCTCTACGTGGCCAACAGCGATGGCCGTGATCCCGTCTGGAGGGCCTTCCCGGTGAAAGAAGATGGAAGCCTGGGCCCTGCCCGCGCCTTTTTCGATTCTTCAAAGCAGGAGCACATTTCGCGAGGCGGTGGTGATGGTCTCAAGGTTGATGCAAAGGGGAATGTTTTTGCAACCGGGCCCGGGGGTGTGCTGGTGATCTCGCCGAAGGGAAAGCTGCTGGGGCGGATCGTGACAGGCGAGAGGATTGCTAATGTAGGCTGGGGCAACGATGGAAGCGTGCTCTACCTGACCTCAGACATGTACCTGTGCAGGATCAAAACCCTGACCCGTGGTGCCGGCTTCAAGGACTAGGCCCTGCTGTGGCGGAAGCACTCCAGCTCAGCTGAAGTCGCTGAGGCTCTCAACTGCGGCGGAATCGAGTCGAGCAACCAGCTCGCAGACCAGCTTGCCTGTGTTGAGGTAATCCTGCCAGCTGATGAGGCTTACGTGGCTGTGGATGTACCTTGCGGGCACACCGATGACCACTGTCGGGACGCCGCTTCGGTGCAGGTGGATGCTCTTGGCATCGGTTCCGCCGCTGCGGCGCACCGCAAGCTGGATCTCGATGCCGGCCTCTTCAGCAACCCCGGCGACCAGGTCGGCGAGCCGCCTGTTGGAGATAGCCGTGGGGTCATAGAAACGAATCTGGGGCCCCTTGCCGAGGATGGCCTGGGGCTCGGTGAAGCCCGGGATGTCATCCGCAGGGGTCCCCTCCAGGACGATCCCTACATCCGGGGCCGCCTTCTCGCTGGCGGTCGCTGCTCCACGGCAGCCGATCTCTTCCTGGGCGGCGCCGACGCCTATGATGGTGTTGGGGTGTTCACGGGAGGAGAACTCCAGCAGGGTCTCGATCATCAGGCCGATGCCGACCCGGTTATCGAATGCTTTTGAGCTGAGGATGTCCGGATTGCTCAGCTCGCAGAATTCGGCATGGGGGACGATGGTGTCGCCGATGCGCACTCCCGTCTCGGCGGCCTCTTCAGCGCTGGTGGCGCCGATGTCGATGTACATGTCCTCGAGCCCGAGGAGTTTTTCCCGTTTCCCGGCGCTGAGGAAGTGGGGCGGCGTAGAGCCAATGACTCCCGGCACCTTTCCATCAGAGCTGATGATGTCCACCCTCTGGCTGAGGAGCACATGGGCCCACCAGCCTCCCAGCGGCACGAAGTTGATTCGTCCCTCGGAGCTGATGCTCTGCACCATGAAGCCGACCTCGTCCATGTGTCCGTCGATCATGATCCGGGGCGAGCCGGCACCTCCGCTTTTTTCGCAGAGGATGCTTCCGAGCCCGTCATAGGAGAGCTCCCCGGCTCCCTCGAGTTTTTCCCGGACCAGGGCCCGCACCTCGTCCTCGGCCCCGGGTGCCCCGGCGGCCAGGGTCAGGGAGCGCAGGAGCTCCTTCATTTCCTGTTCATTGCGGCTCATGTTTTTTTCCCCTGCTGCTTCTGATAAGACCGGTTGGTTTTTCTGCCCTGGAGCTGTTTGCTTCAGGCGATGACTTCGAGGCGCTCTGAGATGCCGTGGGGGCCTGAAACCTGCCCCATCGGCACATCGACTACAAGCCGTTCACCGAAGACGCTCTGGCCGGAGCAACACCGGTCAAGATAATGATCCAGGACCCTGGCGAGAACCTTCTCCGTTTTTCGCGAGGGGTCCGGGACAGGATTCTCTATGCGGTAGGTCGTGATCTCCCTGCGGATACGGTCCTTGATCGAGGCTCCTCGCAGGCGGGCCCAGTGGTGAATCGTTTTGCGTACTACAGCATTGTGCCCGGTCTGAATAATTTCAGCCGACAATACCGAAGCCTCGTCTTTCCGGAGGGTCAGCTCCAGGAAGACGATGTTTTCGTCTTGTATAGAGACCACCAATTAACCTCGAAACGAGTTCAAATCGAGGGACAAGCATGGCTAATCGGGGGGGTAAAATCAAAGGAAATTGGCCGGAGCGCGAGGGGCTCCCCAAGGGCAAAGGCCCCTTACCGCGTGCAGTCCTCAGGCCTGGTTTTCGGCGCGTTTTTCCGGGATTTTTCCGTAAGTCTCGCTGGCAGAAGGGAAATCGCCATCGCGAACATCGCGGCAATAGCTCCTGATGGCCTCGATCGCGGCTGATCGAAGATCGGCATATTTGCGGACAAATTTTGGTTTTTGTCCGGCGCTGAGCCCCAGGAGATCGGAAAAAACGAGGATCTGGCCATCGCAGCCGCCTCCGGCCCCGATGCCGATGGTCGGTATCTCCAGGGCTCCCGTGATCCTTGCTGCGAGGTCCGAGGGCATCCCCTCGAGCACCAGGCTGAAGACCCCGGCCTCCTCCAGCGCCAGCGCATCATCGAGAAGCTGGCGTGCATCCTCCTCCACCTTGCCCTGTACCTTGTAGCCGCCCATTGCATGGACTGATTGCGGGGTGAGGCCGATGTGGCCCATGACAGGAATCCCGTTGTCCGCCAGCTTTGCCGCCAGCGGGGCCCTGGCTGCGCCGCCTTCGATCTTCACAGCCTCGGCCCCGGCCTTGAGGAAGGCGACCGCGTTGGCCAGGGCGCCTTCGCTGCTGACCTGGTAGCTGCCAAAGGGCATATCGGCGACCAGCATGGCACGGCAGGTCCCGCGCCTGGCGGCCCTGACAGCGGAGAGCATCTCATCCATAGAGACGGGCAGGGTGTTTTCGTAGCCCAGGGATGTGTTGGCGAGGCTGTCGCCCACCAGCACCAGGTCAACTCCCGCCTCCTCTACAATCGAGGCACCGAGGCAATCAAAGGCGGTCAGGGCGGTAATCTTTTCGCCGGCGAGCTTGCGGGTTTTCAGCCCGGTGGAGGTGACCTTGTCTTTTCTTCCGGAATCTTTTCCCGGTGGGGGTAGATGGCTCATCCGGCCGCCTCCGTTTCCAGTTGGGGGGTCATGCCTTTACTTTCTGCCGGATGCGGTTTTCTTCATCGACGAGGATGACTGCGGGGCTGTGTTCATGAAGCTCGCTGGGGAGGTAGTCGGCGTAGCTGGCCAGGATGACCAGGTCGTCGACAGAGCAGAGATGTGCAGCCGCTCCATTGATGCAGATGATTCCGGAGCCCGGGGGCCCCGCAATGGCGTAGGTCGATAGCCGGGCGCCGTTGGTGATATTGTAGATCTGCACCTCCTCGTGTTCGAGGATGTCGGCAGCCTCGAGCAGCTCGGCATCAACGGTGACGCTGCCGTTGTAGTCGAGGTCGGCCTCGGTGACCCGGGCGCGGTGGATTTTCGATTTAAGCAGCCTGCGATTCATTGGTGACTCATCAGTTTTTTCATCCCGGCGGGTTTTCTCCTCTTCCCTCGCGGGCAAAGGGTCCAGAGGGAGAAAATACGCAAGAAAAGACTATAAATCTAATAAATAAACAATATAGTTAGTCATAGTTAGAAACTATGGGTCTTTTGCGGGAGCTACAGGATGGATCTGAATCGTCTGCGCGGCTTCTACACGGTTGTGAAGCAGGGAGGGTTTACGGCTGCAGCCCGTCGTTTACGGCTCTCTCAGCCCAGCATAAGCCTCCAGGTGAAGAACCTCGAGCAGGAGGTCGGTATGCAATTACTCCAGCGCTACCCCCGTGGCGTGGAGCCGACCCGGGAAGGCCAGGTTCTCTACGAGCTGGCGCAGAAGCTGTTTGAAACCGAGGAAGAGATCGATGCGGTTTTCAGCGGCCATGCGCAGTACGAGGGCACCCGGCTGACCGTCTCGACCAACCAGTCGGTGGCCACCCACATGCTTCCTCCCTTGCTGGAGAAATACAGGACCCTGTTTCCGAAGGTGGAGATCAGTATCCACAATATGCGCACCGCCGAGATCATCGACTCGGTTGCCAATGCCCAGACCGATGTCGGCATTATCCTGATCGATCCCCAGCGTGAGGAGCTCGAGGCCCGTCCGGTGGCACCCTGTGAGATGATCCTGATCACTCCGAGCAACCACCCCCTGGGCCACCGGCGCAAGGTTTCCCTGGCTGACATCACCGAGTACCCATTCCTCTCCTACACCGGGGGGACGGAGACCCGCCGTTTCATCGACAGGCCCTTTGAGCAGAGGAAGCTGAAGACCCCGGTTGCCATGGCGCTCGGGTCTACCGACCTGATCATCAACTACGTCAGTCTTGGCTATGGAATTTCCATCATCCACAACCTCAACATCGATGCGACCCGCCAGGATCTTCACACCAGGAGCCTGAAGGCCTACTACCCGCGCCAGTATATCTACCTGGTGACCCGCAGAGGCGAGGAGCCCACCCCGGCTGTGAAAGGCTTCGTCGATCTCTTCTGAAAAACTGCCCGAATTGTTCCTCCTGTTTGTTCGTGGGCTATTGATTGCGGGGCACAGTTCGGCCAGAATGTGGCCCTTGGGTAACCGGGTAACCGGGTAGCAGCACTAGCAGGAAAGAGCAATGGCAAGAAGAGAACAGAAGCTGTTTGAACTCGAAGAGGCGCGGAGCACCCTCCCCCTGGTCTCCAGGATCGTCAGTGATATCGTCGAGGTGACCGCGCAGATGAAAGAGGTCTACCTCGAGATCCGGGAGGTGGCCGGCGAGGGCTCCGATCGTGACCGTCTTGATGTGCTGCAGGAGCGCCTCCAGAAAATCGCAGATGGGCGCTCAGAGTTTTTCGAAGAGCTCGCCGCTCTCGGTATCGAGATGAAGGATCCCAATAAAGGGCTGGTTGACTTTCCGGCCCTGCTCGATGGCCGCGTAGTCTATCTCTGCTGGAAGCTCGGCGAAGAAACCATCGAGCACTGGCACGAGCTGACGACAGGTTTCGATAACCGGGAACCCGTCGAGGGGAACTTCGAGCCCGGTACGGTCGTCGCCACGAACGAGGTCTGAGCTCCAGTCAGTCCGTGGCCCGGCGGATGAACTTGCCGTTTGTCGTGTCGACGCGGACGACCTCTCCGCTGGAAATATGTTCGGGCACCTGGATCACAAGGCCTGTTTCCAGGGTGGCATTCTTCTGCCGTGCAGTTGCGGAGTTTCCCTTTACCGCCGGGTCGCATTCGGTGATTGAGATGTCGACGGTCAGGGGGAGCTCGATACCGATCACCTCGTCTTCGAGAACCAGGGAGCGGATACCCTCGAGGTTGTCGGTGAGGTAGCCGGCCTCGTCGCTGAAGCCGTCGAGCGGAAGTGAGAACTGGTCGTAGCTGTCCATGTCCATGAAGTGGAGGCCGCTTGGGTCCCGGTAGAGAAACTGTACGTGTCTCTTCTCGAAATCCGGCTCGATGGCCGTATCACCGCTTCTAAACGCCTTATCGACCTTCTGCTTGGTTCTGAGGTTCCTTGCCCGGACCTTCCAGATGGTGTTGCCGCCGCGGGAGGAGGGAGTCTGCATGGTGATTTTTTCAATCAGGCAGGGGTGGCCATCGATATCGATGATCTGGCCTCTCTTGAATTCACCCGGGTTGAGCATGGATCGCTTCCTTCTACATTCGTGAAAGGCTGACATTGGGTACCAAATCGGACGACAGATCAAGCCTGTTCGGCAGTGGTTCTCCCTTCTTTCAACTTCAGCAGCTTCAGGCCAGGGCCCTGACCGCAGCGCCACGGTTGCGTGGCTGGGTGACCTGTACTTCTGCAGTGCTGAGCCCGAACCGGGTCCTGAGTTTGCCGGCCACCGTTTCGGCCTCCTGCTGGTTGGGCAGGAGGGCGTAGAGGGCCGGCCCCCAGGAGCTCTGTCCAACACCCTCAACTCCCTCCTGGCGAAGGTGCCGGGCAACCTCTGCGGCCAGGCTGGTCGAGAAGGCGCCACCCTGGGCCTGCTGGAAGGGCTCCCCGGCCAGCAGGCCGAATTCATGCAGGGCCCGGGAGAAAGCGGGACAGTCATCCTCCTGTGCTGCCGGCACCAGGGTGTTCTCGAGAAGGTCCTCCAGGCGGTCGACCGTCTCGGAGGGTATGGCCTCGAGGCTTTTGAAGCAGTCAGCCTCTTTCCGGCCGCTGAGGCCGCGCTGGCCCGGCGCGATAACCAGCAGGAACCGCCAGGCCTCCGGCAGCTCGATCCGGGTGCGCAGCGCGGAGAGCCCCTGCTCCCCGGCCTTTCCGTTGTCGATGAGAAAGCCGCCCCTGTCAAAGCCATGGACCCCGATCGCCGAGCGCCGTCCGCGGCCGGTTCGTCCGGCGACAGCCTCGATGCCGCCCTCGAGTTCCAGCAGGTTTGAGCAGGCGGTTGCGATGGCCATTCCCAGCTGGGTCCCGGTTCCGAGCCCGAGATGGTCAGCAGGGCAGGAGGATATTTCAATATTGAAGAAGGCATCGCAGGCGGTGGACTTCCTGAAGCGCTTGAGAAAATCTTCAACCCGGGAGGCAATCGAGCCTTCGGCGTTTACCCGGTCGCCGGTTTCGGTCAGCTCTGCAGCCAGGCGGATGCCGGGATTCTCCAGCATCACTCCTGCTCCTGCATAGAGACGCCCGCTCGCTCCCGCCGGATCGATGAGCCCGAAGTGAAGGCGGCTGCCGGTTTCTATAGCTAGGCTCCCGGGCTTTGCGCTCACCGGACCTCTTGACCGCCGGCTTCGCGGCGGGCCTCTTCAACGTGGTCTCTGAGTATTGTGAAGGCCTTCTTTTCAGGTTCTGCCCCGGTCTTGTCGACGAGCACCTGCAGCTCATCGAGCTGGCGGAGGATGTCCTCAGGCGGCAGGAAGGCTGTCCGGCTGGCGAGAATGGCCGCCTCCAGCACGGCGTTGCGGGCGCGGTTGAAGCCCAGGAGATCACGCAGGCGCTCGGAGTGAACGATCCTGCAGCGGATCCGGGTTCGCTCTTCAGAGTCGTCAAGCTCTTCAACACGGAACTCGTAAAAACGGCAACAGCTCTCGATATAGCGGCCGGTGATTTTCCGGGTTGGCAGGAGGGCGGGCTCGGCCCGGCCGAGTGTCGCCCTGGCCAGCAGCTCCACATCATCGCTTACATGGAAGACGCCCTCGCCATGGCGCTTGAGATTGGCGTAGGTTCGTGAGGAGGTGTAGGGCTTGAGCAGGAGGCTGTCCATCGCGCCGGATACAAGCGGGCCCATGGGCGATATGTTGATGTCCTCGCTGATACCTTCCTCGTGGCCGGGGTTGAGAGTGGTCACGATACCCTCGAGGATGAGTTCTTCCCGGTCGCTCATGCGGTCTCCTGGGCCGGCAGGCGGGTGCGGATGCCCGCAAGGTGAAGAAAGCTCTCAAGCAGCGTGTGCCCGTGTTCGGTGAGAATGCTCTCGGGGTGGAACTGGATACCGCAGACGGGCTTGTCCCGGTGGCGAAGGGCCATGATGATGCCGTCTTCTGTGCGCGCTGACACCTCGAGCTCTTCGGGGAGGTTTTCTTCAGAAACCGCAAGCGAATGGTAGCGGCCGCCGGCAAAACTCTCCGGCAGGCCCTCGAAGATACCGCGGCCATCGTGGAGGATCCTGGCGGTCTTGCCGTGGCAGGGCTCGACGCGGATGATCTCTGCGCCCCAGGCCGCGCCGATGGCCTGGTGGCCGAGGCAGACCCCCAGGATGGGCAGCTCACCGCCAAGCTCCTGCACGGCCTCGACGCAGACACCGGCATTTCCAGGGTCGCAGGGCCCGGGGGAGAGAACGATGGCATCCGGGGACCGCCGCCGGATTTCAGCCGGGGTGATGGCGTCATTCCGAACAACCTCGCACTCCTGCCCAAGCTCCTCGAGGTAGCGGGCAAGGTTGTAGACGAAGCTGTCAAAATTGTCGATGAGTAGAATCATTCCGGCCGCCGGCTTGAATTGCGTTTCAGGGGAAAGCCGAGAATAGACTATCACCCCGTTCAAGACAAGCGGCGCGCAGCCCGCTCTCAGGGTCTGCGCCCAGGGGGCTGGTCATCATCGCGCCCGCCGGGCAGGACGGACTATTGTAAACCCCGCAGGGGGGCGGAGAGCTCAATCCCCAGCGGGGAAGAACTTTTCAACGATCGCCTCGTCCGGCGGCGGCGTCAGCAGCGTGACAATGACCATCACCGCGGTCGTGATGGTGACGATGAAGGCAACCGGCATCATTCCCAGGATCAGGAACTCTCCCTCGTGATCTCCCAGGCTGAGGAGATAACCCGTGGTCTCGAGCACCGCGAGGGTCAGGACCCCGGCGATGGCTCCCTGCTTGTTGCTGCGTTTCCAGTAGAGCGCAGCAACGAGAATGGGGAAGAGGCCGGCGAAGCCGGTGAAGCACCAGACGCCCAGATCGAAGACTGACTGGGTATTGCTCAGCCCGATGAGGTAGCACACGAGCACGATCAGCACGACGAAGCCTCTGCCGAGCAGAATCTTCTTTTCATCGCTGATCCCGTCTTTGCCGAAGTGATGGGAGACGATGTCATTGGTGAAGAGGCTGCTGAGGCAGAGAAATTGCGAATCCATGCTCGACATGATTGCGGCCAGCACCCCGGCTCCGATCAGCCCGGCGAGCACCTCGCCTGAGTAGCGCGCGACCATCATTCCGAGTACCGCGTTGGGGTTGGTTCCATCGGGCAGGATACCGAAGGCCCACATTCCGAGCAGGACGCAGGGTACCCAGGTGATGAGAATACAGATCGGGTGGGCAACAACAGTGAGCTTGAAGTTGCTCGCCTTCCTGGCTGTCAGCCAGTGCTGGAAGAGGTGGGGGAACATGCCCACCGACAGCGGGATGAAGAAATAGGTGAGGAATTGCCATTTTCCGATCAGGCCCTCTCGCGCCATGACGGAGTTTTTCTCTTCGTTCGCCAGCAGCTTTTTAGATGCCTCCACCGGGCCGCCGAGCGCATCGGTGATGACATAGAAGGCAATCAATCCCATGACCATGAAGACGAGGGTCTGCATGGTGTTGGCCCAGGCGGTCGCCCGCATGCCTCCGAAGAAGACGTAGAAGAGCACCACCAGGCAGACAATCGCCATGCCGGCCGGCGTGGGAACCGCTCCGCGTGGAGCCTTTTTCATCAGCTCGTTGACGGCCTTTTTCCACTCGGGCGCCTTGCTGAGCTTCATGAAGAGGCCCTTGCGCTTGGGATGGAGCGAACCGCTGACGGAGAGCTGGCCGTCTTTGACGGAGACCCTCTCCTGCCAGTCGTCGGGAATTTTAAGGTCGGCGGGAGCCGCGGCCAGCGGCACGAGGGTCACCACCTCGCTCTTGCTGAAGGTCTCCGGAGTGACGCCCTCGATGAAGCGCCCGGCTCCAATGACACCAATCAGCAGGTAGAGAACGACAAAGGACACCACCAGCGGGAAGAGCAGCAGCACCAGTCCATCGGATTGGTAGCGGTCGCGGAAGTAGCTCAGCTGGGTGAGGTAGCCGTGTTTCTTGCCCAGGGCCCAGACCTTGGCGCCGATGAGGAAGAAGATCGCAGCATGGATAATGCCTGACCAGGAGGCCATGAGTCCGTAGACCCCGACTCCGAATTCAAAGGTCTTGCCGGTTGAGCCGATGAGGGCGAAGGCTGTCATCGTCGTGCCGAAGACCGACATCAGCAGCATGAAGGGGCCGATGCCGCGGCTGGCGAGGAAGAAGTCGCCCGAGCTTTTCTTCAGCAGGCGGCCGGCGAAAATTCCCAGGAAGAGCAGCAGGGAGAGGTAGCAGAGGATGATGGTGAAGGACATTAGCTGGCCTCCTCTTTCTCTGCTTCCGCCAAATTATCCTCGGCTCCGCCGGGATCGTCTTCTGGCGACTGAGTACCGGCATCTTCCTCTTCATCGTCAAGGTGCTCCGGCCAGCAGAACTTTACTGCCACCAGGCCAACGAGCCCGGCTGCCAGGGAGATCCCCGCGTGCCAGGCCAGCCCGATGGGCATGAAGCCGAGGACCAGGGGTTCTTTCGAGTCCCACCACCACCAGTCGTGGTGGAGGATGGCGAGGAGAATGATCAGTGCAATGACCAGGGTGCGCATAGTTGCCTGCTTCGATTCCAGCAATGGTATTTGATTTGTCCGGCCGCGGCATGATCATGCGAAAGCCACAGGCGGCTGTCAAGCTATGACAGGCCGTGTGGTGCGAGGTGGCAAGCCTTCGTAGTCGTGTTAGGATACGCCATCGAGGTAAGCAGGATCCGGGAGTTGACCGTGAGTGAGCTGGTTCGTCTTGAACGTCTGAAGCGCTATTATGGCACCTATCTCGCCTTCGAGGCCGACGAGGTGGTTCTCGAGCCCGGGGTGATCGGGCTGCTGGGCCCCAACGGGGCCGGCAAGTCGACGCTGCTGAACATGCTCATGGGCTTGCTGGCTCCATCTTCGGGCCGGGCCTGGATGCTGGGCTTCGATACGGCAAAGGAGTCCCGCCGGGCGAGGTCCCGGGTGGGCTATATGCCCGAGAATGACAGCTTTGTCGCGGGATTGACGGTTTTGCAGTTCGTCTCGCTTGCCGGCGAGCTCCACGGGCAGAAGCCGGTTGCTGCCCGCCGCCGCGCCCACGAGGTCCTCTCGCTGCTCGGCCTCGAGGAGGCGCGCTACCGCCTCATCGAGGAGCAGCCGACCGGCATCCGCCAGCGCGCCAAGCTCGCCCAGGCGCTGATCAACAACCCGGACCTGGTCATCCTGGATGAGCCGACCAACGGTCTCGACCCGGCCGGACGCTCGGCGATGCTCGAGCTGATCTCGCGTCTTCACCAGGACCAGGGGAAATCGATTCTGCTGTCGAGCCACCTGCTCGGCGATGTCGAGCGGGTCTGCGATTCAGTTGTCATTCTCGACAAGGGCAGGGTGCTGGCCCACGGCGAGGTGGGCACCCTGGCTTCATCAAGGGCCAACAGCTACCGGATCCAGGTCTCCAGCGCCCGGGAGGATCTCGGCGAGCTCCTGGCGCAGCAGGGTGCCGAGGTAGAGTCTCTGCCTCCCCGTGTCGGCGCCGGATCACGGGAATACATCGTTACCCTGCCGGAGAAGACCGATACCCGGCTTCTCTTTGAGGCCTTCGCCGCCGGTGGAGTTGCTGAGCAGGCCGGTCTGCTCTCGGGGCTCTGGCCCCATGAAGAGAACCTCGAGACGGTTTTCGAGCGCATTGTTGCTGCGGAGGCCACGGCGCAGACAGCTGCAGGGCCGGGGGAGGCGGGTTGATGAGCGAAGCCCCCAGGGAAATCAGCGAAGAAGACCTGCCGGCAGAGGTGCCGGGGGCCACGGTCGCTGACCGCTGGCGTTTGAGCCGCCCGGTTTCGAAGGAAGAATCACGCCCCGCTGCGATGACCTGGTGGCCGGTGGCGCGGGTTGGCCTGAAGCTGGTGATGAAGCGCTGGATCTTCAAGGTCTTCCTCGGCCTTGGCCTGCTGAACTTCCTGTTTTTCAGCTCGATGATCTATTTCCTTGCCGACCTCAAGAAGCGGGGGCTTCCCCAGGGCGCCATCGAATTCGCCAGGAACTTTGCCTTCACCGGCAATGGTGAGGCCTACCGTAACTTTATCTTTGCCCAGAATATCGTCGTCATGCTCCTGCTGGCGGTCAGCGGCACGGTCCTCGTCAGCAATGATTTCCGTTTCCGCTCACTCACCTATTACCTGTCCAAGCCGCTGGGGCGCGGGCAGTATTTCCTCGGCAAGCTCGCGGCCACCTCCATGCTCGTCGGCATGTTGACCCTCCTGCCCTGCCTGGTGCTCTTTATCGAGTACGGGCTCTTCAGTGATTCCTTCAGCTACTTTACCGACTCCGGCTACATCCTCTTTGCCATCCTGGGCTATGGACTGCTGGTCAGTACAGGTATGTCAGTCATCCTGCTGGGGGTGGCTGCACTTTTACAGAGAACCATCTCGATCGTTATGGTCTGGGGCCTGATCTTCGTCTTCTTGCCGGGTATCACCACGCTCTTGCGGGTAGGGACGGATACCCGGTACTGGGGAATGCTGGATTTCTGGGGACTGCTTTCGCGGATCGGCGACATCTTCTTCGGGGTGAACCCGCAGCTAGGAACAATGGCCCTGTTGCCGCTGGAGGCCGTGGGTGCCCTGGTGGCCTGGTTGTCGATCGCCCTGTGGGCCTTCTGGCATAAGACCCGGGCGGTGGAGGTGGTTTCATGAAACCGGTTTCACTTCGAGAGCTGGCCAAGTGGTACGGGGACGTTACCGGTCTGAACGGGGTGAGCTTTGACCTGCTGCCCGGGATCACCGGGCTGGTGGGGCCCAATGGCGCCGGCAAGTCGACCCTGATGAAGATTTTAACCGGCCAGCTCAAGCCCTCCTGCGGGGAGGCGCTTGTCTTCGGGGAGGATGCCTGGAGGTCTTCGGCGGTTCGCCGAAGGGTGGGCTACGCCCCCGAGGGAGATTCTTTCTACGAGGACATGAGCGTGCTCGGTTTTGTCCGTGCCATGGGCCGCCTGTGCGGACTCGGAAGCTCTTCCGATGCCTTCGCACGCGAGGCGCTAGGACGCACGGGTGCGCTCGAGTATGCCGGCAAGCGCCTGAAGGCCTGCTCAAAGGGGATGCGGCAGCGAGCCAAGCTGGCCCAGGCCCTGGTTCACAAGCCCGATATCCTGGTGCTCGATGAGCCCCTGAACGGAATCGATGCGGGAGGCCGGCGCGAGCTGCTGGGACTCCTTGAAGAGCAGGCTGCCCGGGGCGTGACGGTCCTGGTTTCGAGCCATATCCTGGAGGAGATCGAGGCGGTCACCAGCAGCATCGTGTTCCTGGCTGAGGGCAAGGTCATCGCCTCCGGCCCTCTCGATGAGGTCCGCCGCCTTCTCAAGGACCATCCGCTGAAATTACTCATCAGTGCCAGCGATCCGCGGAGGCTCGGGGCCCGGCTGATGGAATCAGGCCTGGTTACGGGGATTTCTTTTGAGCGCCGGAGCACGGCAGCGGGTTCCGAGGATCTCATTTTGAGCGTCCCCCAGGCCGAGAGCTTCTACCGGGCCCTGCCCGCCCTGGTCCTGGAGCTTGGCATCGGGATTGAGCGACTGGTTCCCCTCGACACCTCGGCCGAGGCGGTCTTCGCCTACCTGCTGGGGGCAGAGCCCGGAGGCAAGGCATGAGCTCCTGGTTCTACCTCATCTATTTCAGCCTGCGTCGCCAGCTTCGTCCCCGCCGCCTTGCAGTAGCCCTCCTTCTTTTTGTCCTGCTTGTTGTGGTGGTGGCTGTCGTTGGTGACGAGCGCTCCCTGAGCATCAGGCGCTTTATCCGGGCTATCATCGAGCGGCCGTTCTGCAGGTTCTTCTTACCGGTTGTCGCCCTCACCTTCGGTACCGCTGTGCTTGGAGATGAGCGTGAGGACAAGACCCTGGTCTACCTCTCAACCCGCCCCCTGCCGCGCTGGAGCCTGTTTCTTGCCAAGGTGCTTGGCAGCGTGCCGCTGGTGCTGGGGATCGCGCTCGGGACGCTGCTGGGAATCTGCGCCACAGCTACCCTTGCCGGCGGGTTGTCCCTCTCCTTCTTCAAGGTGGCCACGGTTTTCGCGCCCACGGTAATCTTCGGAGTTCTTGCCTACCTGGCGTTTTTCAGCTGGCTGGGGGCTGCCTTCCGCAACTCAACCCTGCTTGGGGTTGCCTATGTCTTCCTGGTGGAGTTCTTCATGGGGAGCGTGCCGGGTGTTCTCAAGCAGGTCTCGATCAGTTTCTACATTCGCTCCATGCTCTACGATGCGGCCGGGGAGCTTGGAGTCGCTCCCAGGGAGAGGACGGGAATCTTCCAGCTTGAGCTGCTTGAAGGCAGCGATGCAGCCCTCGTCCTGGCCTCAATTGCAGCCGGCTTCCTGTTGCTGGGGATGTACTGGTTCTCCAGGCGCGAATACCGGGACCTGACCTGAGCCGGGAGGTTCTTATTCCCCGGCGTTTTCGCACCCCAGCTCATCGCTGTCGAGGTCAGGCAGCGCCTCGAAGAGCGGGGGAGGGGGAGCTTCGCCCTGGGTGAAGATGAAGTTCAGCAGGCGGACCCCATCCTCCATGTCGATGCGGCCGCTGTCGTTGACATCGGCCGCCTCAAGACAGGGCAGCTCGAGGCCGGTGAAGGCGTGCAGCAGGATCTTGACCGCATCGCTGACGTTCCAGCTCTTGTTGTTGTCGACGTCTCCGCGGATGAAGGTCTCACCGGTGGCGGAGAATTCGAGCTCGGCGGAGAGAGACATGTCGCTGGAGCCGATGGTGTTGTTGTGGATCTGGATGGCCAGGACGTTGAGGCCGTTGCGCAGGCTGTCACGGAGCCCGGTGAGGTCGATGACCTCATCGAAGACGCCCTCACCGCCGGTGATCTCGTGCGTTTCAGTTGCCGGGGTGTCAAAGGCAGGAGGGAAGCCATCGATGTTGGCGCGGGCGATCTCGGTGCCGTTGAGGTAGGCGACGAAGCCGTCATCGTAGCGAATGTTCATGCGCAGGAAGTTCATCCTCTCGCCACCACCACTCAGCAGCCATTCGTAGCGGGCGAAGACCGACAGGGCCTGGTCCTGGACCCCGTTGACGATGGTTGCGTCATCGTCATCTCCGTAGCCGATTCCGGTCGGCCCTCTCTCCCAGCCGTTTTCCTGGGGGCGGAACTCGGGCAGGTTCCAGTTCGCCGGCATCGCCTCGTTGGCGACGATATAATCCCAGGTGTCTCCTTCCTCGACGGCCCTGAAGATGCTGGCCGGGTCGGGGGCGTAGGTGTAGGCCCCGGCGAGCCGGCCGCTGCCGCCGGCCGTTTCAACCACGATGTCGACCACCTGGAAGGTCTCCGAGGCAGGTGTCTCCGCGGTCATCTCCCAGTCGCTGACGAGCTCGACCTTTTCAGAGGCCACCCCGCCGAAGGTGACGACAGCATCTCCCTCGCTGGGGAAGCCGCCGCCGAAGATCCTGATGGTCTCGCCGCCGGTGATGGGCCCGGAGGCGGGCAGGATACCGGTCAGCATGAAGGAGGGGAAGTCATCGATGGTCACCCATTCGGGGTCATCTGCATCGGCTCCAGCACCTGATCCCAGGATGAGGTCGATTTCACGGTCGCCGCTGTCGGAGGCCGTGTCCCCGGCACCTTCATTCATGTTCCAGTTGGCGCCGATGTAGGGGTCTTCCTCAGCCGGCATGAACAGCTCCCGCCGGATCTCATCTTCAAAACGCTCAAAGTTCCAGACCGATGCTGAGCGCACAAGGCCATTGAGCTCGCCGCCGCCGAAGAAGCCGCCCTCGGGTTGGAAGCGGGATCCGAGGCGGATCCGGTCACTGCCTGGGAGGCTCGTGGGGAAGTTGTCGCTGAGGAGCTGCTGGCCGTCGAGGTAGATGGCTCGCCCGCGCTGGGAGAAGGTGCAGCAGATGTTGTGCCACTCGCCCTCGGCCAGCTCAGCCGAGGCGGTCAGGTCATCAAAGTCGCCATCGGAGGCGGTTCTCGCCCTGATATTGCCGGGTCTCAGCTCCACGATGAAGGCATCGGAGCCATCGGGGGCCTCAATTGCGAAGAGCGTGTTGTAGGCAAAATTAGCGAAGCCGCCATTGCGAGGCGAGCGTCGGAACCAGGCCTGCAGGGTGCCCTCGACAAGAGACCCGCTGAAGCCTTCAGCGGTGGCGAAGGGCCCATCGGTGAAGTTCAGACCCATCGTTCCACCGTTTGGATCGGTATAGACGTAGCCGCCGGGGAGGATGGCCGATGCCGTCGGGCTGTCGATGATGACATCCACCACCCCGGTAACTTCCGAAGCAGGGACGACGGCAAGGATGGCCCCGTCCTCTATGGTGACCGAGGGAGATTCGAGGTTGCCGAAGGAGACATCAGGGTTCAGGCCGGGGAAGATTCCGAGTCCTGAGATCCTCACGGTATTGCCCCCCTCCAGCGGACCGAAGGATGGGTCGATCGAGGTGATCAGGATCTGGGATGCCATCAGCTCAGCGGAGAATGAGAGATCGCTGGAGGTGAGGGTGACATTGTGGATCTCGGCGGCCAGCACATGCCGTCCGGTGTCGAGCTCGGTCTGCTCGAGCAGGAATTCTTCGTCAAAGCCATCGGCGCTGGTGATCTCGTGCTCTGTGGAGGCGGGAGCATCAAAGAGCGGCGGCTCTCCGTCGATACCCCGCCGGGCGACCTCTTCGCCATCGATATAGGCGACAAAGGAGTCATCGTAGCGAACGCTAAGTTCCAGCCAGGCCTCGGCAAGCTCCTCGGGAACATCGAATTCTATCCGGACATAGAGAGAGAGGTAGTTATCAGCCATGTCATTGATGACCGTGGCGTCATCGTCATCGCCGTAGCCGAAGCCACTGGGCCCGCTCTCCCAGCCGGCCTCCTCTGCATTGAAATCAATCTCGTTCCAGTCCGCAGGCGGTGCTGACACCCCTCTGAAAAACCTCCAGGTGTCGCCTTCGCTGACAAGCCGGGATTGTGCCAGGGCAGCAGGGGCCGCCAGCAGGAGCAAGGAGCAGAAAGGCAGAACATGGATGAAAAGTCTTGATAGGGACATGGAGTCCTCCCGGAACCCTCGTAGAGGTTTGAGATAGCTGATCTTATTTTTTGCCGACCCAAAGCCGCCCTTGACCGAATTAAAATCGATGCCAGGGGGCGAAACACGTTCCCTATGTTACAGATGACAATTCCCGACAATCCAGCAGTAGTGGGAATATTTTATTGGCCGGCGGTGGCGGGTTTTATTTCGTGCAGTGGTAGACGAAGGCGGGGGGCAGGTTGCGCCAGACCGTTTTCGATGTCTGGACGTCGGAGAAGTTATCCTCGAGCAAGGCCCGGAAGCGCTTGCCGGCCGGCAGGCGGCAGGCGTGAAGGTAGGTGAAGGTGGAGAATTTTCCACCCGGAGCCAGCGCCGCGGTAACGGAGCTCATGATGCGCTTCTGCAGCTGTGAATCAAAGGCTGCCCAGGGCAGGCCGGAGATGATCGCATCGGCGGTTTCACGGTCAATCTTCCGGAGGTTCTCAACGATCTTCTCGGCTGAATCGTTGACCACCAGCAGCTGGGGAAACTTGTCTTTGACGATCTCGGAGAATTTCTCCCGGAGCTCGAGTCCAAGATAGACACCCGGGTCCCCGAGGCGCTCGCTGATGGCGCCGGTGAAGGCTCCCGTGCCGGGGCCAAGCTCCACCACGGAGGCTGCGTTTTCGAGACCTGCCCCATCGACCATCTTCTCCGCCAGCCTGCGGGAGCTGGGAAATACCGCCCCGGTAGACTTCGGGTGGCGGACAAAGTTGTAAAAAAACAGGATGGATTCTTTCATCGCGCGGGGTGTCTGCTCACTTTTGCCAGAGAGGTTACTCTTCGGTACGGGAGATAGGCAACCTGATTACCCGGAGCTTGCGGAATTCAATCACCACAGGAGAGGTAATTGCAGTCGGAGAGGGGGTCGGCGGTCGGGTCCATTCCGCAGTCGTCTTTACCGGGTGCAGGTGGAGGAGGGCCTCCGAGGAAAAGGAACTGCAGCAGCTGGATGGCATCGGTGATGTTGTTTCGGCCATTGTCATCGACGTCAGCCGCATCGGTGCAGCCGGGATTGGCGCTGCCGAGGAACAGCCAGTTCAGCACAGCGATGGCGTCGGTAATATTAATCCGTCCGCTGTCATCGGCATCGCCCCGCCTGAAGGTGCCGGCCTCGATCTCCGCCAGGACGACGACCTCTACCTCCGCAACGGTGATGTTGTCCTGGAAGCCCCCGTCATCGACCTCGAGCTCGAAAAGATAGGTGCCCGGGGTGTCGAAGGTCACCTCGGTGGTGGCTGCGCGGGGACTGTTGATGGTTGAGCGGGCAGGGCCATCGATCTGCCGCCAGAGGAAGGTGACCTCCTGCTCACAACCTTCACCACCGCCATCGGACCCTGTTGCATCGAGCACCACTGAGGCTGAGCGCCTGTTGAGCTGTACATCCGGAGGGTCGGGCCGGGTCTGCAGGACGACAAAGGGCGGTGCATTGAAGTCAAGGTCGGTTGAGACGGAGATGGTGACAAAGGCCTCCGAGATATGTTCACCCGTCGAGCCGTCATCAACCCGGAGGCGGATCTCGTAGATTCCAGCCTGGGTGAAGATGACATGGGTGTCCTTGAAATTGCGGGTGTTGGCATAGATCTCGGCACCACCCTCGGTCCCATCGACAATGTCCCACCGGTAGCGCAGCTCCTGCCCGCCGCCGTCTCCATCATTGGAGTTGCGGCCGCGCAGCAGGATGTAGGACCTGCCGCAGAAGGTGTCGAGGTTGACGGGCTCGTCGAGCAGCAGGAAGATGCCCGGGTCGACGGGGGTGATGGCCGCCGAGGGAGGATTGTTGTCCCGGGCAGAATCACGCAGCTCGACGATCTCGGAGATGATCTTGCAGAAGGTGAAGTCATCGAGGCCGGCACAGAGGTCAGTGGTCCCCAGGGGCGGAATATCGGCGACCGTGTCCTCGAGGAAGCTGCGGATCGTGGTGGTGACATCGACGTCACCGGTTTCCGGCAGGGTGTAGATGCCGCTTTCGCGGGAGAAGAATTCAAGAATGAAGGGCACCGTGAAGATGGGCATGGAGGCCTCGGTCGGAAGCAGCCCGGGTACCGTTGTCGCGGTGTAGTTTTCCGTTGCGTAGCGGTATTCGATAACCAGGCCCTGGCCGTCGTTATCCCGTATCTGGCCGGTCAGCATATGTCCGTTGGAGTGCTCCGCATCAGTCGGGTCGTAGCCGATGGCCTCCAGCACGGCTGCAGTTACCGAGGTGATGGAGACCTGGAAATCAACGGCGCCGTTCTCCACTGCGGTCGCAGTCACCGCGAAATCAACCCCGAAGAAATTTCCCCCGACGAAGGGGAAGCCCAGCGGGATCAGCTCCAGGGCCTCGCCGGTGCCGAGCAGATCTCCCGGCGACACAGAGGAGAGGTCCAGGGTGCCTTCCTCGATCTCGATGATGTGGTTGCCGATACCGGGTTGTCCACTGATCCACTGGATCGCCTGGCGGAAGCCGCTTGTTTCACCCCGGACAGGATGGGTCAGGCCGGAGTCGACGCAGTTGCACCAGTCGATGTTCTCCTTGGTGAAGCAGGCATCGGGCACCATGAAGATATTGGTGTTGTTATCATTGAGGAGGATGCAGTCGAAGTCCTGGGCCTCCAGGGAGGTGCCGGGTGCCGCAGCCAGGCAGAAGATGAGGCAGGCCCAGCCACGCCGGGCAAAACCCGGAACCTGGAAACGGGGCAACAGAAATGGTGTCCAATCAGACATGGGCATTCCCTTCAGGGGTACCTGTGCAGACCCATGAATCGGGTTCACAAGCATTGTTCAGCAGCGGGACCTGGCCGCAGGTGGTATTAACATTCTTCCCAACCCATTTATTTTCCGGGCTGGCAGGGTAAAAACAAAGCCGAAAACCAGACTGGGCCGGCCAGGGGGCCAGGGGGCCTTCTGCGCTTACTCACGGTATTTTCCGCTAGAATTTTTTCCGCTGATTTGGTTCCCGGCCTGCTTATGCGTCATAATGTGCCTGTCAGTATGGAATGAAGGCCCGGTTGAAATTCACCCCCTTTTGAGACAGGCCCAGGAGTATGGCAGCTAGAAAACATTATAGTTCCCGCCGCCGGGTTTCGAGGCGGCATGGCGCTGCCCGCGGGGGCTCGGGCGATAAGACCCTTCTCTACTGCATCATCGGCGGTGTGATTTTCGTTTTCGGCCTGTTCCTCTTTGTGATGGTGAACTCCACCGGATCTGATTCACAGCCGCTGGGGGGTCTCGCCGATAATGGAAGGGATTCGGCGCCGAAGTTTCGCCGCCGGGCTCCTCCGGATGGAGCAGCAGC
Organism: uncultured Planctomycetia bacterium; assembly: GCA_964615885.1. Taxonomy (GTDB): domain Bacteria; phylum Planctomycetota; class UBA8108; order UBA8108; family UBA8108; genus UBA8108. The sequence continues at coordinate 41,813 of CAZTRG010000281.1, read as the reverse complement.
CCTTCCGCCCGAAAAGCTTCCCCCGCAGGAGGCCGAGCCGGAGCGAGAGCCGGATCCTCCCCCGGAAGAGATCCCGGAGCCGGAGCCGGTTGAGCCCCTTGTTGTCCCGGAACCAGAGCCCCCGGTGCCGCGGGAGGTGGTTGCAGCCCAGCCTGAGCCTGTCAAGAAGCCACCTGCTCCTGCTGCCGGACCGGTGAAAAACACGGTCTTCAGTATGCTTGTCACCGGCAAGCTCGGCCCTGAGAAAATACCTCCTGGCGACATTCGCACCTGGTCAAGGATCGGCTATTTTCTTCAGCACGAAGCTTCCGAGCAGCACTGGCTTGAATTCCCGAATCCCTCGCGGGTGCCGGTCATCAAAAAAGAGGGAGAGAAGGACAAGGCGACGGGAAAGAAGTTTCCCGATGGATATCCCTCCCTGGCCAGCAGGAAAAAACCCGGCCACCGCCTGGTGATTCACATCTCGGCATCCTTTGACGGAGACATCCTGTTCAACGGGACCAGGACCGGCAGCAAATATTCCTGCCGTCTTGATTGCAGCCTGGAGGAGCGCAAGGGTAACAGCTTCCAGTCCACATCGAGCTTCAGTGTCAAGACGAGGACAACTCCTGCCCGGGTGACCACCAGTAAGGAGGGAGACCCCGGGCTCTTGCGCGAGGTCTATTCCACCGCACTTGAGGAGCTTTGCCTCGAGCTGCTGGGTAGAAAGCCCTTCAAATCATAGCCTGTCCGGCGCGGCCACCTCAGCGCAGGCCGACAGCCTTGTAGACCCGCTCGACGGTGGCCCTGGCGGTCGCCCTGGCCCGGGCTGCCCCGGCCGCGAGAATCTCGTAGACTCCTGCCGGGTCGCTGGCCAGCTCTTCGCGCTTTTTGCGGTAGGGAGCAAAATAGTCGAGCAGCTTTTCGAGCAGGTCCTTCTTGGCATCTCCGTAGCCGTAGCCTCCGGCCCGGTAGCGTTCTGCCATGGTCTCCAGCTCATCGGCGGAGGCAAAAAGCCTGTAGAGCTGGTACATGATGATCTCCTCGGGATCTTTCGGCTCATCGGGGGTGCGTGAATCAGTGACGATTTTGCCGATAGCTTTCTTCAGCTTCTTTTCCGATGCAAACATCTCGAGGGTGTTGTCATAGCTCTTGGACATCTTCTGCCCGTCGATACCGGGCACCACCGCGGTTGATTCCTCCACCTGGGCCTCGGGGATGACCAGGAGCTCCTGTCCCTTGCCGTAGACGTGGTTGATCCGCTGGGCGATATCCCGGGTGACCTCGATGTGCTGAATCTGGTCCTTGCCGACAGGAACCTTGTTGGAGTCGTAGATCAGGATGTCGGCGGCCATCAGCACCGGGTAGGCGAAGAGGCCGTGGTCCGGGGCAATTCCCTTGGCGGTCTTGTCCTTGTAGCTGTGGCAGCGCTCCAGGAGGCCCATCGGGGTGAGGGTCGAGAGAATCCAGGCAAGCTCCTGCACCTCGGGAACCTCCGAGTGCCTGAAGAAGGTGGTTTTTCCAGGGTCGAGCCCGAGGGCGAGGTAGTCGAGGGCGACTCCCAGGACATGCTCGCGCAGGACCTCCGCGTCGCGGACGGTGGTCAGGGCGTGGTAGTCGGCGATAAAGTAATAGGAGTCATGCTCATCCTGGCTGCGAATATGCTGGCGGATGGCGCCGAAGTAATTGCCGATATGGAGAACGCCCGAGGGCTGGATACCTGAGAGATAGCGCATGGAGAATGTTTTCGCCGATCGGGGCTTTTACTTCAAGCGGCAGGATCACGCTGTTTTCAGGAATCCGCTTCGTTTTTGCCGTCCAGCCAGTCACGCGGGCTCTGCAGAACCTCCAGCAGGCGGGCCTCTTCAGAGCCCGGCTCGGGCCGGGCATCATAATCCCAGCGAACCAGCGGAGGCAGCGACATCAGGATGGATTCAATCCGGCCATTGGTTTTCAGGCCGAATACCGTTCCCCTGTCGTAGAGCAGGTTGAACTCGACATAGCGTCCCCGCCGCTGCAGCTGGTGCAGGCGCTCCCGTTCGCCGCAGGGCTCATCCTTTCGCCGCTGGAGGATCGGCAGGTAGGCATCGACAAAGGCCCTGCCGAGGTCCTGCCACATCGCGAGGCTGCCTTCGTCGGCATCGACGTAGTCAAAGAAGATACCGCCGATTCCACGGCCTTCACCGCGATGGGGGAGGTAAAAGTACTCGTCGCATTCTTTCTTGTAGCGCGGGTAAAGCTCAGTGCCATGGAGCTCACAGGCATCTTTCCAGGCCTGGTGAAAGTGGATGGCATCTTCATCGTAGAGGTAATAGGGGGTCATGTCGGCGCCGCCGCCGAACCACTTCCGGTCGCCCTTTTCGATGTAGCGAAAATTGGCATGCACGGTGGGGGCCCGCGGGTTGCGCGGATGCAGAACCAGCGAGATCCCGGTAGCGAAAAAGTCGTCCCCTTCGCCGGGAAGATCGCCGGCATAGTTCTCCTCCAGCAGGCCGTGAACCTCGGAAAAATTAACCCCGGCCTTTTCAAGAACCGGCCCATCGGTGAGGACGCAGCTGGTCCCGCCGCCCCCGCCGGGACGTTCCCAGGTGTCCTGCAGGAAGCTTCCGCCATCAACGGCTTCAAGGGCCTTGCAGATGGTTTCCTGAAGCTCGCGGGCGAAATCGCAGCAGCGCTGTCTCAAGGTCTCGACCTCCGGGGTTGTACTTGAAGAGGTCTTAATGTAACAGTCTGCGTTCAGGATCCAAGTGTTGACCCGTTTCTTTGGCGGCCTCCCCCCGGTGGGGAGGGTTCCAGCGGGAGGCGAAAAGCTATAGCCTGTTTCCTGGTTTCCCAGGCTGGATGAAGTATGAACGACCTGAAAGAAAACAAGGCCCGCCCGGTGGTATTCGGCGAGGTGCTCTTCGACGACTTCGAAGATGGGCCCAGCGTCATCGGAGGGGCTGCCTTCAACCTGGCCTGGAATCTCGAGCGCCTCGGCCTGGCCCCTCTGTTTATCAGCCGTATCGGCAGTGACCCTCTTGGCGAGCTGGTGCTGGAGACCATGAGCTCCTGCGGGATGGACACAGCGGGTGTCCAGGTTGACCCCAGGCTCCCCACCGGGACGGTGAGCGTCAGGGTCCGTGAAGGACAACCTGAATACACGATCAACGATTGCCAGGCCTACGATGCAATCGATGCGGCAGAGGCTCTCACGGCCCTGGGCGGCCACTCGGCGGGAATGCTCTACCACGGGAGCCTTGCGCTGCGCTCTGAGGTCTCGCGCGGGGCGCTCGATGCCCTGGCTGCACGCCTGCCGGGAGAGATTTTTGTCGACGTGAACCTGCGGCAGCCCTGGTGGCAGAAGGGAGAGGTTCGGGCCGGCCTCTCTCGCGCCCGCTGGGCGAAGCTGAACGACGAGGAGCTCCGGGAGCTCTCTTCACAGCCGCCCGGCTCTTTCGGAGGACTTGCTGAAGAGGCGGCTGCTTTCAGGCAGGAGCTGGGGCTCGAGGTTCTTTTCCTGACTCGCGGCAGCGAGGGGGCGGCGATCCTGGGCCCGGCTGAAGAGGTTCTCGAATTGCCGGCTGTTGCAGCAGGCAAGCTGGTCGACACGGTCGGCGCCGGCGATGCCTTCACGGCAGTTGCGATGCTGGGACTCTCAAGCGCGTGGCCCGGGGAGGTAATCCTCGAGCGAGCGGTCCGGTTTGCCGCAGCGGCCTGCTGTCTCGAGGGGGCTACAAGCTCCCGGCGGGAACATTACGGTGACTTCCTGAAGAGCTGGGGCCTGCCGGAGGACCCGGGCTCCCTCAGGGGTTGAAATAGTCGGGCTCGTTGCCGGCCTTCCACTTGATGTTACAGCCGATGCTGTTCTTCTGGTTCTCCAGCGGTGCCTCACCTGCCAGCAGCGCATCGATGGCGGCTGAGAGATCGGCGCCGGTGGCAGTGCCGTTGTCCGGCCGGCTGTCATCGTATTGCCCGCGGTAGACCAGCTTGTGGGAGCTGTCGTAGAGGAAGAAGTCAGGGGTACAGGCGGCGCGGTAGCTCTGCGCGACCTCCTGGCTCTCGTCGTAGAGGTAGGGGAAGGTGTAGCCGGTGTTGGCGACCTCCTCGACCATTTTCTCAAAGCTGTCATCCGGGTGGGTGGAGACATCGTTAGAGCTGATGCCGATGACCTTGACGCCGCGTTCCTGGTAGCCCTTGCTGGTTTCTGCGAGATGCTCTCGCAGGTGCAGGACGAAGGGGCAGTGGTTGCAGATAAACATAACCAGCACGGGACTGCCTTCGAGGTCCGAAAGGCTCACGGTGGAGCCATCGGTGGCCGGCAGGCTGAAGCCGGGAGCCGGGGTGCCCAGCTCGACCATGGTTGAAGCGGTTTTTACCATTGGAGTTCCTTTCTCGGGGTTACTTCTTGAGCTCGCGGACGCTGATGTTCCTGAAGCGCACCTTGGCGCCCTTGGGCCATCCCTTGCCGCCGTGTACCTGGATCGCCACGCTGCCGGCGTCCGGAATTCGTTTTTTGTCGTCCTCGAAATGGGAAATGTGCCAGCCGTTGAGCCAGGTGTCAATCGTCGGCGGGTTCGAGGTGATCCGGGCCCGCACCTCGTTGTACTGTCCGAAGCGCCAGACCTTTTTCCAGTCCTTCAGCTCAAAGGCCAGGGGAATGTTCTGTTCGTGGCCATTGCCCTCTCGAATGGTCTTATCATCGCTGAGCTGGTAGTTGCGGATGTTGAAACCGCCGGTGCCCTCGCCGTAGATCCCGGCGACATTCCCTTTGCCGTGCCAGTCAACCATCAGCTGGTAGCACTGACCGCGCTCGGTCGAGCGCAGAAAGACTCCACTGCAGACTCCCCAGTCAGGCTTCGTCTCGATGACCAGCTCGAAGTCAGAGAGCTTGCGGTCGGTCGCCAGCACGCCACCGTTGCCGCTTCCGGGAGGGTCCTGCTGGCCTTCCCAGGTGCCATCGGCATAGGCCCACTGGCCCCCGCTGCCGTGGCCGGTGCGGATCTTATGCCAGCCCTTGCCATCGGAGGACAGGGACTCGAAGCCCACCGGAACCCCGTTGGCTTGCAGCGGCTGGATACGGATGTTGCGGTATTCCACCCAGCCCTTGCTCGCGTGGTAGTCCTGCAACCCGATGAAGCCAGCCCTGGGGCGGGAGCGCATCTTCGCGTTCTTCTTTTCGTCGGCATCGATGTTCAGGACGCCGTCAAGCCGTACGGAGATCCGGCCGCCGAGGCAGGTGATCTCGTAGGTGTGCCAGGTATTGGCACCTTCTGCCTCCTTCGTCGGGCGTGGATTGGTCGCCGCGACTCCGTAGAGAGAAGCTGTGCAGTGCGCATCGTCTCGTGGGGCGTTGGAGATCTGGACCTCGTAGCCGGAAACCCACGGTGCCCCGTCATTCTGGCCGGGGACGCGGATAAAGATGCCGCTGTTGCCCTGCTCGGAGATCCGCCAGTCGAGGCGGAGAACGAAATCGCCGTATTTTTCCCGGCTGATGATCCTGTTGCCGCCGCGAAGCGAGTGGATGACGCCATCCTTGACGGTCCAGGATTCCTTCTTTCCCTTGATGATGAAGTGCTCCTCGATGTTTTTGCCATCGAAGAGGGATACAAAGCCGGGTTCTGTCGGTGGGTTCTCGTAGGCTCCAAGGCCGGCCGCCAGCAGAAGAAGGGCAGGCAGGCAGGATGCAATCAATCTGCAGTGGTTCATTTCAGTGTCCTCCGGGTGTCTGGTCCTCGTTAAAACAGGGGATTACTGTAACACAGTCCCTCCGGAATCCTGTGCGCTGCTGAGCGGTAAATGTGCTTCCCGGCACCGGGAGGTCTTATCACGCCCACCGGCATCACTTCTTAGAAATACCTCCTGCCACATGTATACTCAGGAGTGGGAGTCCGCAGGGGCTCCTGTTGTGAATTGGCAGAGAGATTTTCAGTTCAGGGGCAGGCGATACGGCCAGGGCTGCACAATGGTGTTCTTCGCAAATAAACTGAGCTTGGTATTACCGGGCCGGCGGGGCTTGCTGCCGGGCCTGGCTGTGCTGGCAGGCCTTCTTCTTTGCCCGGGCCTCTTTGCAGCCTCCCTGGTTGCTCCGGCAAACTACGGGGAGCTGGCTCGCGCAGCCGATGCGGTCGTCTTTGCCCGGGCGCGGGCCTCAATACCGGCGGCTCGCGGCCCCCTGGTTTTTACCACCACCGGCTTCGAGGTGATCTCCAGCTTTTCCGGCCCCCTGGCTCCGGGCGATGTGGCCAGGGTTGAGACTCCCGGCGGCGAGCTCGAGGAGCGCGCCTGGCATGTTCCGGGTTCCCCGGCCTTCCTTGAAGGCTCCGGCTACCTCTTGTGCCTGAGCCGCAAGGGCGAGAACCTCTGGATTCCGACGATGCTTTTCTGGGGTATCCTCACAGAGGCGAAGGATGTTTCCGGTCGTGAAGTCCTGGTCCCGGTTGAGGAGCATTCCGATGGATTGTTACCGCCTCCCGGCGGCGAGGCGGCAGGCGCTCCCGGCCCCTGGGACCGGGCGGCTTTCATGGACCATCTCCGTGCAGTCCTGGGCCAGGCTGGCACCTGGGGGCTTCGCCCCCTCGACCCCATGCCCTCTCTTCTGCGCCCGGGGGATGGTGGTGGTGCCGAGCAGCCCGAGGGCTGCTCGATCTTTTCGAGCAACGGCCGCAAGATGCGCTGGCGCAGGTTTGACTCCGGTGAATGGGCGACGATCTACGGCAGCAACCCTGGAGATGCCTCGCTTCGTGATGGCGGGCTGTGGACTGTCCAGCAGGCCATGGAGCTCTGGATGGAAATCCCGGGGGCAAGCTACAACCTCTATTTCGGAGGCTCGCGCGACATTGCCGCCGACTGCAGGGGCGAGGAGAGCTCTGAGCAGAACTACATTCTCTTCGGCGACCCCTGCTCGGACATCGCTGATATTGAAGGCTGCGGGGGGGTGCTGGCCTACGGCGGCCCGGTTACCTCGGGAACCCATACCTTTGACGGAGAGAGGTGGCTTACCATCACCGGCTGGTTCGTTGTCGTGAACGAGGGCGTTGGCTGCCTCGGCTCGAGTGGCTACAGGAGAATGCTTGCCCATGAGCTTGGCCACGGCCTCGGCTTCGGGCACGTGGAGGACTCCCGGGCGCTGATGTACGCCTCCTGCTGCCGGGACATCAACGACACCGACAGGGCCTGTTCCCGCTATGCCTATCCGGCCTTGAGCGAAGCCAATGAGCGTCCCCAGGTCCTGGCCGGTGCGGATCTCGACCTCGTGTTGCTTGGAAACTCGGTTCGTCTCGAAGGGGCAGTCAGCGATGACGGCATGCCTGAGGGCGAAGAGCTGGAGGTTTCCTGGGCAGCTGTCAGCGGCCCTGGAGAGGTGACCTTCGCCGATCCGTCCGCGGCCTCGACAAGCGCATCCTTTTCTGAATCAGGCCGGTATATTCTTTCGCTCGTTGCCCACGATGGAGAGCTGCTGGGTGTCGACCAGGTTGAGGTTGAGGTGGAGGTCCTCCTGGGCAGCCGTGCCCGGGCTTCCTTTCAGCAGGGAGTTGATGGCTACCAGGGGCTTGTGGACACCTACATCTATGCCGGCTCCCCCGATGAAGATTATGGCTTCTCCGAGAGCCTGCGCATCGACACCGATACACCATCAGGATCCGGCAGCGCGGCCCAGGTCCTGCTGCGCTTTGAATCCATATTCGGTTCCGGTCCGGACCAGCTTCCCCCGGGGATCGATATCGAGAGGGCGTGGCTGGAGCTGAACACGACCAACTCCGGGGATGGAGCAGCTGTTCACAGGATGCTGTTGCCCTGGAGCGAGGCAGATACCTGGAACAGTTTCGGTTTGGAGGGTATCGAGGCCGGCGAGGAGGCTGCTGCGGCCGCAGAAGCGACCGTGACCGGCATGGGCCGGCCGGCCGAGGTGGATGTGACCGGGAGTCTTCGACTCTGGTCCGATGACCCGGAGGCGAACAGGGGCTGGGCCTTTCTGCCAACCGGCTCTGACGGCTGGCAGTTTGATTCAGCCGAGAGCGATGACGGCAGCCCGCCCAGGCTGGTGGTGGAATACCCGCTTATCGAGTCGAGACGGCATATTTCCATTGGTGATGAGTGGGATTATTTCAAGGGCCTGCGAGCAGTCGATCCGGACTGGAAGGAGCCCGGTTTTATTCCCGGAGAGTCCTGGTTTTCGGGTCCGAGCGGGATTGGTTTCGGGGATAACGATGATGCGACGATTCTGCGTGACATGGAGGATCGCTATCTTACGGTCTATTGCCGCCGGAGCTTCGAGCTTGCCAACCCGGCCATCGTCGGCAAGCTCGAGCTGGGGATCGATTACGATGATGGCTTTGTCGCCTATCTCAATGGCATCGAGGTGGCCCGTTCGGAAAACATGGGAGCTCCCGGCAGCCGGGTAACAAGGACGACCCGGCCGGATTCAGGTCACGAGGCGGGCGAGGAAGAGATCTTCTCCATTGCCCCGGAGGCTCTGCGCCCGGGGGAGAATGTTCTCGCGATCCAGGTCCACAACTTCACCATCGGCTCCGCTGATCTCTCGCTGATTCCCCGCCTGCGAGCCTCCTACATCCTGGTTGAGGGCAATGCCAGCTGGAGCTACCTGCCGGGCTCCGCGGAGACTCCGCCGGGCTGGACGGAGCCGGGATTTGACGATTCGGGATGGGCGGCCGGCCCGGCCGGGATCGGCTACGGGGATGGAGACGACCTGACCGAGCTGGTCGACATGCAGGGCAACTATCTCAGTGTTTTCTGCCGCAAGACCTTCCAGCTCGACTGCCCTGGAGAGATCAACCTGGCCGTTCTCAATGCAATTTACGACGATGGAATCGTTATCTACCTTAACGGAGTGGAGCTGGCCCGGGCCAACATGCCTGCGGGCCGGGTCTCCAGGCTTACCCGGGCGGTGAGCTCGGTCGAGAGCGCTGTTGTGGGCCTGGAGATAGCCGGGGAGCTTCTGCGGCCTGGAGAAAATGTCCTGGCTGTCAGTGTTCACAACACCTCCATCAACAGCTCGGACCTCTCCTTCATGCTCAGTCTTGCCCCCTCGCTCCTGCTGGTGAAACCCTGCCGGGCTGAGCAGCCGCTTCCAGGGCTCTTTCGCCGCGGCGATGTGTCGGATGAGGGCCAGCTTGATATTGCCGATGCGGTCAGGATCCTGCTCTCGCTCTTTGCCGGTGGAGTTGAAATCAATTGCCCGGATGCAGCCGATGTCGATGACGATGGAATGATCCTCGTTACCGATGCTGTCCGCCTCCTGCGTTATCTCTTTGGTGGTATCGAACCACCCCCTTCGCCCGGTATCGACTGCGGGGCCGATCCCACCGAGGACGAGCTGGGAAGCTGCGAAACCACCAGCTGTGCGGACTGATGGGCCGGCGGGCGGCAGGATGCTGATTGCTGAACCGGCAGCAGGGCGGTTAGACTCCGATTCCTGATGAGCAAGGCAACTCCAGGATGGCGTTTTTCTATCGATGTGGGCGGTACCTTTACCGATTGCGTCGCCAGGACTCCGGCCCAGGAGCTCCGCACGCTCAAGGTCTTGAGCTCCGCAAGGCTGAAGGGGAGGGTTGCCGCCGGTGCCGCGGGCCTTCTCAGTGATGAAAGTCTCTGCGGCCTCTGTGATGATTTCCTGCGTGGCTTCGAGCTGAGCCTGCTGGGTCCCGCCGGTGTGGTGCTTGAGCGGGCAGCTGTTACCGGCTCCCGCAGCGCCGATGGAGCTGTTCTTACCGCCCGGCCCCTGGACAAGCTGGCGGCTGCACGCTCCTGGGAGCTGGCCTCTCCCGAGGAGGCACCGCTGTTGTGCATGCGCATGCTGATGGGGCTTCGCCTGGATGAAGGCATTGGCGAGGTCGAGCTGCGCCTGGGAACGACCCGGGGAACCAATGCCCTGCTGGAGCGTAAGGGGGCGCGAACGGCATTCCTCACCACCCCCGGCTTCGCCGATATCCTCCTGATCGGCAACCAGGACCGCCCCTCTATCTTTGACCTGGAAATTCGCAAGCCGGACCCCCTCTTCGAGGTGGCGGTGGAGATCCCCGGCCGTATCAGTGCCGGGGGAGAAGAGCTTGAGCCGCTCGATCTCGAGTTTGCGGCCGAGCGTTTTGCGGTGCTGGAGTCCGAGGGCTTCGAGGCGGTCTCGATCTGCCTGCTGCATGCCGCGGCAAACCCCCGGCACGAGGAGGCGCTCGGTGAGCTTGCTGAAGGCTTCCGGTTTGAGGAGGTGGTGTTGTCGAGCAGGTCCTCTTCAGCTCCCCGGCTTGTTTCCCGGGGCGATACGGCTCTCGTCGATGCCTATCTCGGTCCGGTCATAGGAAGCTATGTGGGCTCTATTGCCGATGCGGCCCCCGCTGCGAAGCTGCGTCTTCTCACCAGTGCGGGCGCCCTGTGTTCCGTCCGCGGATACTCGGGGAAGGACTCGGTTCTCAGTGGTCCTGCCGGCGGGGTGGTCGGTGCGGCCGATGTCGCCCGGCAGGCAGGCTCTTGCCGTGCAATCGCTTTCGACATGGGAGGGACGAGCACCGATGTGAGCCGCTGGGACGGGAGCTTCGAGCTGGAGCATGAGACCGTGAAGGCGGGCGTGCGGATCGCGACTCCTCTCCTGGCGATCGAAACCGTCGCCGCCGGTGGAGGTTCGATCTGTGATTTTGACGGCGAGAAGCTGACCGTCGGCCCCCACAGTGCCGGCTCCGCTCCCGGGCCTGCCTGCTATGGGGCGGGGGGCCCCCTGACGGTTACGGATATGAATTTTTTTCTCGGACGGATCCCGTCCGGATACTTCCCCTTTCCTCTCGATGAGGAGGCTGTCAGGGAGGGACTCGATTCCCTGGCCGGCCGCCTGCGCAGCCGCGGTTACTCCAGGAGCCTTGAAGAGATCGCCGAGGGCTTCCTTGAGATTGCTGACCACCGCATGGCAGCAGCGATCCGGAAAATCAGCCTGGCCCGTGGATACGATGTTCGCGAATACCTGCTGGTGGCTTTCGGGGGCGCAGGCGCGCAGCATGCCTGCGCGGTTGCCCGCCAGCTGGGCATCTCGAGGGTGATGGTTCCCCCGCTTGCGGGAATACTGAGCGCCCGGGGCGCCTCGCAGGCCACCGTCACGAAGATTGCTGAAAAACCGGTACTCGAGCTGCTCGACTCCATCACGGCGCAGCAGCTTGGCGAGCTCCTGGGGGAGCTTGAGGAAAAGGCCAGGCAGGAGGTGCTCGAGGATGGCATCGAGCAGCAGCAGATCGAGGTCCGCTCAAGGAGCCTTGACCTGCGCTACCGCGGGCAGGAGTCTTCCATCGAGCTGGAGACGACCTTTGAGCGCTGCCGGGATGACTTCGAGGAGGCGCATGAGCGTCTCTATGGTTTCACCCACCCACAGAGGGAGCTGGAGCTCGTCGCGGCCCGGGTCAGCTGCGAAGGCCTGGCAGAGGCTGAGGCAGCTGCTGAAGAGGAAGAGCCCGGGGAGTCGGCAGGCGCCCCGGGGAAAACCAGCCGGGTATTTTTTGCCGGCGGCTGGCAGGAGGCCCGGCTCCTTGAGGGGGGCTTGCCGGCGGAGGGTGAGAGCTTGTGCGGCCCGGCGGTTGCGGCATCGAGCTACCATACCCTTTTTGTTGAGCCGGGCTGGACAGCAGCCAGGCAAGCCGGAGGGAACATCCTGCTGGAGCAGGCCGGGTCCGGCTCTTCGCCACCCGCAAGCCGGCAGGCCACCCAGCCTGATCCTGTCCAGCTGGAAATTTTCCATCAGCACTTTGCCTCGATCGCCGAGGAGATGGGGCTTGCGCTCGAGCGCTCGGCGGTTTCGACCAATGTCAGGGAGAGGCTGGATTTTTCCTGTGCCATCTTTGATGCGGATGGGGGGCTGGTTGCCAATGCCCCTCACATCCCGGTTCATCTCGGGGCTATGGGGGAGTGCGTGAGGCAGGTTTCCCGGAAGCTTTCCGCTCTTTCTCCGGGAGATGTAGTTGTCAGCAATGACCCCTTCCTCGGTGGCTCGCACCTTCCCGATGTCACGGTTATAAGCCCGGTCTTCGAGCCCGGCGGGGAGCTCCTGTTCTATACCGCCAACCGTGCGCACCATGCCGAGATCGGCGGGATCCGGCCGGGATCGATGCCGCCGGATTCGAAGAATCTTGCTGAGGAGGGAGTGCTTCTTCGCTCTTTCAAGGTCATCGATGGAGGCCTCAGCCGTTTCGATGAGCTTGGCGCGCTCCTGCGCTCCGGGCCCTGGCCATCGCGCAGCCCCCAGGAGAATATTGCTGATATCGAGGCCCAGGTTGCTGCCAACAAGGCCGGTGCCGGAAGGCTGGAGGAGCTCATCGAGACCTGCGGCCGGGAAACCGTCCTCGGCTACATGGGCCATATCCAGGATGCAGCCCGGCGGCTCATGGAGTCGCAGATCCAGGGGCTGGATCCGGGGCCGAGGGAATTTAAAGATGAGCTCGATGATGGTACCCGGATCGCGCTGAAGCTTGAGAGGCATGGGCGCGGAGTCCGCCTTGATTTCACCGGCACCTCGGGAGTGCTGGCCAACAACTTTAACGCTACGCCGGCTATTGTATCGAGCGCCGCCCTCTATTGTTTTCGTTGCCTGGTAGACAGTGATATTCCCCTCAATGCCGGAGTCCTCGAGCCGCTGGAGATCATCCTTCCGGAATGTTTCCTGAACCCGGCGGCGGTCCCTGATCCGGCAGAGTGCGCGGCCGTATCGGCGGGTAACGTGGAAACCTCTCAACGTATTGTCGATGTGATATTCGGGGCGCTGGGGCTTGTTGCCGCCAGCCAGGGGACGATGAACAACCTTCTTTTCGGCAATGAAGATTTCGGGTACTACGAAACCATCGCCGGGGGCGCTGGTGCGGGAGCCGGCTTCAGGGGCGCTGACGGAGTTCATACCCATATGACCAATACAAGGATCACGGATCCGGAGGTGCTTGAGCGGCGCTATCCCGTCAGGCTCCACCGTTTCTGTCTGCGTCGGGGATCCGGTGGGGCGGGCGAAAACCGTGGAGGTGAGGGCATCCTCCGGGAGCTCGAGTTCCTCGAGCAGGTCGAGGTTTCCATCCTCAGCCAGCGCCGTTTGAAGGGGCCCTACGGGCAGGCCGGAGGGGAGGCGGGCCGGCCTGGCCGTAATCTCCTCTCCAGGCAGGGGGAGGCCGGCTGGGAAGAGCTGCCGGCGGTGGCGACCTTCAGCACGAAAGCCGGCGACCGGCTGCGAATTGAGACGCCGGGAGGGGGCGGCTGGGGGAAGCCCCCAGGCTAGCCGGGGGAGCGCGGGTCGCTTTCCGTGGCCAGCTTGCGGCGGGCGAATTCAGCGACACCTTCCCTCCAGGGAGGCAGGCCGGGAGAGTCTTCCCGGGTTGTGGTCAATTCTGAATTCGCCGGGCGTTCGGCCGCCGAGGGGAACTCACTGGCTCTGGCCTCGACCAGCGGAGTTTCGATTCCCAGGCGGCAATAGAGCTCACGGACAAACTCAAAACGGCTGGCTCCTCCACTGCCGGCAATATGGTGGATGCCGAAGTTATCAGAGAGAATCAGCTGCGAAATCGCCCGGGCAAGATGGGGGACGAAGGTTGGTGATCCTCGCTGGTCACCCGCGATTCTCACCTCCTCCTTGTCGGCGGCAAAGTCCAGGGCCGCCTGCGCAAAGCACTTCCCCGGACTGTCATAGAGCCAGGCGGTGCGAACGATGAAATGTTGCGGGTTCTGCCGGCGGACCTCCTCCTCTCCCTCCAGCTTGCTGCGGCCGTAAACCGACAGGGGAGCCGGGGTGTCGTTCTCGTCGTAGGGGCCTTCCTTGCTGCCGTCAAAGACGTAATCGGTCGAGACGGTGAGGAGCCGGATGCCCGCTGAGCAGGTTTGTGCGGCCAGGACAGCGGGACCGATGGTGTTGGCGGCGCGGGCCGCTTCGGGCTGCGTCTCAGCTCCGTCCACATCGGTAAAGGCGGCGGCGTTGATAAGGATGTCCGGTTGATGGAGGCTGAGAGCTTCCGAGACGGCAGCTTCCGATGAGATGTCGAGCTCGGAGTGGGCCAGTCCGATGACCGGTCCTTCGCTTTCAAGGCATGCTGCCAGGGCCCTGCCCAGCAGCCCTGCGGCTCCCGTGACCAGGACTTTCAAGAGTCGCCCTCCCGGCCCGGGAGACGATCGGCAAGTTCTTCCAGCCTGGCAGCGGCAGCATCTTTTTCCGACAGGACCGGGTCGCTGAGAGGCCAGTCGATGGCCAGCTGCGGGTCATTCCAGGCAATGGTGATTTCATCGGCGGGGTCATAGGGGCCGGTGACCTTGTAGAGCACCTGGGCCTTTTCGCCAAGGACACAGAAGCCATGGGCGAAACCCGGTGGAATGTAGAGCTGGCGGAAATTCTCAGCTGAGAGATGAGCGGAGACCCATTTCCCGTAGCCGGGTGAGCCGGGCCTGATATCGACGGCGACGTCGTAGATCTCCCCCTCGATAACACGCACCAGCTTGCCCTGGGGTTGCCGGAGCTGGGCGTGCAGTCCGCGAAGGACTCCCCGGCCTGATGAGGAGTGGTTGTCCTGGATGAACTCCGGGATCCCAGCCTCCTGCCAGGCTTCGGCTTTATAGGATTCAAGGAAGAAACCTCGCTCGTCCCGCCACAAGGCGGGCTCGATGAGGATGACCTCGGGCAGAGCCTGGGGAATGAACTGAGTCTCTTTTCCGCCGCTGTCCCCGGCTTGCGTATCCCCTTCGCTCATTCTATTTCCTTTGCTGGCGGTTGGTGTTTTTACCCGTATACATAACTATACTCCTGTGGCGGGGTGCTTCTTCAAACTTATCCGGACCTTGACGGCAGCCCTGCGGGTTCCGGTGGATTGGATTTAGCTTGACCTTTATCCCCGTGGGGGAAAAAAAGGGTCTCTTTCAAACTTTGCAGGCCGCCAGTCCAGGTAACAGTCCCATGGCCCAATACGAAAGCTCTATGCAGGATCGTGCAGTAGCGCTCAGGGAGACGCTGGTCTCTCTCAGTATACTCGGTGCCGAAGATCTTGTTGCCCTGCGAGGGTGCCTGAACAGGGTTGCTCCCGAGGATGTCGCGGCCGTCCTGGGTGACCTCGATACTGACGAGCGACTGGTTATCTTCAAAGCCCTGCCTTCGGTTGAGAGCAAGGCAACGGTTCTGGAGGAGACCGACCAGCAGACCCGGGCAGATCTGCTGGATGGACTGACCGAAGAAGAGCGCCGCGAGGTGATCGGGGAGATGCCGGTCGATGACCTGGTTGACGCCCTGGATGAGCTTCCAAGAGCTGAGCAGGAGCGGCTTATTGCTGAGCTTGAGGATGAAGATGCCGAGGATGTTCGAGAGCTCCGCCAGTACGAGGCGGATAGTGCCGGTGGAATGATGACGCCAGAATTCCTGGTGGCATCCATGGAGGCCACCAGCGGCGAGGCCCTGGCAACCATCCAGGGCAACCTCAATGCCGAGGTCATCAGCTATGTCTATATCACCTCGAAGGAGGGCCGGCTCGAGGGAGTTGTCTCGATCAGGGAGCTGCTGCGGGCACCCCCGGAAACCTCTGTCCGGGATCACATGGAAACCGACCTCGTGAAGGTCGAGGTCGAGACTGACAGGGAAGAGGTGGCCGCCGTGGTTGACAAGTACAACCTGCCGGTTGTTCCGGTGGTTGATTCCACCGGCAGTATCCGGGGTATTGTCACCTTCGATGATGTGCTGGATGCGGTGCAGGATGAGCACAGTGAAGACATGCTTCGAATGGCGGGAACTACTGCCATCCACCCCTATTACGAACCTGTTCATGTTGGAGTGGCGAAGCGCCTCCCCTTCCTGCTGGTGACCCTGACCGGTTGTATCGGGGTGCTGCTGGTGCAGAACCACTTCAGGGAGGTTATCACCGAAAACGGGACCGCCGAGGCCAGCCTGCTCATGCTGCTGGTCTTGCCCATCGTCCATCTCATCAGCGGCCTGTCAGGGAACGTGGCGGTGGTTACCTCGACGGTGTTCGTCCGCGGCCTGGCTACCGGCGAGATCCACCCGGGGAGAATATCCCGTGCGGTCTGGCAGGAATTGCTTATTGGAATTCTCATCGGCCTGGTGATCGCTGTGCTGGTTGGCCTGGTCCTGTCGTTCTTCTTCGGAGCCAGGTATCAACCGGATATTATCATGGTGGTGGTTTGCGGCCTCTTTGCCTCGATTGCCTGGGCTGCGGCGATCGGCGCTCTTGTGCCGGTTATCTGCAGGCGGGTAGGTATCGATCCGGCGATCGCATCCGGGCCCTTTGTGACCATCACGGTTGACATCTCAGCATCCTTTATCTTCCTGCTCTTTGTTCTGAAGATGCTCGCGGTCCGGCTCAGCGAGGGCTCCTGATCGATGGGTGCCGAGGGACTGGCAGTGGGGGTGGACCTCGGTGGAACCAAGATAGCTGCGGGGGTCTTTGAGCCCGATGGCAGGCTGCTGGGTGCGCTGGCTGTTGAGCCGACCCTTGCCGATGGCCCTGCGGAGGGAAGCCGGGAAGCGCTTCTAGGTGTTGTCGATGGGGCCCTGGCGGCTGCGGGAATTGATTCCGCGGCGCTTGAAGGAATCGGGGTCGGCTCGCCCGGGCCGCTCGACGCGCGGTCCGGGACCCTGCTGGAGATTCCGACCCTGCCGGGCCTGCATTATTTCCCTCTCCGGGGAACGCTTCAGCAACGCTATGGAACGCGGGTGGAGATCAGCAACGATGGCAATTGTTTTGCCCTGGGGGAGGCGCTTTACGGGGCGGCCAGGGCAGAGTCAGTTGTGCTCGGGGTGACGATGGGTACTGGTTGTGGCGCCGGACTGGTTGTCGACGGCCGCATCCACGAAGGCGCCACCTTTAACGCCGGCGAGGTTTACAGGGCTCCCTGTGGTGAGCGGACCTTCGATGAGGTGCTCTCGGGTCCCGGCCTGGAGCAGCTCTATTTTGAGCAGGTGGGGGTCAAGCGGGCCGGAGCGGAGATCAGTGAGCTCGCCCGCAATGGCGACCCTGCTGCAGGAGAGGTTTTCGAGGCCTTCGGTGTTGCTGTGGCCCGGGGCCTGGGGATCCTGGCTGCTGTACTTGACCCACAGGTTGTCGTCCTGGGAGGTGGCGTGGCAGCTGCCTTCGATTGCTTCGAGGGTGTTCTCAAGCGCGAGATTGTCCTGTACATCGCTCCAGGGGCTGCAGAGCAGCTGAGGATTGTCGCCAGCGAGGCAGGGGCTTCACCAGGGGCGGCGGGGGCTGCAGCACTGGTCTTTTCTTCAAGCGGGAGAGAAGGGTGATGAAATTTGCTTCTGCTTGTAGTTAAATCCCCTAAAGCTTTCGAGAAAAGTTGAAGTGAAGACCTGGTTGCCTGGGAGGTGGAGAGATGCTCAGCAAAAACAGCTGGCTTCCTTTAGTGGTGGTTTTTGGCCTTGTTGCCATCTTTGGTGTTTACGTTGAGTCGCGCCTTTCGGCTCTTGTTGTGCTCGAAACGAAGCTGGACCTGGCCGAGAAGCGCCTCGGTTCTCTTGAGCAGTCATCTTCGCAGCAGGAGGTTGAGCTGCGAGTTGAGAACCAGAAGCTCTCCAACCGGCTTGAGCTGGCCCAGGGGCGCAACGGCCTCCTGGAAAGCCGGCTCAGTGTGCTTGAGAAAGACCTTGGGCGTTTCAGTACCAAGCTTGGCAAGGAGGGCGATGAGGGGAACCCGGGCTCCGTTACCGACCGCCTCAAGTTACTGGAAGGCAGCCTTGGCAATGTTTCCCAGTCGGTTGCGACACTGCGCCAGGACAATGCAGGCAGGGCTGAGGCAGCGGACTCTGCGCAGGCCAGGATTCTTGAGCAGCTGGCTGAGCTCCGGAAAAACCAGGAGGCAGAGGTGGGAGCATCCCGCAAAGTTGCAGACCTCCAGGGCGAGCTGGCAGAGATCCGGGAGCAGTCAGAAAAAACTTCAGCGGATCTGCGCCTGGCCGTCGACCAGTTCCACAAAGATCTTGCAGGCATCCCGGAGCAGCGCGCGAAGGAGACTGTGTCGAAGGCGGAACCCGAAGGGGCCGAGGATAAGCTGGCAGCCCTCACCAGGGGAGCGGGGGAAACATCGGCGCAGCCCTTGCCGGTGTTCGAGGTCCGAGCCTCGGATGTAGCCACCGGCATCGTGGTCCTGAACCGGGGAATGAAGGCAGGCATCAAGGAAGGCCAGCTCTTCTCGGTCTCTCGAACCGGCGAGCACATTGCCTTCGTCAAGGTTGTCAGGGTCTGGGCTGATTACAGCGGTGCAGAAATTGTCGAATTGCTGGCGGGTAATTCGGTCCAGCCGCGAGACCTGGTAAAGCCGGTCCCTGCTGAAAAAGAGCCCGGGAAGCCGGATGTGCCAGAGCCCGAGACACCGAAGCTTGAAGCGAAGGACCAGGCGCCACCGCCTCCTCCGCCACCGCCTCCGGCCGACTGAAATTCCGGGCCCCGCTTTTGTTCATCGTGTTTTGGCTGGTGAACCCTCGTATAATGAGGCGATCTTACAAGGCGGCAGGGAGTGGCCCGGCCGAGCGGTTCTGAATTTCCAGCGGGCGTTGTTTCATTCATGCAGAATACCGCAAAGGGTACAGGCGAGCCTTCAGCCGAAACCTCGACCGAGCCCGGCATCATCACGATTCCCGTGAAGCCAACCAGCTCTTTCGGCCGCTGGAAGCCGACGATCTACTGGCACACCCCGATCTTTATGGTCCTGGCGGCGGCTGTTCTGCTGGCAGGGCTCTCGGTGCTTGTCAGGAAGCTTGCCCGGAAGTTCGAGAAAGAGGGTTGGAGCGAGGCCGCCCGACGGCAGGCCTACGCTTCTGAACCTTCCGGCAGCGGTGCAGCGCCGGGGGAAAATGAATCCACCGGCGCCGGGGATGAAGGAAGTTGAGAAGCCTGCTCTGCTTGATCTTCCTGGGCGGCTGGATCCAGGGCATCCTGCCGCTGGCAGCGTATCCGGCCGATTCAGCAGCGAGGATCGAGGCAGCCGGAATCAAGGGCTCCCTGGTGATCTGCGGCGGGGGGGAACTTCCGGAGCAGGTCGCCGGGCAGTTCCTGAAGCTGGCCGGCGGAAGCTCGGCGCGCCTGGTGATTATCCCGACTGCCAGTGCCGGGGCCGACAAGGAAAAGGCCGAGAATTACCTCTCTCCCTGGCGCAAGAGGAAGCCTGCCTCGGTGGTCCTGCTGCACACACGGTCGCGCCAGCGAGCTGATGAAGAGGCTTTCTGCCTTCAACTTCGTGAGGCTAGCGGGGTCTGGTTTGGAGGAGGAAGCCAGGGCCGGATTTCAAAAGCCTACCTGGGGACCCGGGTCGAGAAGGAGCTCTATGCGCTGCTTGCCCGGGGCGGGGTCGTGGGAGGAACAAGCGCGGGGGCAGCCATCATGTCGCGGGTCATGATTAGCGGGGGGACGGCAAAAGCGGAGCTCGGGACCGGCTTCAACCTTCTTCCCGGCTCCGTCATCGATCAGCATTTTACCGCTCGCAAGCGCCGCGGGCGGCTGGTGGGGGTGATCAGTGCTCGTCCCGCCCTGGTAGGCTATGGCATTGATGAGGGTACCGCTCTCATCGCAAGGGGAAGGCGGCTGATGGTGCTGGGCAAGGGTGCTGTCAGTGTGTTCCTGGCACCTGCAGGTTCCGGAGCTGCCCAAACCCGCCCGCTCAAGGAGCAGCTGCTTCGCCAGGGGCAGGTGGCCGATCTGACGGCCTTGCGGCGGGCGGCTCTAGCGCGGGCTGGTGAAAGATTTCCCCCGGCCTCGCAGGAGCGCACAGCTGTTCCGGCAGGTTCCCTTGTCCTTGGAGGGGGTGGCGGGATGCCCGCCGGTATTGTTCGCCGCTTTATCGAGCTCGCTGGCGGGCCAGGGTCGCTCATCGCCATTATTCCAGGCGCCATGGAGGATCCTGTTCCGGACCCACCTGGCGAGGAGAGGATGCTTCGGCGCCAGGGGGCCCGGAACCTCGTTGTGCTGCACAGTCGACGCCCCGATGCAAAGGAGCGGAAACAGTTTGCTGCGGTACTCAACAAGGCCGGGGGTGTCTGGTTCTGCGGCGGGCGCCAGTGGCGCCTTGTCGATGCCTATGGAGGCACCGAGATCGAGCAGCTCTTCCATGGCGTTCTCCGGCGTGGGGGAGTCGTCGGCGGAAGCTCGGCCGGCGCCTCCATCCAGGCCTCCTACATGGCGCGCGGCAACCCGCTCGGTAACCTCGATATCATGGCGGAGGGATACGAGAGGGGTTTCGGTTTTCTTCCCGGCGCGGCAGTCGACCAGCACTTCAGCCAGCGGGGACGGCTGGCAGACATGGAGGCCCTGGTTGCCCGTTTTCCCCAGCTGCTGGGGATCGGGCTTGATGAGTCAACGGCCATCGTTGTCCGGGGGTCGGTAGCGGAGGTGCTGGGCCTCCACAAGGCTCATTTCTATGCCGGTGACAAGCGAGCCCGCCTGGGTGCAAAGTCCTTTTACGATCTCAAGAGAAGGGCCGTATTGCAGGTGCGCTGAATCAGGGCTTCGAAGGTGGGGGGACGGGCTGGAAGAAGAGCAGCCCCCTGGTCTTTGTTTTCCGCCGGAAGACCTTGTCGCTGCAGGTGACGTAGAGGGTCTGCAGGCCCTTGCCCGCGAAGACGACATTCGAGAGAAAGGCGGCCTGCGGCTTTGCGATCACGCCGCTGATCCTTCCCTGGGTATCGAACATCTGCAGCCCGCAGTGGGTGGCCACAAAGAGCCGTCCGTCACGGTCAACCGTCATGCCGTCAGCGCCGCTTTTGGGGGCCTGCTCCCTGGCCAGCCTCATGGTGTAGTAGGGCTGCTTCTGGCTCAGGCTGCCGTCTTTTTCGATCCGGAAGGTCCACAGGCTGGAGGTGTTGGTGTCTGCGACCACCAGGGTGCCCTGGTCGGGCCAGAGAATGATGCCGTTGGGACGCTCGATTCCCTCATCGACGACTCTCTTGTTCCTCTGTGGATCGACATACCAGATCCGCTTTGCCCTCGGGTCGGTGAAATAGACACCGCCCTTGCCGGTGACAACCAGGTCATTGGACCGGATATCGGAGGCGATCACCTCGACCTTTCCGGCAGTGTCGTAGGCAACGATCCGGCGTTTTGCGCCCTGGGTACAGTAGAGCCGTCCGCCAGGGCCAAACATCATTCCTCCCGGGTGCCCGGCATCTTTTGCGAAGACCTCCGGTTTGCCATCTTCGCCGAGACGGTAGATGGTGTTGCCCGGTGGGTCGGTAAAGTACAGGCGCCCGGCCGGGTCGCAGGCGGGCCCCTCTGTAAACTTGTAACCCTCACCCACCAGCTCCCAGCCCTCGCCCTCGATGAGTACCTGGTCAAGCGGCATGTCCTGGGCTGCCAGGCTGCTGCCGGTGGCCAGCACCAGCAACAGGATGGCGGGCATTGCCCTGGAGAGCATTCCTCTCATTTCTTCTCCCCGTTCTCCTGGGGGCTCTCTTTCTCAGCGCCGGCCCCTTTCCAGTCTCTCCACAGCCAGCGCAGGGTGTCCGGCAGGATGGCGCCGCCGTGCCTGCCGTTGTGCCCTCCCTCACCGAATACGAAGCCGAAATCGTATTTGCTGAACCTCAGGGCGGCAGCCATCTGGTGGTTGGCCAGCGGCCAGCTGCCATGGAGGTTGTCGAGGTCGTTGGCCCCAGCCTGCAGAAAGACCCGGATGTCCTTGTGCTCGGTTTTACGGATGAGGCTCGGGTAGACGTGCCCCCCGCGGATGTTGGTAAAGCTGCCGACATGGCTGACAACCTTGTGGAAGTAGTCCGGCCGCTCCCAGGCTGCGGTGAATGCGCAGATCCCTCCGGAGCTGATGCCTGCGATCGCCCTCATCTTCGGGTCATCAGCCAGCCGGTATTCCTTTTCGACCAGGGGGATGAGCTCCTCGGAGAGGAAGCGCACATACTGCTTACTGAGGGTGTCGTATTCGAAGCTCCGGTTCCTCCTCGCCTTGGCGCCCTTTTTTGCCGCCGGCACGACCCCCGGGTTGATGAAGATGCCGATGGTGATGGGCATCTCGCCGGTGTGGATGAGGTTGTCAAAGACCACCGGGACGCGAAACTGCCCCTTCTCGTTGACATACCATTTGCCGTCCTGGAAGACCATCAGGGCTGCCGGGGCGGAGGCATCGTACTGGGCGGGGACATAGACCCAGTAGTCGCGCTCGGTTCCGGGGAAGATTCTGCTTTTGTGGCTGTGCTTGGTGATCTTGCCCGTCGGCACCCCGTTTTTACGCTTGGAGTCCGCGCCGAGAACATATTGTTCATCGCCGCCCAGGGCGGGGTTTGCCGGCAAAAGTAGAAATAAAAAAGCTGTGAAGAATCTCATCTCGGCTTCTCCCTTGTATTGTTTTGACGCCTCGAGGCGGGGGGGCAGTGATTATAAACGCCACGAGCGTTTTGCAAGAAGGTGATTAGCCATCGATGAGGGTAAAGAATTCTTCTTCGGAGAGGATGTCCACCTCCTGCTGCCGCGCTTTTTTTGCCTTGGATGATTTCGAGTCCGGATTCGCCATCACGAGGTGGTCCAGCTTCGAGTTTACGTCCTTCAGCACGCGTCCTCCGTTGGCCTTGACCATTTCCTGAAGTTGTTTGCGGGTGAAGCGTTTCTCAGTTCGTGGATCCAGCCGCTGGATGGCGCCGGTAAAGCAGAAGGTCTTTCCGCTCAGGACTCCGTCGATCTCCTCGGTGGGCTCACCCTTGAGCGGTTCAACTCCCAGGCCTCGGAGCTTCTCGATGAGGTCGCGGCGTTTCTCCAGCCCGCTGACGATTCCATCCGCAGAGATGTCTGCAAATCCCTTCACAGCGGCGATCTCCTCCGCCGGCATCTCAAGCAGCTGGGCGAGGGTCAGGACCCCCTCGTCGATCAGCATGCGCGCACGCTGGCGAGAGAAGCCGGGAATGTTGAGGGCCGCGATGAATCGTTCCAGGGCCGGGCCCCTGGACTCATCGATGTTCTGAACGATCTTGGCTGCGAGGATGTCTCCCATCCTCTCAAGCGGTACGAGGTTTTCAGCCGAGAGGGTGTAGAGGTCAGCCGGATCATTCAGCAGGCCGGCCTCGATGAGAGTGCTCACCCATTTCTCGCCGAGGGAATCGATCTCCAGGGAGTTGATCCATTTCAGGATGTCGCCATAGGTTTTCCCGGGACACTCATCGCCCGGGCAGACCAGGAATTTTCCATCCATGGTGAGGGGGCCGCTGCAGCTCGGACAGTCTTGCGGGGGCGCGGGCTTCTCCCCTTCGCCGCTCTCGATGACCCGGATGACCTTGGGGATGACATCTCCCCGGCGCTCCACGAAGACCGTGTCCCCGATTCTCAGGTCAAGCTCGGCGATGGTGTCGACATTGTGCAGGGTGGCGTTAGAGACCGTCACGCCGGCAATCTGTACCGGTTCGAGGCGGGCGACCGGGGTGATCCGGGAGCCAAGGCCGAGGGACCAGTCTACATCGAGCAGCTTTGTGGGGCTGCCCGCTGAGGGGAACTTGTAGGCCATGGCGTAGCGCGGCTTGTTCTGGCGGCTGCCGAGCTCCTGCTGCAGGGCGATCGAGTCGGAGCGCACAACGAGACCGTCGATCTCGTAGTCGAGCTCGAAGCGTTTGCCCTCGCCTTCTTCAGCCCCTTCGTAGAGCTGGTAGATTTCCAGCAGCCCTTCCACCGTCTGGTCAAAGTAGCTGACCGCGACCGGCAGGCCGAGCTCTTCACCCAGGTAGGCCATCTTTTCTTTCTCTGTCTCGAACTCGCGGTCGACGCTGAGCACATCGTAAAAGAAGAGCTCAAAGTGCCGGTTCAGCGACCGGTCGCCATGCTTCTTCCTGGCGGTTCCGCTGACGGTGTTGCGGGGATTGGCGAAGCCCTTTTCCCTGAAATGTTTTTCGAAGGTGCTGAGGCGCAGGATGACCTCGCCGCGAACACTGCCGGTAAAGGCGGCCGGCAGCTCGCTGGAGATATTTGAGAACTCGACGGCATTGTGCGTTACGACCTCCCCGGTAAAACCATCTCCGCGGGTGATGGCGTCTACAAGCTTGCCCTCCTGGTATTCGAGCTCGAGGCTGATTCCATCGTATTTCTCCTGGATGAGATAGAGCGGCCCGGTCTTCTCAACCCAGAGCTCGAGCTTCTCCTCGGTGACCTTGTCAAGCGAGCCCATCGGGATGCGGTGCTCCTTGGTCGGCAGGCCGGTCTGCCCGGCCGGGGCCGGGGCGCCGACCTCGGCGAGAACCTCGCTTCCCGGCGCCAGCTCCTCGAGCCGGTCGACCAGCTCATCGAATTCGGCATCGCTGAGCTCGGGTTGCTCATTGTAGTAGAGCTGGCGATGGCGCCTGATCTCGCTCTCGAGTTCCGCGATCTGTTCTTTCCTGCCGGCCATGGGGAGGTGTCCTCAGATTTTCTTCAGCGCTACCTGGTTGTCATGGAAGGTGGATCCGCCGCCCAGATCGGTCAGCCGGTTGGAGGTCAGCCGGTTGATGCCGCCTCCCTCCAGGCTGTGGGAGGGCCACCAGGTTCCCTCGGCGACCAAGGTACCCTTCCTGGTGTCGGTTGTCACCAGTGCTGAGAGACGAACGGAACCCTGCTGGTTCGAGATCTCAACCAGGTCACCGCTGGCGATCTCTCCGGCATCCTCCGGGTGGATCATCAGGATGGGGCCGCCGCCCTCACGTCTTCTTGCCTTCTCGATATTGACGAAGGAAGAGTTCAGGAAAGAATGGGCGGGGGGAGTGATCAGGCGAAAGGGGTGGAGCTCCGGGTCTTCAGGATCTTCTGTTGCGGAAAAATCCACCAGCGCCGCGAGCCCCTGCTCCTCGAGCTCTGCCGAATAGAACTCCAGTTTTCCCGAGGGTGTAGCAAAGCGCTCGGCAAAGCCGGGAGCCTGCTTCGGAATATTCAGGCGGGTGGTTTTTCCCGAGAGGATCTCTTCGATGTCGAGGCCCTCGATGTTGGCGTGGGAGCCCTGGAGCAGGGAGCGTGCGTGCTCCCGTGTATTCTTGCGGAACCAGGGATCATCGTAGCCAAGCTCTTTTGCCAGCCCCTGCACGACCTCGAGGTTACAGCGCGATTCCCCCACCGGCTCGATGGCCTGTTCGGCGTATTGAAGGTAGAGGTGTCCATAGGCCTTGTAGAGATCGGGGTATTCCGCAAAGGTCGGAGCGGGCAGGACGATGTCGGCGTAGCGGGCGGTGTCGGTGAGGAAGCGCTCGTGGACGACGGTGAAGAGATCTTCACGGGCAAGCCCTGTATGGACCTTTGCCTGCAGGGGGGCGGTGGCGGCAGGATTGGTGCCGTGGACGTAGAGAAACCGGATCGGTGGGTCCTGCCAGTCGCAAAGGGCGGGTCCGATGTCGGTCATGTTGAGCCAGCGGGGGTCTCCCTCAAGCCAGTCAGGGCGGTTGATGGAGTCCAGCTCGAGCTGGAATTCAGAGCCGGTGTCGAACTGGACACCTCCGCCGAGGACTTCGTAGGAACCGGTAAATCCTCCCAGGGCGCAGATGGCACGGACCGCAGCGCCGCCGCGGGTGCTCCTGCCAATACCGATCCCCACCTTGAACAAGGGGGCCCTGGCGCCGGCGATCTTCGCTGCAAGTTTCTCGATCTCTTCAAGGGGCACTCCCGTGATCCCGGCCGCCACGGCCGGCTCAAAGCGTGGCAGGACCTCCCGGCTCAGGCGCTCGAAGCCGATGGTGCGGCGCTCGATGAAGTCCCGGTCCAGCTTGCCGTCCCGCTCCAGGATATGCATCAGGGCCAGGGCGAGGGCTGCGTCGGTGCCGGGCCGGATGCCGACCCACTGGTCCGCGGTTCTGGCCGTCCGGTTGCGGTAGGGATCGATGACGATCATAGGGGCGCCCGCTTTGCGCGCCTCGTCGAGGAAAGGCACCAGGTGGACCTGGGTGGTGACCACGTTTGCGCCCCAGACGATAATGAGGTCGCTGTGCCGGGTGTCCTCGGGATCTACGCAATAGCCGCTGCCGACAGTGACCCGGTAGCCCTCGTCGGCTCCGTAATAGCAGATGTTCTGGCGCAGCTGGGTGGCGCCGAGCCGGTTGAAGAGAGCGTTGGGGCAGTTGCGGTTAACGAGGCCCATGGTGCCCGCGTAGGTGTATTGCAGCAGGGCTTCACCGCCACACTCGGCACTCACGGCCTGGATGTTTTCAGCGATCGAAGAGAGAGCCTCCTGCCAGCTGATGCGTTCAAAGCGGCCCTCCCCCTTGGCGCCGGATCTGCGGAGCGGATGGAGCAGGCGCTCGCTCGAGTGGACGACCTGCTCGTAGGTGTTGACCTTGCCGCAGAGAAAGCCCCTGGTCAGGGGGTGCTCGGGATCGCCCCGGAATTGAACAGCCCGTCCGCCGGGAAGGTCCTGGCTGTCATCGACAGTGACCAGCACGCTGCAGGCATCCGGGCAATCATGAGAGCAGACAGTTTTAACAAGACGGGGCATAGGGTGGGGAGAGTTCTCAGGTCACGGAGGAGAGTTGATCTTTCCGGCCCCTATTTTCGCCTCCATGGGCCGCGTTTTCAATGCTTCGCGGCGGCGACACCGCCCTGCTATTCGGTTAGAATTCCCACTCCACAGAGAGAGGGATGAAGTTCGTATGAGCCGAATGATTCTTCTGACAGAGGGAATGTCGAATCCCACCGAGGCCAAGACCGCCACGGGGCTGCTGCGCTACCGGGGGGAAGAGGTGGTGGCGATTCTTGATTCGGCCTGCGCCGGAAGGACCGCCAGGGAGGTCTTCGGTGTTGGCGGCGAGATTCCCTTTGTTGCAGCGCTCGAGGGCCTCGAGGCCGATACCCTGGTGATGGGGGTCGCCACGGCCGGCGGCGAGCTGCCCGGGGGCTGGCGCGCGGTGATTGCCGAGGCTCTCAGGAGCGGGATGAAAATTCTCAACGGGCTTCACACCTTCCTCAGAGATGATCCCGAGCTTGCGCCGCTGGCGGCGGAGCACGGCGGAGAGCTGATCGATGTGCGCCGCCCGCCCGCTGATCTCGTGGTGTCTTCCAACGAAGCGCGCAACACCAGCTGCTTCAGGGTGCACACCGTCGGTCACGATTGTGGTGTTGGAAAGATGCTGACAGCGCTCGAGCTGACAGCGGCCCTGCGCGAGAGGGGGCATAGGGCAGAATTTCTCGCTACCGGCCAGACTGGTATCATGATCAGCGGCAGTGGCATCCCGATTGATGCCGTGGTCAGTGATTTCGTGGCAGGGGCGGCAGAGCAGCTGGTTCTTGAAAACCGCGACAAGGAGTTTGTCCTCATCGAGGGGCAGGGCTCCCTGGTTCATCCGCTCTATTCAGGTGTGACTCTCGGGCTGCTGCATGGTTGCGCACCACAGGCGATGGTCATGGGCTTTGACCCGACCCGCTCGACCATTCGGCACAGCGAGCAGGAGATGCCTCCCCTGAGGGAGGTGATTGAGCTTTACGAGGCGATGGCGAACGTGATGTCTCCTTCGCGGGTGGTGGCCGTGGCGGCGAACACATCCTCGCTTGATGAGGCCGGGGCGAGGAAGCTGCTCGACACCCTGCAGGAGACCCTCGAGTTGCCGGCCACCGACGTGGTACGTTTTGGTTGTGAGCCGGTTGTCGAGGCTGTGCTTGAGGAGCGTCGGCGTCTCGGTGAAGACGCCGGGCAGGGAGCCTGAGAATGAAACTGCAAACAGCTATCGAGGAGATCCACCTGCGCCACACCTTCACCATCTCCCGGGAGTCCCAGGATGTGGTCCGGGTGGTTACCGTCGAGCTGAGTGATGGCGACCTCGTCGGTTTCGGAGAGGCCAGCCCCTCGAGCTTCTATGGAGAGGATGCCGAGGGAGTCCAGGCTGACCTCCAGCTGCTGGAGGAGCTGGCCGCCGGCGCAGATCCACTTCATTACCGTGATGTTCTTGAGCAGGCTGCTGAAATTCTCGGGGACCGCCGGGGGGCTCTCTGCGCTTTTGACACGGCGCTCTTTGACCTCGCCAGCCGTAAGCTCGGGGTGCCCCTTTGGCGCCTTCTCGGCCTGGACCCGGCCCGTATTCCGCTCACCTCCTTTACGATCGGCATCGATACGATCGAGCAGATGCTCAGCAAGCTTCGCGAAGCGCGGGACTATCCGATCCTGAAGGTCAAGCTCGGCACCCCGCAGGATATCGAGATCATCCGCGAGCTGCGCAAGGAGACCGATGCGGTCTTCCGTGTCGATGCCAACTGCGGCTGGACGGTTGATGAGACCATCGAGAAATCCGCTGAGCTGAAGGCGCTCGGCGTGGAGTTCATCGAGCAGCCGCTGCCACCCGACCAGCTTGAAGCCATGGAGGAGGTCTGTCGCAGGTCGGCCCTGCCGGTGATCGCTGATGAAAACTCCATAAGCCCCGGAGACATTCCCGCCCTGGCCGGCCGCTTCCACGGCATCAACATCAAGCTGGTGAAATGCGGCGGGATCCTGCCGGCCCTGCGCATGGTTCATCTTGCCCGGACCCTTGGGCTGCAGGTGATGTTCGGCTGCATGATCGAAACCTCTATCCTGATTTCGGCTGCCGCCCAGCTGGGGCCGCTGGCGGATTATCTCGACCTTGATGGAAATGTTCTCATCCAGGATGACCCCTATGCGGGGGTTGAGAACGAAGCGGGTCGCCTGGTGCTGGGCGAGGGCCGTGTCCGGCGGCGCTGAGAGCGCTTTTTTACGGCGGGCAAGCCGGCCATTGTGTTCTCGACGCGGCGCGGCTCTTCCTGCATCATGTGGCCCTTTAAGCCAAACAGTGAGGACTGAAACATGAGCACGAAGATCAGGTGGGGAATCCTGGGCGTTGCCAAGATAGCCGTTGAGAAGGTTATCCCGGCGATGCAGCAGGGAGAGTTTTCGGAGGTGGCGGCGATCGCCTCCAGGGATGCGGCGAAGGCGGCCGAGGCTGCCGGGTCGCTGGGAATCGAGAAGAGCTACGGCTCCTACGAGGAGCTGCTTGCCGATCCGGATATCGATGCGGTCTACAATCCCCTGCCCAACCACCTTCACGTCTCCTGGTCAGTCAAGGCGGCCGAGGCCGGCAAGCATGTTCTCTGCGAGAAGCCGATCGCCCTGTCATCGGCAGAGGCCATGGAGCTGGTGGCGGCCCGGGACCGCACCGGGGTGAAGATCCAGGAGGCCTTCATGGTCCGCACCCATCCCCAGTGGGTGGCGGTGCGTGACCGGGTTCAGGAGGGCGCCATCGGGCAGCTGACAGGTGCACAATTCGCCTTCAGCTATTTCAATCGTGACCCGGAGAATATTCGCAACAAGGCTGATATCGGGGGTGGGCCGATCATGGATATCGGCTGCTATCCCATCACGACCTCGCGCTTTGTTTTCGGCGAAGAGCCGACCCGGGTGCTCGGACTGGTCGACCGGGATCCGGATATGGGTATTGACCGGCTGGACTCTGCTATTCTCGATTATCCCTCAGGGCAGGCCTCCTTCATCTGCAGCACCCAGATGGTGCCTTACCAGCGCGCCCATTTCTTCGGCAGCGAGGGCCGCCTGGAAGTGGAGATTCCCTACAATGCTCCGCCTGACAGGCCCTGCAGGGTGTTCCAGTCCAGGGGGGATCTTTTCGGCGAGGACATCGAGGTTCTTGAATTCGACACCTGCGACCAGTACACGATCCAGGGGGATGATTTCTCCAGGGCGATTCTCGACGACCGGGAGGTCACGACCCCGCTGGAGGATGCCGTGGCCAATATGAAGGTGATCGAGGCTCTCTTCCGTTCGGGTGAGAGCGGCACCTGGGAAGCTCCCTGACCGATTTTCTTTTTTCAGAGGCTGAGCAGGAAGCTCAGCAGGTCGGAGAGGTCCTTTGCCGGGAGGTCTCGCGTTGAAGCCGGCCGATGGAGCTCCAGGGCGCGGGCGAGCGTTTCGGCCCGGTTATCATGCAGGAACCTGCTGCGGTGCTGGAGCCCCTTGAGTGAAGGGGGGTTGTAGGAGCTCTGCCCGGTTTCATCCTGCAGTCCTACATCGTAGGTTCCGGCAGTGGTGTAGCTGGGCGGCCGGTGGCATTTTCCACATTTGAGGCGCTCAAAGACCAGGCGTCCCCTGTCCACCGCAGCCTTGTTTTTGCCGGGGCTTCCAGCGGGGACGGAATCGAAAAGTTCCAGGTAGGCGACGAGAGCCTCAACGCTGGCCGCCTCGGGTTTCTTCCCCCGCATGGTGGTTTCGATGGATTTTTCAACCTGTTCCCAGAGGGTTGTCCGGTTTCCGATCCAGCCCCATGGACCGGTATTGGAGGTGTCCAGCAGGCTTGGAACCCGCTTGGGCGTGCCGAAGGTGTCATCTCCGAGGTTATCATTCAGCTGCCCGTGAGTATGCCCGTCGAGATGGCAGCTGTGGCAGCTGTACCAGCCATCGAGTGACAGCTTGGCATCGTAAAAAAGTTTTTCGCCCTCCTCAGCCCGGCTCAGCTTTCTTTCCGGTCCCAGGGAGATGGTGCGAACCACCTCGGCCTCAGTGGTGTCGACGACTGAGATGGAATCGTCAAAGAAATTGGCTACATAACCGTAGCGCTCCTGCGGGCCGAGCACGACGGCTAGGGGCCGGTCGCCGACCTCTATTTCTTCAAAGACATGGTTGGGTTTCGGTCTCAGGCCGATGCGGTCAACGCCACCGAAAGCAACCAGCGTGGTTCCGCGCTGGCCCATGGCGAGGGCGCCGGGATCCCCGGCGGCTTTGCTCGGCGTGCCGAAAGGATACAGGCTCCAGTGGGCGACGGCCCTTGGCCTGCCATCCCGGGCGGTGCCGTCCTGGAGCAGGTGGTCGAGGCTGATGCTCCTGAGGATGTTGCTGATGACCTGGCCCCAGAACACCCGGTTCCTGGTCGTGGGCACACTGCTCTCAATTCGCTGGTGGGAGAGGTGCAGGCTCTCTCCATCACGGCTGACAACCAGTCCGCGAATACCATGGGCCTCGAGCACCCTGGTTCCCAGCAGCTTTCCCTTCTGTGGATCAACAAGAGCAAGGTTTCCTCCAAAGGCATCAGCGACCACCAGCAGGGTGTCGTTGCGGCAGAAGACCTGCAGCCCGGGTGAGAAAGGCAGGCGGACCTCGCCGGTCTTCACCAGGCGGGTCTGCCCTCCTTCAATCTCCTCCAGCTCAACCAGGGTTACCTGGCGCTTCCAGGGAGAGGAGACAGAGCAGCTTGTTCCTGATTGCGACAGGGCGATGTCCTGCGGGGCGCCGGTAAGGGGCAGCAGGCCTGTTGTCTCTAGCTTTCCATCATCGATAAGCAAAGAGAGCAGGCGTCCGGTGGCGGGGTCGGTGACCAGGGCGCCGGAGCCGGTGATCTCCAGGTCCCCGAGCCTTTGCCCGGTCTTGTACTCGGCGGCGACCTCCAGCAGCTCAAGATCAACCAGGGAGACAGAGCCGCTGTTGCGGTTTCCGCACAGCAGCCAGCTGCCGGAAATTCCCAGGGCTACGGGCCTCCGCAGGGCGGGTTTTTCCTGGAGCGGGTCCGCGCCGCCCAGGAGCAGTGGGCAGGACAGGATGGCTGCATTCAGCAGCAAGGTCAGGTGGCAATAGAATCGGGCTGAGGCTTTCACTGGCAATTACCCTTGTTAGCTCATCAGCCCGTATTCTCTCCCCGGCCCGCCCCTGAGGCAAGCCGGACCCGGGCCTTGCTGTTGAATCGACAGCGTTTCAGAGGCTAGTCGTTCAGGGCCTCGTGAACCCGTCCAACCATCTCCGGCCCCGGTGTCAGGGTCTTGTCGCCGTCGTCTTTCCACTTCGAGGGGCAGCCCTCATCGGTTTTCTTCGCCAGGTAGAGGTTGGCCTTGAACTTCCGCATGAGCTCATCGATGTTGCGGCCCATGTTGAGGAAGTTGACCTCTGCGTTCATGAGGGTGCCTTCCGGGTTGATCAGGAAGGTGCCGCGCAGCGCCAGGCCTGCTGCCTCGAGGTAGACCCCGAAGGTTTTCGCCAGCGAGCCGGTTGTGTCTGCGGC
Organism: uncultured Planctomycetia bacterium; assembly: GCA_964615885.1. Taxonomy (GTDB): domain Bacteria; phylum Planctomycetota; class UBA8108; order UBA8108; family UBA8108; genus UBA8108. The sequence goes on along the minus strand of CAZTRG010000281.1, from coordinate 9,961 downwards.
CATCGAGTAACGCACATCGCCCAGCTCTTTTTCTTCGCGTTGCCAGGCCAGGTGAGTGAACTGGGTGTCAGTGCTTACGGTTACGATGTCGCAGCCCATTTTCTTGAAGCGGTCCTGCTGCTCTGCCAGAGCAGCGAATTCGGTTGCTCACACAAAGGTGAAGTCTGCGGGATAGAAGAAGAGACAGGTCCAGCGGCCTTCTTCTTTCTGCTTGGCGAGGCTGAGCTCTCCAAAGCCGCCACTTTCGGGCTCAAAGGTGGTCAGGGTGAAGTCGGGTACCGACATACCTACTTGCAGTTCACTCATGTTTACTCCCAATTCTGAATAGAGATTTGTGTGGGTATCATACGGAGGACGCTGCACAGGTCAATGCACTGTACAGCCGGGGACGGGGTGCCCTCAGTCGTGCCTCCGGGTTTTCTTCAGCCGCTCGGTGGCCTTGTCAACCGCCTCTTTCTCAGCCTCCTCCAGGGAGGCGGCTTTTGCCCGGGCGATCGTTGCCCCGGGGGAGACATTGTCGATGTGGCAGTAGTGTGTCTCGCCAATGCGGTAGGAGGCGATCTTCACCGGCCAACCGGCCAGCGTCTCGCTGCGGCGCTGGTAGTCTTCTGAGCGCATGGATTCGGTCATCATTCGCCCCTCTCGATCTCAACCCCGACGAGGTTGCCGTACTCCGTCCAGCTGCCGTCATAGTTCGTGACCCCGTCGAAGCCGAGGAGGCATGAAAGAACAAACCAGGTGTGCGATGAGCGCTCACCGATGCGGCAATAGGCGATGACCGGCCGCTCTCCGCTGATGCCGCGTGAGGAGTAGAGCTCGGTGAGCTCCTCCCGGCTCTTGAAGGTGCCGTCTTCATTGCAGGCCAGTCCCCAGGGGATCGAGCGCGCCCCGGGAACATGTCCGCCCCGCTGGCAGGTCTCAGGAAGTCCGGGCGGGGCGAGAATCTCACCGGTGTATTCTTCCGGGCTGCGAACATCGACCATGTCGACCTCGCCGCCGGTGACAGCTTGCTGGACCGCGGGCAGGAAGCTGCGCAGAGAGCTGTCAGCGTCTGCAGCAGAATACTCGGCCGGCTCCCTTGCCGGGGCCTCCAGGCTGATTTCGCGGCCCTCTTCGAGCCATTTGCTGCGCCCGCCGTTCATGAGCATAACCTTCTCGTGACCATAGATCTTCATCTGCCAGAAGGCCCAGGCGGCAAACCAGTTGTTGTTGTCTCCGTAGAGGACAACCGTGGTGTCGTTGCTGATGCCGGAGGAGGAGAGAAGCTGTTCCATTGCCTCCTTCGGCAGGATGTCGCGTACAACCTGGTCACAGAGCTGCTCCGCCCAGTTCCAACCGAGTGCTCCGGGCACATGCCCCTCGTCGTAGCCGCCGGTATCCACGTCGACCTCTACGACCACAACGTCGGCATTATCTTTGTTTTCAGCCACCCAGTCGGTGCTGACGATGGTTTCCGGGTGTGCGTAATCCTGCATGATAGGTTCCCTCGATGTTGTTGTTGGCGGCCTGGTCTGCAAGGGTTTGCGCCCTGGCCGAAGGGACGCTTCTACCATGATGCAGGAGAGCCTTCAAGATGGGGCCTTGCGATTATTCGGCCGGATTCTCGACAAGAACATCTGCGCCATCGATCATCGTTCTGTAGGTGGGGACATCTCCGTGGGCCGGCATCCTGCAGATGGAGCCATCCCGTATATCAAAACGCGCACCATGGCGCGGACATTCCAGCTGGTAGCCGTCCAGGCAACCGCTGGCCAGGGGGCCGTCGTCGTGGGTGCAGCGGTCCTCGAGGGCGAAAACTTCCCCGCTGACCCTGCACAGGACGATGAAGAGTTCACCGACCTGGTAGACACGGGGTTCTCCTTCAGTGAGGTCATCAATCGGGGCGACACGGACGGTGCGGGAGTTCATTTTTTCGGGGCAGTGGAGGTTTGCGGCCTGCCGGGAGCTGGCAGGCTAGTCCTTGTCCTCGGTCTCAGGGACCGCGGATGCATGGTGAAGAACGATTCGCCAGCCATCGGGGGTCTGCAGGAAAATATTGGTGGCCGTCGCGGCTACATTCGAAACGCCTGAAGTGCTGAGGTGGAGTATGTTCTCGGTGCAGGTTACCCAGGCCGTCCGGTTCTCGATGCGTACACTGGTATCGGAAAGCTCAAAGCGGATGTCCTGGGTGCCCTTGAAGATCTGTACCCAGCTATCGCGGATGTTATCCCAACCGGTGAGCATCGGGCCGCCGGGGTGTACGCAGGTTATCCAGTCGGCGTGATGCCAGACCTTCTCCATTCGTTCGATTTCAAGAGATTCGAGTGCCCGGTAGAAATCCTCGTTGACCGTCACCACCTCGTTTCCCGGGAGTTCCTCGGTATCGGACTCCTCGAAATCCCAGTTATCCCCGGATTCTCCATCCGCCCAGGGCTCCTCTTCTTGGAAATCGTCATCGCCGGGTAGGATACTCATACCTTCATACTGCCCCTCAGTGTCTCTCTTGACAAGCTTCCCTCTGCATTGGCATGGTGGTTTCCCCGGGTTTTTCTTCGAATAAAAATTCGAAACACGTTCTCCCACAAGCCCGATTGGATTTAAAATAATTGTTCGAGGCAAGATGATTGCCACTGGGCTCGATGGCTGAGGTTCAGCCGAAGGCCCGGGTGTTCAGCCGTGAAATGGAGCTCAGCCAATCTGATGACCAGGCAAGTACGAGGCATTTCTGTTTTCGCTTTATCCGTTCTTCTCACGACGCTGCCGGCCTTGGCTGACTCACCTGCCGATGCTCTCGCCCCGCTGGTGACGCGTCTTCAAAAAGGTGGCCAGGCTTCCTACAGTTATGCCCTGCGCCAGTACAACCGGGTCGAATCATCAAATCGCCTGGATGTTTTCGGTCGCTACGAGGTTCACAAGGGCCTTCTCAAGGCCCTGAGGGGGCAGGTCGATAAGAACCTGCTGGCTGTCGCCCGGGGGTTGCTCAAGAAGAGGACCTCCTCGATGTACCCTTCGCAGGTGATTGCCCTCAAGGCCTTCTCCGGGCGTGTGGGAGATGGAGTTACCAGGGCTGATGTTGTGGGCCTTTATACCGAGGCGACTCGGCACAAGGATCGTGGTGTGCAGACCTGGGCGGTGAGGTTGCTGGTTGACAGTGGCTGGCCGGAGGCGATCGATGCACTTCTTATGCGCCTGCGGGAAGAGGAAGATGCCGGCCGCCATCTCGAGGACCTCGCCAGTGTTCTGCAGAGCGAGCTGTACCGGGCTCTCGGATCTGTTGCTGTTGGCGATGCCGGCGGGATCAAGAAACGCTGGGAGACCATGGGGAAGAAGGTTCCGGATGAGCCGAACTATAATCCCGAGGTTTCCGGTGGAGGCGGCAACACGGTGTTTTTCGGGGACCGCATCGCCCTGCGAGCGATCTTCTGTATCGATATTTCTTCGAGCATGAAGGGGCAGGTCAAGATGCCGGGCAAGGGGAGCTCCCCGAAGGTCGAGATCGTAAAGAACGAGCTGGGCAAGGCGGTCGGTGGCCTCAGCCGTGAGAGCCTCTTCACCATCATTCCCTACGATGGCACCGCAACGACCTGGCGTGGCCGCGGCCAGCTGCAGCCGGGCACCCGGACCAATGTCCTGGCCGCTGCGGGCTTTGCCAGGGGGCTTCAGCCCGGTAGCGGGACCAACATCCACGACTCCCTCGTGCTGGCGCTGAAGGTCAGGGGCGTCGAGACGATCTATCTCCTCTCCGATGGTGCGCCCTCCCGCGGCGGCGGGCCGGCCGAGATCAAGAAGCGGGTCGAGGCGATGAATTATCTTCTTGGCGTGCGGGTGGTGACCTACGGATTCACCGGCTCCGATGAGAAGCTCATGAAGGACCTCGCCGACAGGAACTGGGGCTGGTACCGCGCGCTCAATAAATCCCAGAAGAAGAAGAAATAAGAGAAAAGGGAAGGACTCTTCGAGGAGCCCTTCCCTTTTCTGATATCCGTATTTTCCGGCAGGCTTATCCGGCAGAGCCCTTGCCCCGGCCTACTTCTCGGCCTGCTTCTCTGCCTGTTTCCTCAGGCCTTCAAGGATTTTCGGGATCTGCTTGCCCATCGGGCTGTCAGGATCAAACTTCTGGGCGCTCTCGAGCGCCGCGATAGCGCCCTTCACATCCTTCTGCAGGAAAAGAGCCTGGGCTCTTTTGAAGGACACCTTCTGCAGGATTCCCTTATCGAGGCCTTTGCTTGCCAGGATAAGGTCGGCCTCCTTGACAACGCCGGGAAGATCGCGAGCAGCGAATTTTTTATCGAGCTTCTGCAGCGCAAAGCGGGCTTCGTACTTGCTCTTGAGCCCGGCCTTGTTGTCGCTGTCGAGCTTGATGATCTGCTCAACGATATCGCTGTAATTGGCGAGCACCGGGATTCCACCGGTCTCCTCGATCTTGCTGAGAGCCTGGTCGAGAAGCTTTGCCTTTTCGGCATTATCTTTTGCTTTTGCAGCCGCTGCGAAGTTCTTGTCGCGCTCTTTTTTCACACTGGCCTTTTCAGCCAGGTGCTTGATGTAGCTCTCCGGGCCGCCGGGCTGGTAACCGGTCTTGGCGTAGGCCTTACCGGTGGCATCGGTCAGCATGATGGTCGGGTAGCCCTGGATGGCGAACTCGGTACGGAGCTTTTCGTTCTGCGCCTTGAGGGCGGGAGCGAGCTGCTTGGTCCGGGGATAATCAAGCTCCAGGAGCACGAAGTGCTTCGGGGCTTCTTTCTTGAAGGCTTCCTGGCTGAAGACTTCTTTTTTCAACTTGATGCACCAGCCACACCAGTCCGAACCGGTGAAGTCCATCAGGATGTCCTTACCTTCCTTGGCGGCCTGTTTCTTGGCAGCTTCGTAATCAGTGATCCAGCCTTCGGCCGACTGCAGTGAGTTGCCCATAGAAAGGACGAGGAGAGCAACCAGGGTGTATACCACGGTGTTTCGTGACATGAATGTACTCCAGCAAGGATAGGTTTACGTGTAAATCAGATGACCTGAACGCCCCTGTTTCCCAGGGGCAGTGAACCATTGAATTTAACCCGCGCAGGCCCGGGATGCGGCATAAAATAACGGTTTTTCGCCCTGGCTGGGGCTTCAGGAGCTTAGACGAGGCGGGATGGGGCTTGATTCAAACTCTTTGGAGGGCCAACCTAGTGCAGGCAAGGGGCCTTCCCGGATTCCGGGCCCTGCCGGTTGAGAAAAGAGTCCGGTAATATCTCCTGGAGTGCAAAGACGGCAATGACACGCTTACTTTCAGCAGTATTTTTTTTCTGGTGTGGGTTCTCAGGAGCTGAGGAAGGCGCCTGGACTCGCCATACGATTGACAAGACCTCGCGCGGAGCCGACGGTGTTCGATTCCTTGATGTGAACGGTGACGGCCTCGAGGACATCGCAACCGGCTGGGAAGAGGGAGCGCTTATACGGGCTTACCTTCATCCTGGCCCGAAAAAAGTAACTGCACCCTGGCCCCTGGTGACCGTGGGCAGGGTGAAGTCACCCGAGGATGCGGTTTTCTGCGACCTGGACGGTGATGGGGCAGTCGATGTGGTGAGCTGTTGTGAGGGTGGCAATCGCAGGGTCTTTGCGCATTGGGCACCCAGGGCAGCCGGCCGGTTTCTCGATGAAAAGGCCTGGGAGACGACCTCCTTTCCGGCCGTTGAGAAAAAGACCCAGTGGATGTTTGCCCTGCCGATGGAGCTCGATGGCAAAGGTGGCATTGACCTGGTGCTGGGGGCCAAGGGGCGTGGGGCCTGTGTGGGCTGGCTTCGTTCTCCAGCCAACCCGAGGGATCTCGGGGCGTGGACCTTTCACAGCTGGTACCAGGCCGGCTGGATCATGAGCCTGATCAGCGAGGATATCGATGGAGATGGCGACAGCGATGTCGTGATCTCCGATCGCAGGGGGAAGACGCCGGGGGTTCTCTGGCTGGAAAACCCCGGCCGCAAGGCGATGGTGGATCAGCCCGGCCGGCCCTGGAGGGAGCATCGGCTGGGGCTCAGCGGCAAGGAGGTTTTTTTCGTGAGCCTCTACGATCTTGATGGTGACGGGCGAAAAGAGCTCGCCGCGACAGTCAGGCCCAACCAGGTGGTTCTGCTCTCTGCCGGTGAGGATCCGCGTAAGCCCTGGCGCGAGGAGCTCCTGGAGTTTCCCCTCGAACGCTTCGGCACAGCGAAGGCCGTGCGGCCGGGAGATCTCGATGGAGATGGCCTTGCGGAGCTGGCGGTCAGCTGCGAGAACGCCTCGGGCGGCAAGTCCGGGGTGTTTTACCTGCGCCGATCCGGAAAGAGGTGGGTTCCACACGAGCTCAGCGGCCCGACCGGAGTCAAGTTCGACCGGATCGAGCTGCGTGATCTCGACGCCGATGGGGATCTCGATCTCATCACCTGCGAGGAGAGGGACAACCTGGGTGTTTTCTGGTACGAGAATCCAGCCAGCAAGCCGGCGGCGAAGTGAAGCGCCCCCGCAGGAGCCTTGACAACTCCACCGAGTTCAACTTTCATCACCGTCAGGGTCGTCCTTATCGACCTTGACCCAGAGATATCCAATACCCATGAAGAACAGGACCATGAGTCCCGCCGCCATGGCCGCGTAAGGTAACCAGCTCATTTTCTTTCCATTTTGAACCAAATGCAGCGGGCAATCTAAACCCGCTGAGCCGGTCTCGCAAGCGCCTGGTCCGGCAGGGAGCTCGACAGGAGGGCTCATGAATATTCAAATTACAGACTGGATGATTGTTCTTGTCTATGCCGTTCTGATGGGGCTCGGCGGCTGGTTCGGCTTCAAGAAGTCGGGCTCGAAGCCATCCCTGGTCGCAGGTGTTCTGAGTTTTGCTGTCCTGGTGGTGGCCTATTTTATACAGGAGATCTGGGTGGCCGTGGCGACAAGCGGTCTGCTCTCACTGGTCTTCTTTCTGCGTGTTTCGAAGACCCGCAAGCTCATGCCCTCGGGACTGCTGCTGGTTCTCAGCGCCATAGTCTGCATCTACCTCCTCGTCAAATTGCTCGGAAAATAACTCTTAAGGAGACTCTCCCATGAAGCTCGCTCAAAAAGTCTTACTGGTATTTGCCCTGTTGCTGGTTATTGGTGGAATCCAGGGCATGGTGGTGGCGGGATCAGCCGCGTCGCTCATCGCCGGCGTGGTCAGCGCAGCGGCAATCCTGCTTTCCTGCTGGCTCCTGGGATCTCGTCCGATGGGCGGTTCTGTGCTGGGGCTGGTCGTGAGTCTCGCCCTGCTTGGGCGCTTTGGCAGCGTAGCCGCCAAGAAAGGCCTGGCGATCTGGCCTGCAGGGGTCGTCATTGCTTTCAGCGTTTTAGCCATCGGGGTCTTAATTGCCAATTTCCTGAAGGAGCGAGAGAGCTCTTCGGGGGAGCAGGCTGCACCTGCTGAAGACGAGGCACCCTCAGAAGACGCCTAGGCCTCCTCAAGAATGTCCGGCGGGCAGCCGGGAAGGCTCAGCAGAAAGCTTCGCAGGTCTTCGGCCAGCGGAGCCCGGACCTCGACGCGCTTTCCGCCGCCGGGATGGTCGAATTCAAGCCGCGCGCAGTGCAGGAACATGCGCGGCAGGCCGTGCTCCTCGCGCAGGAAGCGGTTGATCTTTCCCTTGCCGTAGGTGGTGTCGCCGATGAGCTGGTGGCTGAGGTGGGCGAGGTGGCGGCGGATCTGGTGGCGGCGTCCGCTGAAGATCCGCACCCGCAGCAGCGAGGAGCGGTAGACCTCGCCGATCTTTTCGAAGTGGGTGAGGGCCTCTTTTTTCTTTCCGTTGGTTCCGGTCAGTGGCCGGTCAATCTCACCTGAATCCGCGGCGCTGCCCCGCACCAGCACCAGGTATTCCTTGTGGGCGGTGGGCGAGGTGATCGAGGCCTGCAGGGCCCGGGCCGTCTCGCTCGACAGGGCGAAGGCGATGGGCCCGGAGGCGGCACGGTCGAGACGGTGAACCGGGTAGAGGTAGCGGCCGACCTGGTCGCGCAGCAATTGCAGGAGAAAGACCCGGTCGGAAGATTCACGGCTGCGATGGACCAGGAGCCCGGGGGGCTTGTCGGCAACGAGGAGCTCGTCATCCTGGTAGAGGATGTCGATGGCGCTGTGGGACGGGCCCTCCTCAAGGCTCATGTGCTCTCGCCCTGTTCAAAGATCTCCCGCAGCTCGGCCGGCAGGCGGCAGGGGCGGCCATCTTCGCCAATACTGGCGAGCACAGTGTGCCCGGTTACGAGCACATCCTCCTCTCCCTCCCGGCGCACCTCGTAATCGAAGCGCACCCGCGCGGGTCCCGATTCAGCCAGGCGGGTGGTGATGGCGAGCACATCGTCGTAGTGCCCCGGCGAGTGGTATTGCATGGCGGCCTCGGTGACCATCAGGCGAAGCCCGCCTTCCTCCAGCGCGCTGTAGGCGACGCCACGCAGGCGGATCAGCTCGGTGCGGGCGACCTCGAAGAAGGACAGGTAGTTGGCATGATAGACAACACCCATCTGGTCGGTCTCTCCATAGCGGACCCGGGCGGTTACCGTGTGTTCGAGGGCTGTCTTCTCTGCACCCATGGGGCTACTCAGGCTCCATCTCGACCTTCACGATCTGTTTCGTTCTGCCGGGGTCCGGAGGCGTGAGGCTGCCATCGGGCAGCACCTGGAAGAGCTCGGGCTTGAAGTTGGCGACGAAGATCTGTGCGACGTCTTCATCGACGATATGGATATCGCCACGCTTGTTCCAGTAGAGGGTTTCGCCATCCTCTGTGGTGATGCGGATCTTGTAGCGTCCCGGAGCCGTCCCGGAACCAAGTACCTCGCCTTTTTTAAAAATACCCATAGAATCCACTCCGCGGTGCTGGTCTTGTGCCGGCCCGGCAGGCAACGGTTTTTCTGCCAGGCTGTAGGAATCACCCCGGCAGATCGTATCATAGCGGCTTGATTTTAACCCCCGGCAGAGCAAACAGGAAATGCAGCACCCACCGGCTCTCAACTCGATTCGTGATTATTTCACCGCCCGCAGCGATGCGATGCTTGCCGAGCTGCGTGAGTTTGTCGAGCGGGAGACCCCGAGCAGGGATGCTGCGAGCATCGAGGGTTTTATCCAGGACTATTCGAGCCGTCTCGAGGAGGCGGGGCTTTCCTGCCGCCAGTTCGCCGGCCCCTGGGGGCCGCAGCTGCTGGCGGAGCTGCCCGGAGAGGAACCTCCGGTCGTCCTGCTCGGGCATTGCGATACGGTCTGGCCGGCCGGTGCGGTGAGTGAGCGTCCTCCCCGGGAAGAGGAAGGCAGGCTCTACGGCCCGGGGGTTTACGACATGAAGGCCGGGCTCTGTATCGTGCTGGCCACGGCCCGGTTTCTCCAGGAAAGCGGGGCGGCGCGAAGGAGAAAACTGCAGATCTTCATCGCTGCGGACGAGGAGAGCGGCGGTGATACGGGCCATCCCTGCATGGACGAGGTGCTGGCTCCCGGCTCGACGGTCTTCGTGGTGGAGCCACCCTGCCCGGATGGTTCGGTCAAGGTGCAGCGCAAGGGAGTGGGGATCTACGAGCTGAAGATCACCGGGCGTGAGGCCCACGCCGGGGTCGAACCGGAGCGGGGTATCAGCGCGGTGGATGAGCTGGCACGCCTGGTGCTGGAGATTCACGGCTGGAACGAGCCGGCCAGGGGAATCCAGCTCAATGTCGGCACAGTCAGGGGAGGCACGGCTGGAAATGTCGTTGCCGGGTCGGCCGTGGCCGGAGTCGATCTGCGTTTTGACGACCCGGCCGATGGTGAAGAGATGGACCGGAAGCTGCGTGAGCTGTGTCCGGGAAACCCTGGGGCTGCTATCGAGGTCAGTGGAGGGCTCTGCTTCCCGCCGCTGGTGCCCACGCCGGAGACCATGCGCCTGGGGGAGAGAGCCTGCCGGCTTGCCGGGGAGCTGGGCCTGGAGATCTCAACCGGGAGCTCAGGAGGTGGCAGTGATGGATCCTATCTCTCCTCGAAGGGGTTTTTTGTCCTCGATGGAATGGG